>JALYXU010000293.1 GCA_030946925.1 Pseudomonadota bacterium
CGACGCGATGGTCGCGCTGATGCAGGTGCAGCTCGCGCAGGAGCGGTTCCGCTCCAGCAACCCGAGCTACGGCAGCCTCGCCGATCTCGGCCTGCCCAGCAGCTCGATGTCGGGCCACTACAGCCTGCAGATGCGCAGCAACGCAACGACGGCCTACGAAGTCGTGGCAGCGGCATCGGGAGCGCAGACGCACGACGCGGCTTGCCGGACCTTGCGCCTGAGCCAGGACAGCAACGGCCTGGTCTTCGCTTCCGGGTCGGATGCGGCAGCCTCCAATGCCACCGCCATCAATCGCCGGTGCTGGAACCGATGATGCCTGGCCACTGCGGGCGAGGCATGTCGCTGGTCGAGCTTCTGGTCGGCATGGCAGTCGGCCTGATCGTCGTCGCCGCCGGCTCGTCGGTGGTTCTGGACAACGTCCGCGAGAACCGCGCCCTCGACCTCGAGATGCGCCTGATGCAGGATCTGCGAACTGCCGCCGACATCGTCTCGCGCGACCTGCGTCGGGCCGGCTACTGGGCCGGCTCCGCTTCCGGCGTGCGCAGCGACGACGGCAGCCGCGTGGCGCCGAACCCCTACGCTGCAATCGCGCCGGACCGGGCCGCCTCCGACGGCGCCCGCGTTCGCTTTTCGCGCGACGCGATCGAGAACGGCCTCGTCGACGGCAACGAGCAGTTCGGCTTTCGCCTGCACAACGGCGCGCTCGAGCTGCAGCTCGGCGACGGCAACTGGCAGGCCTTGACCGACGCGACGCTGCTGAGCATCACTCGTTTCACGATCGAGCCGCACACCGAAGAATCGAGCCTGGCGCGCTTTTGCGTCGACCCATGCCCCGCCGGAAGCGCAGTCTGCCCGCCACGACAGCACATCAAGAGCTTCGCCATCGCCGTGACCGGCCGATCGATCGCCGATCCACGGATCCGGCGCAGCCTCTTCAGCAGCGTTCGCGTGCGCAACGTGCCGGTCGTCGGCAGCTGCGATGCTTGACCCTCGCGCCGCCTCGTTCGCCTTCGAGTCGCGCATGTCCGGCCGAGCCCACGCGCAACGCGGCGTCGCCGCACTCACCGTCACGGCGCTGCTGCTCCTGGCGATGCTGATCGTCGTCACGTCGACCCAACGCAGTGTCGGCGTCGAGACCCGCGCATCGGCGAACCAGCTGCGCTCGTCGCAGGCGTTCGAGGCGGCCGAAGCCGGACTCGAATGGGCGCTGGCCCGGCTCAACGACGACGCCCGGCTCGGCGACGATTGCCTGCCGAGCTCCGCCGCGGGCGCTCGCTCGCTTCGCGAACGCGTGCTCGTGCACGACGCCGCCCTGCCCGGCTTCAGGCCGGCGACGTGGAACGATGCCGGCACGGTGCGCGTGCAACTGGTCGCCTGCCAGCTGGGCGATCCCGGCTGGTCGTGCAGTTGTCCGGGCGGCGGTGTACCGATCCTGCCGATGCCGTCGCCGGGGGCGCCGACCACCGCCAGCTTCAGCGTCGCCTTTTCGCCGGGCCCCCGGCCGGACATGGTCGGCGTGAGGGCGACCGGCTGCTCGGAGCCGGGCGTGTGTCTCGGCTCGGCGAGCACCGGTCACGATGCGACGGCAGCCGTCCAAGTCGGCTTCGGCTTGCTGCCGGGATTGCGCTCGGCTCCGGTCGCGGCACTGACGGTGCGTGGCAACGTCGACGCGGGCACTGCCCGGCTCGACATCGAAAACGGCGACGCCGCCGTCGGCGGTGTCGCGATCCATGCCGGTGGTCGCATCGACGGCGCCTCACTGCGACTGTTCGCGCCGCCAGGCGCGTCGCTCGCCGCCTCCCTGGTGTCGGGCGACGGCGGGCTCGCCGAGCTCTCGGCCGACCGATTCTTCGCACGCTGGTTCGGCATGACGATGGCCGCATGGTCCGCGCAACCTGCGGTGATGCGCATCGCTTGCGCAGCCGATTGCACGGCAGCGCTGCAGGCGGCGATCGCCGATGGCCACCGTCTCTTGGCGATTGCCGGCGACGCCACGGTCCGTGGCGCCGTCGAACTCGGTCGCGGCGATCGTCCGGTTGTCATCGTCGTGGCCGGGACCCTGCGACTCGAAGGCGACATCAAGGCAAGCGGCGTGATGTACGCCGGTGCGATCGAATGGCGTCGCGCCTCGTCGGCGGGGTCGATCCACGGCGCCGCGATTTCCGAGGCCGGCTACACCGGCGATGCCGAGGCGAGCATCGTCCGCGACGCCGCCGTGCTTGCGGCGCTGCGATCGGGGACCGGCACCTTCGCCCGGATCGGCGGCAGCTGGAAGGATTTCTGATGCCGGTCGCTGCCTCATTCAGCGCGGCCCCACGCCGTTGCCAGCGCGGCGTGAGCCTGCTCGAATCCCTCATCGCCTTCATCCTGCTGGCGACCGGAACCCTGGCCGTGGCACCGCTGCAAGGGCAGATGCGGCTGTACGCCGAGCTGGCTCGGCAACGCGCCGAGGCCGTGGCTTTCGGCCAGCGCGAGGTCGAGCAGTTGCGCGCGTTTTCCGTCATCGCCGCGGCCCCGGGCGCGTCCGCCTACGCGGCGATCGTCGACTCCGAGCGCGTGGCCGACCGTGCTTCCGGCAACGACAGCAACACCATCTACCGGATCACGCAGCGGATCGATGCCACCGGCACCGCCGGTGCGAAGAGCGCGTCGGTGACGGTCGGCTGGACCGACCGCAGCGGCGCCGCGCAACGCGTTCGCATCGACAGCGTCATCGCCGGCCAGGATCCCGCCTATTCCGCATCGCTCGCACTCGGCGCCGGCGACGGCCTGCCGCACGGCCCGTTCGACCGCTCGCCGCTGATCCCGATCGGCGCGCATTCGCTCGCCGACGGTCGCAGCGCCTGGAAGGCACCCGGCGGTGCATCGGCATACATCTTCGACGACGCGAGCGGCCGCATCGTCGGCCGCTGCAGCGGCATCGCCGCGACGAGGCCGATCGCCGACGTCACCGCTGCCGATCTGGCGACCTGCGGCAACGGCAGCTGGACGCTTCTGAGCGGCACCATCCGCTTCAGCTTCGCCACGCCCCCGATCGCCACAGAGGCGCGCGATCCGCCTCAGGACGTGCGCGTGGGGTTCGCGGTCCACCATGCCGGCGGCTCGCGGCCCGACGATTCGGTGCCGTCGGACTGCAGCGCGTCGCCGATGAAGACAGTCCGCTTCGTCAAGGACGGCAGCCTGCACATCGACGCGGTCGGACTCGACGCAACTGCGGACTCGCTCGGCATCGCCCGCTGGACCGACAGCGGCGACCGCTTCGTGGCGTACCGCTGCGTGGTCCCCGCGCCCGGCGACGGCAGCTGGTCTGGTCAGCTGGCCCTCATCCCGACCGGCTGGACGTTCGGCACCGGCCCCGCGGACCGACGCGTCTGCAGCTTCCGTGCGGGCCGAGACGGCACTGTCGCAATCGGTGCCAACATCGCAGATGCCATGGCCGAGGTTGAAGGCGTCGTCGGTCCCACGGTGCGGAACTTCCTCGTGATCCGCGGCGACCAGTCCTGCCCGGGCCGGCCGAGCGCGGGCTGACGCTCTTGTTGCCCATCTGTTGCGCATCCGATGACCCCAGTCCGATCGAACGCAAGCCTCGACTTCGACGCCCTGATGCGCGAAGCGCTGGCGCTCGCGGCGCAGGCGATCGGCCTCTCGGAACCGAACCCGCGTGTCGGTTGCGTGATCGTCGCTGCAGATGGCGAAGTCATCGGTCGCGGCCACACCCAGGCAGCCGGCGGCGCCCACGCCGAGGTGATGGCCTTGCGCGACGCCAGCGCCCGCGGTGCCGACGTGCGAGGCGCCACCGTCGTCGTCACGCTCGAGCCGTGCTCGCATCACGGTCGGACGCCGCCGTGCACCGACGCGCTGATCGCGGCAGCGGTCGGCCGCGTCGTCGTCGCCATGAACGATCCCAATCCGCTGGTCGCCGGCGCCGGCGTCGCCCGCCTGACCGCCGCGGGAATCGAGGTTGTCGCCGGAACGCACGGCGAGGCTGCGCGCGAGCTGAACATCGGTTTCGTCTCGCGCATGGAGCGCGGCCGGCCGTGGTTGCGCCTGAAGGCAGCGGTCTCGCTCGACGGCCGTACCGCGCTCGGCAACGGCGCCAGCCAGTGGATCACCGGCGAAGCGGCTCGCCGCGATGGCCATGCATGGCGCAAGCGCGCCGGGGCGCTGCTGACCGGCGTCGGCACCGTCCTCGACGACGACCCGCGTCTCGACGTGCGCCACGTCGCCACCGCGTATCAGCCGGCGCGCGTCATCGTCGATTCGCGGCTGCAGACGCCGCTGACCGCACGGATCCTGGCCCCGCCGGGCCCTGTCTGGCTCTACGCCGCGATCGACGAGCCGGCGTTGCGAAGCGGCCTGGAGGCAAAAGGCGTGGCGGTCACTGCGCTGCCCTCGGCCAGGGGCAAGGTCGATCTGCCGGCGATGCTCGCCGACCTTGCCTCGCGAGGCGTCAACGAGCTGCATGTCGAGGCCGGCGAAAAGCTCAATGCCTCGCTGCTGCGCGAGGGCCTGGTCGACGAGCTGCTGGTCTACCTTGCGCCGCGCCTGCTCGGCAGCGGTCGCGCTTTGGCCGCGCTCGGGCCCTTCGAGCGCCTCGAGCAAAGCCTCGATTTCCGCATCGTCGAGACGACGATGCTCGGCGACGACATCCGCTTTCTGCTGCGCCCGCGCTGACGCCTCGGCGACGTGCCCCGGGCGCGGCGGCGGCGACAATGGCCCGATGTTCACAGGCATCGTCAGCGGCGTCGGCCGCATCGTCGAAGTGCGCAGCCTCGGTAACGGCGCCGGCTTCGGCAAAGCCTTGGCGATCGAGACGCCGGCGGGCTTTCTCGACACCGTTCGCACCGGCGACAGCATCAGCGTGTCCGGTGCCTGCATGACGGTGGTTTCGCTCGACGCCGGCGGACGCCGCTTCGGCGTCGAGGTCTCGGCCGAAAGCCTGGCCTGCACCGCCGGCCTCGACACGAGCGGCGACGTCAATCTCGAGACCGCGCTGCGCGCCGACGCGCGGCTCGATGGCCATCTCGTCAGCGGCCATGTCGACGGCATCGGCCGAGTCACGCAGTTCATCTCGACCGGCGAATCGTGGCAGCTGCGGATCGATGCGCCGCTCGCGCTGGCGCGCTTTCTGGCGGTCAAGGGCTCGGTGGCGGTCGACGGCGTCAGCCTCACCGTCAACAGCGTGGTCGACCGGCCGGAGGCCTGCGAGATCGGCATCAACCTGATCGCGCACACCGTCGCCCATACGAGCTTGCGCGGTCTGCAGGTCGGCCGCGCCGTCAACCTCGAGATCGACCTGATCGCCCGCTACGTCGAGCGCATGCTCGGCAGTGCGGCCCGCAGCGAGCCGGAACGAGGCAGCCGATGAACCACAGTCCTACAATTTCAGCGATGTCGCCGATGTCGATCTCTCCGATTCCCGAGCTCGTCGCCGAGCTTGCCGCCGGCAGGATGGTGATCCTGGTCGACGAAGAGGACCGCGAGAACGAAGGCGATCTGGTCCTCGCCGCCGATCTGGTCACTCCGGAGGCCATCAACTTCATGGCCCGCTACGGCCGCGGCCTGATCTGTCTGACGCTGACGCGAGACCGCTGCGAGCGGCTGCAGCTGCCGCCGATGGCGGCGAAGAACAGCGCGCAGCACGGCACCGCGTTCACGGTCTCGATCGAAGTAGCGACCGGCGTCACGACCGGCATCTCCGCCGCGGACCGCTCGCGGACCGTGCAGGCGGCAGTGAGGAAGGACGCCAAGCCGGCCGACCTGGTCCAGCCCGGCCACATCTTTCCGCTGCAGGCGCAGGATGGCGGCGTCCTGATGCGGGCGGGGCACACCGAGGCCGGCTGCGACCTCGC
>JALYXU010000287.1 GCA_030946925.1 Pseudomonadota bacterium
GCGGTCCGATAGGCGACCAGCGGCACGCCGGGCGGCAGCTCGAGCGCGTTCTTCGGCAGGCGGATCGTGCAGACGACGCCGGCGCGGCGCTCGAAGCGCAGGGCGATCCAGTGCAGCGCGGCGGCCAGGCCCTGCTCGAGGATGGCCGGACGCAGGTTGTGCATGATTCGCTGGCTCGACTCGACCGCGTGGCTCACCGTTTCGATCGCCGACTGGACCCGCGAGACGACCTGCGGCGAGCTCGAATGTCGGGCGATCCAGGCGAGGTCGAACTTGAGCGCGGTCAGCGAGCCGCCGACGTCGTCGTGGATCTCGCGGGCGATCGCCGCGCGCTCATGCTCGACGCTGGTCTGCAGATGCTGCGCCAGCTCGTGCAGGCGCTGCTTCGACGCGACCAGGTCGCGGTCGGCCTTGAGCCGCGCGCGGCGCATCTCGGCAGCGTCGATGGCATGCAGCAGCGCCGGCACCAGCCGCGCCAGATGGCTCTTCTGCAGGTAGTCGCTGGCGCCGTTGCGCATCGCCTCGACGGCAGTGTCCTCGCCGATCTCGCCGGAGACGAGCACGAACGGCACGTCACGGGCGTTCGCCTTCAGCAGCTCGAGCGCGAGCAGGCCCGAAAAGCCGGGCAGGTTGTAGTCGGAGACGACCACATCCCACGGCTCGTCGAGGGCTTCGAGGAAGGCGATTTCCGATTCGACGCGGCGGGTCTGCGCCATCAGGCCGCCACGCACCAGATGCGCCACCATCAGCTCGTGATCGAGCTCCGAATCCTCGAGATGGAGCACGCGAAAGACGCGATCCCGTGCGGGTGCCGACATGCCCGGAAGTATGCTGCCAGCCCTGCCGCGAACCGGGCGCTGGCGGGCAGATGCGCGACGCGGTGCGCGCGATTTCAGCGTGCCCTGTCTACAAATCCGCAGCTTGTCGCAATGTCTGCACGACGGGCCGGGTGAGGACCTCGCGCAGGCCCCACCAGCCGGCGGCCAGCGCCAGCAAGGCGCCGGCGACACCGCCCACCAACGGCACCAGCGGCGACGGGCTCCAGGCGAACTCGAAGACATAGCGGGCCAGCGCCCAGCTGACCGCGATCGCCGCCAGCGACGCCAGCACGCCGGCCAGCGCGCCGACGCCGAGCAGCTCGGCGCGCTGCACCTGCGCCAGCAGTCTGCTGCTGGCACCGAGGGCGCGCATCACGGCGAACTCGCGGGCCCGCGACTCGCGCGTGGCGCTGACCGCCGCGAACAGCACGACCAGGCCGGCGGCGAGCGTGAAGCCGAACAGGAATTCGACCGCGCGCACGACCTGGTCGAGCACGCCCTGGATCTGCGCGATCGAGGCCGAGACGTCGATCGAGGTGATGTTCGGGAAGTCGCGGCTAATGCCGTTGTCGAAGCCCGGCGTCGCCGGCGCGCGGAACGCAGCGATGTAGCTGACCGGGACATCGGCGACGCTGGCGGTCGGGAAGAGGACGAAGAAATTGACGCGCATCGACGACCAGTCGACCTTGCGCAGGCTCGTGATCCTGCCTTCGACGCTGCTGCCGCCGAGGTCGAAGCGCAGCGTGTCGCCGAGCTTCAGGCCCAGCGTCTGTGCCAGTCCCTCCTCGACGCTGAGGGCGCCGGGCTCGTCGTCGATCCACTTGCCGGCGGCAACCGTGTTGTGCTCGGGAAGCGTCCGGCTGTGGCTGAGATTGAACTCGCGATCGAGCAGACGCCTGGCCCGCTCGTCCGGCATCGCCTCGGCGAGCGCGGCCTTGCCGTCGATGGCAACGAGCCGGCCCCGGATCATCGGGAACCAGTCGTAGCGGACGACGCCCGCGGCCTTGAGCTTTTGCTGGAAGGCGTCGGCCTGCGGCGGCTGCACGTTGATGACGAAACGGTTCGGCGCGTCCTTCGGGGTCGCCTGCCGCCAGCTCGAGATCAGGTCGGTGCGCAGAAGGAACAGCAGCACCAGCGCAAGCAAGCCGACTGCCAGCGCCGAGACCTGCAGGACCGCGAAGGCCGGCCGCGCCGCGATCTGCCGCGTCGCCAGCACCAGCCAGCGCGGCGCGCCGGTCTCGGGCACCGAGCGGCGCAGGATCAGCAGCGCCAGCCACGACAGCAGGGCGAAGACGCAGACCGCCGCAGCGAAGCCGCCGACCGCGATCAGGCCGAGCTTGAGGTCGCTCGACACCGCCAGCAGCAACGCCGCGAAGCCGAGGACGCCGGCGCCGAGCACGGCGATCGAGGCCGGCTTCAGCGCGCCGACATCGCGGCGGATGACGCGCAGCGGCGGCACCCGCGCGAGCTGCAGCACCGGCGGCAGGCCGAAGCCGAGCAGCAGCGTGAAGCCGACGCCGATGCCGAACAGGGCCGGCCAGGCACCCGGCGGCGGCAGCACCGCCTCGACCAGCCCGGACAGGAACCAGATGAAGACGTAGTGCACCGCAAAGCCGATCAGCAGTCCGGCGACGCTGGCGATCAGGCCGACCAGCGCGAACTCGACCAGGTACTGCAGGGCGATGGTTCGCTGCGGCAGGCCGAGCACGCGAAGCATCGCGCAATCGTCGAGATGGCGGCTGGCGAAGTCGCGCGAGGCGATGCCGACGGCGACCGCTGCAAGCAGCGCCGCCAGCAACGCGACGAGGTTCAGGAACTTGCCGGCGCGGTCGAGCGTCTGCTTCATCTCCGGCCGGCCTGTCGCCAGCGATTCGATGCGCATGCCGCGCAGGCTTTTCGCCTTGACCTCGGCCTCGGCCCAGGCGACAAACTCGCCGACCCTGGCGTCGCTCGCCTGGTTCGCGGCGACGGCGAAGCGGTAGCCGATCCGGCTGGTCGGCTGCACCAGTCCGGTCGCGGCGAGGTCGGCGGCGTTGATCATGACGCGCGGCGCGAAGCTCGAAAAGCCGGTGCCGCGGTCGGGCTCGATGGCGATCACGTTGCCGATGCGCAGGCTCGCGTCGCCGAGCAGCAAGGTGTCGCCGACCGCGAGGCCGAGCGCGTCGAGCACCGGGGCGTCGACCCAGGCGGTCCCGCGTGCCGGCCCATTCGCGACCTCGGTGTCGCTGCTGCCGGGCGCGCCGCGCAAGCGGAGCCGACCGCGCAGCGGATAGCTGTCGCTGACCGCCTTGACGCTGACCAGCCGGGTCGCGCCGCCCTTCTCGTCGGGAGCGCGGCCCATGCTCGGGAAGTTGGCGGTGGTCGAGGTCGCGAGGCCGAGGGCGCGGGCCTTCGCTTCGAACGCCGGCGGCACCGGCTGGTCGCTGGCGACGATGGCGTCGCCGCCGAGCAGCTGGCGCGCATCGCGGGCCAGGCCGCCGTTGATGCGATCGGCGAAGAAGCCGACCGCCGTCAACGCCGAGACCGCGAGCGTCACCGCGACGACGAGCAGGCGCAGCTCGCCAGCCCGAAAGTCGCGCAGCAATTGCCGCCAGCCGAGCCGCCACGGCGACGGCGGGTGGAGCGGCACCGCCGCTCGAGACGCTGGCGAACGCGTGTCGGTCATCGCGGCCGAACTTACACGAGTCGCGAACGTCGCGTGCGGGCCGGTGCAATGCGTCGCCTCGCCGGCAGTGATCCAATCGGTCGATGCGCCCCACTCTGCCTTCTGTCTTCGTCTCGCACGGCTCGCCGATGATCGCCCTCGAGCCCGGCGACGCAGGCGTCTTCATGCAACGGCTCGGCCCGGCGATCGACGCCGCGTTCGGCCGACCCGCCGCGATCGTCAGCGTCTCGGCGCACACCTCGGCCCGCGTGCCGGTGCTGCTGGCCGGCGCGCAGCACCACGCCATCTACGACTTCGGCGGCTTCGATACGCGGTTGCAGACGATGCGCTACGACGCGCCCGGCGATCCGGCGTTGGCCGCACGCGTGCTGTCGCTGCTGCAAGGTGCCGGCATCGACGCGCAATCGGTGCCCGAAGGCGGCCTCGACCACGGCGCGTGGACGGCGCTTCGCTACATCTATCCCGACGCCGACATCCCCATCGTGCCCCTGGCCTTCGTGCCGAGCCAGGCGCCGGCGCAGCAGTTCGCGCTCGGCGCCGCCTTGCAGTCGGTCGCCGCCGTGGGTGTGCTGGTCCTCGGCAGCGGCAGCATCACGCACGACCTGCGTCGCATCTTCGCCGGCGACAGTCTCCATCCGGATCGGGCCCAGCCCGAGGTTGCCGAAAGCGCCGCGTTTCGGGCCTGGTTCGCCGATCGCTCCGCGGCGCGCGACTGGGACGCGCTGTTCGCCTATCGCAAGCGGGCGCCGTTCGCCGTCGACATGCATCCGACCGACGAGCATCTGCTGCCCTGGTACGTCGCAGCCGGCGCCGGCGGCCGCGAGACCGCGCCGCTGCGCATCCATGCCGGCGTGACGATGGGCAGCCTCGGCATGGATGCCTATGCGTTCGGGCCGGGCGCGTCGGCGCTTGCGCACGTCTGACGCGCCGCGGTTCCACGCGGCGGCGCGACGTCGCATCTGACGGGCCGTTGTTTCAACGCGCCTTCGACACGTTGCCGACCACGCCGTCGACGAACCAGTCCTTCGCCTGGATCTGCGCGTCGTCGAGCGCGCCGCGGGCCAGGCGCAAGGCGCCGGCGTTGTCGCGCAGCGGCGCACCGAACGGCTTGAGCGCACCGGCGACGATCGCGTTGCGCCGCTCCTGCAACGAAGCGAGGGTCTCGGCCGGCAGGGTCGGATCGATCGCGGCGATGTCGACCATGCCGCCGGCGATGCCGTCCCAGACCCGCCGCGGCCGCCAGGTGCCGGCGATCACGCTTTCGGCGACGTGCGTGTAGAAGCCGCCCCAGCGGTGGACGATGGCAAGCAGTTGCGCATCGGGCGCGAAGGCGCGCATGTCGCTCGGATAGGGAACGACGCGCGTGCCCTTGGCCTTGAAGCTGGCCTGGGCCGTCTGCGCGACCGCCGCCGAGCCGCTGTGATGCGTCAGGACGTCGGCGCCCTGGTCGATCAGTGACTGCGCTGCGTCGCGTTCCTTCGGCGGATCGAACCAGCTGTCGAGCCACAGGACGCGCACCGCGGCCTTCGGGTCGGCCGCGCGCATGCCCAGCGCGAACGCGTTGATGCCCTGCACGACCTCGGGCACCGGAAAGCCCGCGACATAGCCGGCGACACCGCTCTTGCTGACGCGCCCGGCGAGCCAGCCGGCCAGCCAGCGCGCCTCGTAGTAGCGCGCGTCGTAGGTCGCCAGATTGGCGGCCGTCTTGTAGCCGCCGGCATGCTCGAAGCGGGCCTGCGGAAACTCGGCCGCGACCCGCAGCGCGGGCTCCAGATAACCGAAGCTGGTCGCAAAGACCAGCCCGGCGCCGCGCGTCGCCACCAGGT
>JALYXU010000290.1 GCA_030946925.1 Pseudomonadota bacterium
GGCTACTGGGGAAAGATCGAAGGCAACGTCCAGGACATCGTCTTCACGCCGATCGGCAACGACGCGACGCGCAATGCCGCGCTGGTGTCGGGAGAGGTCGATTTCGTGCTCGACCCGGCACCGCGCGACCTGGCAAGGCTGCGCAGCACGCAGGGCGTGAAGGTGATCGACGGGCTCGAGAACCGCATCGTCTTCATCGGCATGGACCAGGGCCGCGACGAGCTGCTCTACAGCAGCGTCAAGGGCAAGAATCCGTTCAAGGACCTGCGCGTCAGGAAGGCGCTCTATCAGGCGATCGACATCGAGACGCTGAAGACCAAGCTGATGAACGGGCAGAGCGTGCCGACCGGCGCGATGACGCCGTCGCCGCTCGGCACCTACAACGACCCGGAGCTCGAGAAGCGAATTCCGTTCGACCTGGCCGCGGCGCGCAAGAACCTGGCCGAGGCCGGTTATCCGGAAGGCTTCGAGGTGCAGCTGAACTGCCCGAACAACCGCTATATCAACGACGAGCAGATCTGCATCGCCTTGGCCGGGATGTGGGCGCAGCTGAAGGTCAAGGTCAAGGTGGCCACGGAGCCGCGCGCGACTTATTTCCCGCGCCTGGAGAAGTACGATTTCAGCATGTACATGCTCGGCTGGGGTGGTGCGATCACCGATGCGGAGACGACCATCACGCCGGTCTTGCGCAACAACCTCGGCAAGGACGGCATCGGTTTCTACAACTACGGCCATGCCCGCAACGACGTCTTCGACGCGCTCGCGGCGCAGTCCAGCGTCGAGCCGGATCCGGCGAAGCGGGAGCAGCTCATCAAGGCGGCCTTGCGCAACTACAAGGAGCAGTTCACCACGCTGCCGTTGCACCGGCAGATGATCCCGTGGGCGGCGCGGGCCAACGTCAACGTCGTCCACCGCGCCGACAACTGGTTCGAGGTCAGCTGGGTGACGGTCAAATAGAGAGCCGGTGCCTCGGCGCCGGCCTATGCGCCGGGGCCGATCACCGGCTCGAGCGGGCACGCCGGCTCGGAGCGCGCGGCCTCTTTCGCGAATGACCGTCCAAGCAGTGCCTCGAGCTTCTCGAAATCGAGCGGCTTGACGAGGTGCTCGTCGAAGCCCGCCTTCATGGCGAGCACGATGTCGCCTTTCTGGCCATAGCCGGTGACCGCGACCATCCGCATCCTTGCCAGGTCGGGAATTGCGCGCAGGCGCCGTGCGAGCTCGTAACCGTCCATCTCCGGCAAGCCGATATCGAGGAGCGCGAGCTCGGGCTTGAACGAGGCGACGAGTGCCAGCGCCGCCCGGCCGCTCTCGGCCGTCCGTGCGTCGCAGCCGAGCCCTCTCAAGAGCATCGCGAGCGTTTCCGCGGCGTCGGCGTTGTCGTCGACGATGAGCACCGAATGCGCATACGTCCTCGTCGCCGGGGACGGCGCGGATTCGGCTGCTTCGCGCCGATGCTCCGCCGCAGCGACCACGGCAGGCAGGCGAATCGTGAACGTGCTGCCCATGCCACGTCCGTTGCTGGCGGCGCTGACCGTCCCGGCGTGCATCCGCATCAGATTCTGGACGATGGCCAGGCCGAGCCCAAGGCCGCCTTTTGCCCGATCGATGGCCTGATGTTCCTGCATGAAGAGCTCGAACACATGCGGAAGCATCTCCTCCGAAATGCCGATCCCGTTGTCGGTCACGCGCAGCTCGACTTCGTTGTCGAGCGCCGCGGCCGACACGACGATCCGCCCGCCGACCTCGGTGTACTTCGCCGCGTTGGTGAGCAGGTTCGAGACGACCTGGGTCATGCGGGTGGCATCCACCTCCACCAGCAACCCGTGGCGCGGCACTTTCACGATCAGGTCGTGGCGACGCTGGTCGAGCAGGGGCCCGGCGATCTCGGCGGCGCGGTCGAGGAGCAGGTTCAACTCGATGCGCTCGCGCTTCAGTTCGATCTTGCCGCGCGTGATCGCCGAGACGTCGAGCAGGTCGTCGACGAGCGTCGTCAAGTGCTTGATCTGGCGCTCGATGATGGTGTGCTCGCGCGACTCGGACTGGCCGCCACGCAGGCGCAGGAGCTGCAAAGCCGAAACGATCGGCGCGAGAGGGTTGCGCAGCTCGTGGCCGAGCATGGCCAGGAACTCGTCCTTGGCCCGCAGTGCGCGCTCCACATCGGCACGCGCCTCGCGCTCGCTCAGAAGCAGCCCTTCGCGCTCGGCGAGCAGAGTCTCGCGCTCGGCGAGCAGCCGTTCGCGCTCCCGGGCGCTGCGCGCTCGCTGGGTGACCTCGAAGGCCAGCACCATGATCCCGTCGACCGAGCCATCGGCGGCTCGAAACGGCTCGTAGACAAGATCGAAATAGATGTCCTCGGGCTTGCCGTCCGGAAGCCGCGCCAGCTGGACCAGGAATTCATGGCCGACGAAGCGCTCGCCGGTCGCGTACACGCGGTGCAGGATGTCGTGGATGGGCTGACCCTCCACCTCCGGAAAAACCTCGGTGAGCGCCTTGCCGACGATGTCGGGCCGCTGCACCAGCTCTCGGTAGCGCGGATTGGCGAGCTCGTAGACGAAGGCCGGGCCGCGCAACACGGCGATCGCTGCGGGCGCCTGTTCGAAGAGCGAGTAGAGCCGATTCCGTTCGGCCTCGGCCGCGCTTCGCAGGCCGCCGAGCTCCAGATGGGTCTTGACCCGCGCCACCAGCTCCTTCGCCGAGAAGGGCTTGACGAGGTAGTCGTCGGCGCCGAGACCGAGCCCTTCGACGCGCGATTCCTCGCCGGCGCGGGCCGAGAGCATCACGACCGGCACCGAACGCGTGCGCGCGTCGTTGCGCAGCGCCCGGAGCAGGCCGAAGCCATCGAGGCGCGGCATCATCACATCGGTGAGGACCAGGCTCGGAACGCTGGCCTGCGCCAACGCGAGCGCGTCGACGCCGTCGGCGGCGATGTCGACCGGCCAGTGTTCCCGAAGCAGCCGGGCGACGTACTCGCGCATGTCGGCGTTGTCGTCGACGAGAAGGATCCGGGCACCGGCGGTGGAGGCGCTCGCGGCTTGCGCGGCGTCGATGGCCAGCGTCGAGCCCTCGTCCTGGGCGCTGTGCAGCCAGCGCATGGCCTCGGTGATGAACGACTGGTCGCGAACCCCGTTTTCGTGAAGCGCCCGAGGCGGGCGAAGGCGGTCGGCAGGAAGGTGCGCGCTGCCGGTCGGGATCGACACGGTGAAGGTGGTGCCTTCGCCCGGACCGCTTTCGACGCTGATGTCGCCGCCATGGAGGCGGACAAGGTCGCGCACCAGCGCCAGGCCGATGCCGGTGCCCTCGTGGGTACGGGAGCGGGTCCCCTCGATCCGGTAGAAGCGCTCGAACACGCGTGGCAGTTCGGCTTCGGCGATGCCGACGCCGCTGTCGCGAACGACCAGAGTCGCGCAGCCTGAACGGACATCCAGGGCAACGCCGATCGAGCCCTCGAACGTGAACTTGAGCGCGTTCGACAGGAGGTTGAGAACGATCTTCTCCCACATCTCGCGGTCGACATGGATCGGCTCGTCGAGCGGCTCGCACTCGACGATCAAGCCGAGGCCGGCACGCTCGATTGCCGAGCGGAATGCAGCGGCCAGGTCTTTGGTGAGCGCGGCCAGGTCGGTCGGCTCGAAGGCCGCTTCGGCGCGCCCCGCTTCGATGCGGGAGAAGTCGAGCAGCGTGTTGACGAGCCGGAGCAGGCGCAGCCCGTTGCGATGCACTGTCGCGAGCCCTGCGCCGCCGAGTGCGCCGGCCTCGGACGCGAGGGCGTCTTCGGTCGGCCCGAGCATCAAGGTCAGAGGCGTCCGGAACTCGTGGCTGACGTTGGAGAAGAACGCCGTCTTGGCGCGATCGAGTTGCGCCAGGGCGTCCGCACGGTGCTCGGCCGCTTCGAGGGCGCGTGCGCTCGCGATTGCAGTTCCGATGTGGCCGCCGACGAGCACCAGAAAGCTTCGATATCGGTCGTCGAGCAAGAGCAGTGGCGAAAGGCAGACAACCAGCACGCCGGACCCTCCGGCCTTGCCCAGGGGTCCGAACGGAAGCAGGAGCGCCGATTTCGGCGGCGATGCCGGCCGGCAACCCATGCCTTCGAGCGCTTGCTGCAGAGCGTCCTCGCCGATGACCAGTGGAATGCCTGTTTCCAGTACCGACGCAAGGGGCCATTCGACGCGCGCGGCCTGTTCCTGCTGCTCGCTCGGGAAGGTGACGCCCACGGTGCTTGCGAGTCGAGCTTCGGCGCCTCGACCGTCGGCCAGGTAGAGAAAAGCGGCCGGCACATCGAGTGCGTTTTCCTGCAGCGCGATCGCCGCTCGGAGGCAAGCCTCGCCTGCTGTCGTCACCTCGGCGGTTTGCTGGGCGAGGGTGCTGAGGGTATGCAGGCGCCGCTCGCTCAAGACCTGTGCGGTCGTTTCGGTGACCGCGCAGAAGACCCCGCCGACCCCTCCCGATTCGTCGCGGATCGGGCTGTACGAGAACGTGAAGTAGGTTTCTTCGAGATCGCCGCCCTTCAGGCTTCGCTCGATGTCCAGGCGCTGGTTTTCCGACCAGGTCGACGCACCCTGCGACAAGACGCTCCCCAACATCGGCCCGAGGAGGTCCCAGACCTCCCACCAGCCCTCCGCCCCGGGCTGCCCCATCGCGCGTGGGTGCTTGTTGCCGATGATCTGGGACAGTGCGTCGTTGTAGACCATGACCAGCTCGGGTCCCCACCAGATCAGG
This sequence comes from Pseudomonadota bacterium, assembly GCA_030946925.1. Classification (GTDB taxonomy): domain Bacteria; phylum Pseudomonadota; class Gammaproteobacteria; order Burkholderiales; family Burkholderiaceae_C; genus Schlegelella_A. The sequence continues at coordinate 4,717 of JALYXU010000290.1, forward strand.
ATGGGAAATCGGGAGCTGAGGCAGGTGCTGACGATGGTGCGCAGCGATTGCGGCCAGGCATCGAGCGGGCCGAGAGCGGTTTTCGACCAGTCCAGGGACCGGACGAGGGCGCCCATTTCGCCACCGCCGGCAATCCAGTCACGCTTTTGGTTCACACTGAGATCGTTCTGAAAATCTGCCGGAGGGCATCGGACGGGGCGGTCGCGATTCGCCCGTCAGGGTCGCCCTTAAGTCTGGAATGTCAATAAGGGTGGCGTCGATCGTCCGCAATCTTCGAGGCACAAGAAAAAAAATGCCGAATGTGGTGATGGAGAACAGCATCTCACCCCGCCGCGTCCTCGTCGCGGACGACAACGCGGACGCTGCGGACACCACGGCCGAGCTGCTTCGCCTCGACGGCCACGAGGTCATGGCCGTGTACGACGGCTTGCAAGCGGTCGAGGCGGCACGCCTGTTCCAACCCGAAGTGGCCATCCTCGACATCAACATGCCCGTGATGGATGGCTACGAAGCTGCCCTCGAGCTCAGACGGCAACACGGGGCGGCCCGCCGCCTCCTGCTCGTTGCCCTCACCGGTCGGACTGACCCGTTGGACAAGGAACGGTCCCGCCAATCGGGATTCGATCGACATCTGACCAAACCCGCACCGGGAGAGGCGCTTTGCGAGTTGATCGCCTCGTACGGCGTGACAGAGGAAGCGGGGCTCGGGATTTCCTAGAGAGAGTCTAGGCTGCCAGAGGCAAGCGCAGGGTCACGACCGTGCCGGCATCTGCCGATGACTCGACGGTCACGGTGCCATCGTGGCCCCGGACGATCTCACGCACGATCGAGAGACCCAGGCCCATGCTCGTGAACTGCTGCTTCTTCGGCTCGAACATCGCCGCCGATGCCTGAACCATCGGGTCGAAGATCGAGTCGAGTGCCTCGGGTGGAATCGGCCTGCCGAAGTTCACGACCTCGATGACGACGGCGTCTTCTTCGCCGACAGCGGTGAGGCGGACCGGCGAGTGCGGGTCGCCATGGTGGACGGCGTTGTTCAGCAGGTTCGTCAGGACTTGCTGCACCCGCGGGCAGTCCGCCTGGATATGCAGCTCGCCGGAGATCTGCTGCTCGAACTGCTGGTTCGGGTGGATCGACTGGATGGCTTCGACCGCCTTCTTGCACGCCGCCGCCATGTCGCAGTCCGAGCGTTCGATCGGGACTCCGTGGCCCAGCCGGGTCCGGGTGTACTCCAGCAGGTCAGTGACCATATGGGCCATGGTCTTCGAGGCTCGCCAGATGCGCTCGGTTGCCTTTGCCTTCGTGGCTTCGGGCGCGCTCTTCATTGCCAGGACTTCGCTCGAGCCCTGGATCGTCCACAACGGCGTTCGCAGCTCGTGTCCGATCACCGCCAGGAACATCGCCACGTCTCTCGAGTAACTCTCGACCGACTCGGCCAACGCCTGGTCGATGGCCTCGTTGAAGCGGGCGATCTCGTCGATCGCCAGGGGCGAGGCCGCGACTGGATCGACGCTCCGCCAAAGGGCCAGGACGCTGGCACGCATCGCCCTGAATTCCGCGACGAGCTGCGCGAGGTCGAAACCGGCGGACTGTCGCACCACCCCGTGCGCGGCCGCGATCGTGTGCGAAGCGCCGGACGTGGGAACGACCTTGGACTTCGCGGTGCGCTCGGCTTCTGTTTGAGCGGTTTCCATGTCCTTGGCGATCGCCGTGAGGATCTCGCGGCTGTGGTCGCGCAGCGCCAGGACCGACATCGACTTCGCCGACGGCAGCAGCGTGCGCGCAAACGCCTCCCACTCCTCGACGATGGCGTCGAGGTTGTCGATGATGAAGCTGCTGAATCTCATACGTCGTCAGACCCTCACTTCACGGGCCGCTCAGAAGACGAGTAAACGCCGGCCGAGTAGACCAGCGGCCGGAAGTCGAGCCAGGAACCGAAGGACCGGAGTGCTCTCATGCGAAACCTCGATGCTGCAGGCGAAGCGAACGGTCGTTCACTTTTGGCGACGCACTATAGGGGTGGCGGCATGCCGTCCGCACTGCGGGAAAACCAGAAAACGACCGGGCCCCAGCCGCTACTGGAAGTGCCCGAGCATCCGCTCCAGCGCCATGGTGAAGGGCGCCTGCATCGCCGGCAATGTCAGCAGGATGCCGAGCAGGCCGACGCCGAGCGTGATCGGGAAGCCGATCGCGAAGATGTTCATCTGTTGGGCGACGCGCGAGATGATGCCGAGCACCAGGTTGGCGAACAGCAGCATCGCCACCAGCGGCAGGGCGATCCAGAGGCCCAGGCTGAAGATCTCGGCGCCCCAGCGCTGCGGCTCGGTGGCGCGCAGGAACGCGAACGGCTCGCTCGATACCGGAAACACGACGAAGCTCTGCGCGACGATGGCGATCAGCATCAGATGGCCGCCCATGACGATGAACAGCCACGACACGGCGATGCCGAAGAACTTGCTGACGGCGGTCTCGGTGCTGGCCGTCATCGGGTTGAAGAAGGCGGCGAAGTTGAGGCCCATCTGCAGGCCGACGATCTCGCCCGCGAGCTCGACGCCGCTGAAGACGATGCGGACCGCGAAGCCGAGCGAGACGCCGATCAGGACCTGCTGGACGACAGCGAGGAACCCCGCTGCCGAGGCCAGCTCGATCGGTGCGATCGGCGGAAGCGTCGCCTGGGCGCAGAAGGCGATCAGGAACGCCAGGGCGATGCGGATGCGCGCCGGCACGCTGCGCTGGGCGATCACCGGCAAGGCGCCGAACAACGCCAGGACGCGAATGAACGGCCAGAGGATCGGCGTGACCCAGGCCAGGACCTGCGCTTCGGTGAAAGTCAGCAAGGACGACCCGGATCAGCCGACGACGGTCGGGATCGCCTGCAGCGTGCGCTGCACGAACTCGACCAGCGAAGTCAGCATCCAGGGCCCGGCCACCGCCAGCACCGCGACCGCGGCGACGATCTTCGGCACGAACGAGAGCGTCGCTTCGTGGATCTGGGTCGCGGCCTGGAAGATGCTCACGAGCAAGCCGACCGCGAGCACCGTGAGCAGGATCGGCGCCGAGACCATCAGCAGGACGTAGAGGCTCTGCTGGCTGTAGGTGAAGACCTGTTGCGAATCCATGGGCTCTGGCTAGGTGACGAAGCTGGCGGCGAGCGAACCGAGCAGCAGGTTCCAGCCGTCGGCGAGCACGAACAGCATCAGCTTGAAGGGCAGGGCGATCAGCACCGGCGACAGCATCATCATGCCGAGCGACATCAGGACGCTGGCGACGATGATGTCGATGACGAGGAAGGGCAGGAAGACGAGAAAGCCGATCTGGAACGCGCTCTTCAGCTCGCTGGTGACGAACGCCGGCACCAGCACCTTGAATGGCACGTCGGCGATCTTCACCGTCGGCGCGATCCGGGCCAGCCTGGCGAACAGCATCACGTCGGCCTGGCGGGTCTGCTTCGTCATGAATTCGCGCACCGGGCTTTCGCCGCGCTTCAGCGCTTCCTCGAAGGGGATTCTGTTGTCGGCGTAGGGCTGGTACGCGTCGGCGTAGACCTTGTCGATGGTCGGGCCCATCACGAAGAAGGTGAGGAACAGGCTGAGGCCGATCACCACCTGGTTCGGCGGCGCGGCCTGCGTGCCGAGCGCCTGGCGAAGCAGGCTGAGAACGATGACGATCCGCGTGAAGCTCGTCATCAGCAGCAGCACCGCGGGCAGGAAGCTGAGCGCGGTGAAGAAGAGGAGCGTTTGCACCGGCACCGAGTAGCTCGTGCTGCCTGCGCTCTGGCCGATCAGGAGCGGCAGCCCTGCCGCGGCTGGCGCGGTCTGCGCGCTCGCCGGCAGGCTGAAGAAGGCCAGTGTGAAGGCGGCGAGGAAGACGAAGCCGACCCACGCGGCCCGGCTGAGCGAGGCCCAGGTCCGCCGCCGGGAATCGGCGGCCTCGCGTTGCTGCGTGGCCGGCGCGATGCGCTCAGCGGCCATCGCCCTGTCCCGGATCGACACGGCGAAACCGCCCGAGCAGTTGCGCGAATGCCGGATGGACCGCCGGGCCCGCGTTCGGATTCGAATCGATCGCCTGCGCGCTCATCGAATGCAGGGTCGTGATCGACGACGGCGTCACGCCCAGCACCAGCCAGCGCCGCTCGTCGCCGCTGCCGACCTCGATCGTGACGATCCGCTGCGATGCCGACAGCGGCAGCGTCGCGATGCTCTTGATCAGCCCCGCGCCGCCGCCGCCGCCGAGCGGCGTGCGCTTCAGGAACCAGAGCGTCGCCGGGATCAGCGCGAGGATCGCGATGAACCACAGCATCGCCGAAACGCCATTGGACATCAGGCCGGCCGGCCGCCGGGCCGCCCCAAGGCCGGCTGCGCCCCCTCGGGGGGCAGCGAACGAAGAGAGCGTGGGGGCGTCATGATCAGGCGCGGCTCAGGCGGCGCATCCGCTCGCTCGGCGTGACGATGTCGGTCAGGCGGATGCCGAACTTCTCGTTGACGACAACGACTTCGCCCTGCGCGATCAGGTAGCCGTTGACGAGCACGTCCATCGGCTCGCCGGCCATCGCCTCGAGCTCGATCACCGAGCCCTGCGCGAGCTGCAGGATGTTCTTGATCGGGATCCGGGTTCGACCCAGCTCGACGGTCAGCTGGACCGGGATGTCCAGGATCATGTTGATGTCGTTGCCGGCGCTGGTCTGCCCGGTCGGCGCGAAGTTCGCGAACGCCGCAGGGCTCACCTGCTCGACTGGTTCGCGCAGTTCCGAAGCCGAGGCGTTGCGCGTGTCGGCAGTGGCGGCGGCCCACTCGGCCGCGGCGGCCTGGTCGCTGCCCGGCGTTTCCGCGGTGTTGCTGTCAGATGCCATGGAAGTCTCCGATTCGGCTCGCTTGCTACTGGATGATGAAGCTCGAGAAATTGACGTGCTGGATCGGGTTCCTGACCGTGTCCTTGCGTCGCGCCTTGTGCGCTGCCGAGGCCGGCTCGGCCAGCACCGGGGTCGCCGCGACGGCACTCGCGCCGGTGGCTGCGACAGCCACGGCCGACGCCGACGCCGACGCCGACGCCGACGCATGGGCTTCCCCGGCTGCAGCCGTCGCCGCTGATGCGGACGTTGCCGCCAGCGCCGTGACGGGCGCCGGCGCGGCGATCTCGATGCCCATCGGCCGGACCGCCTCGCGCATGATCTCCTCGGCCAATTGCTCCTTGCCCATCGGCTCGAGCAGCTCGCGCGAGGTCTTGCGCGTGATCACCATCAGGATCGCATTGCGAACGGCGGGCATGTAGGCCTTCATCTGCTCGGCGAACGCCGGGCTCTGGACTTCGAGGGTGATGCCGATCTGCGCGTAACGGTCGCTCTCGCGGTCGGCGAGATTGATGACGAACGGATCGAGCGGCAAGTAGGTCGGCGGGTTGTGGCTGTCGTGCGCTTCACCGGCCATTGCCGGCTCCGCACCGGCAGCGTCTCCGCTTTCGGCCGCGAGCGCCGCTGCTGCATGCGCGGCCTTCTGCCGCAAATACACGACGCCGCCGGCACCGCCAAGCAGCACCACGAGCAAGGCGGCGACGACGATCAGAACAAGCTTTTTCTTGCCTCGCCCAACCGGAACGGCATCGGTGGCGGCAAGGTCGGCGAGCACAGCGGACATCGGGTGGTTTCCTCGGGCATCCATGCGCTCAGCCGAGGTCGGCATCGGGCGGATGTCCAGGTGAAATTATCGAAACTGGCGGCGCCGTCGAAGCGGCGATAAGCCGTGCTTTTGTCTTGCAGAACGGGGCACGCCCGTGATCCCGCCTCGCGGCCCTTCGACAGCTCAGGCGAACAGGTCGATGCCGCCGCCGGCGAGGCGCTGCGACTGCCGTCGCGCTGCGCCGTCGATGGCGCCGATCGTTGCCTTGTCGGCGCTGGCCCAGGCCGGCGCGCTGCCGGCGGATCGCTGCTCGTCGCGGCCGCCGCGGTCCGATCCCGAGTGCTGGGCGACGCCGCCTCCGGCCAGCGTGAAGCCGGCATCGCGAAGGGCGCTTGCCAGCGCCGGCAAGCTGGCCTCGATGGCCTGTCGCGTGGCCGCCATGTCGGCACCGAAGTCGATGTGCGCGAGCTTGCCGTCGAGGGCGATGTGGATCGAGACCGGGCCCATCTCGGCCGGATTCAGATGCAGCTGCGCCTGTTGCACGCCGTCCTTCGTCAGCGCGCTGACCTGCATGCCGAACGCGGCCGGGAAGTCGGGCGAAGCGACCGGTGTCGGCAAGGTCGCCGAGCTGGCCGTGGCATTCACCGCAGTCGGCGTCGACGGAGTGCCTGGCTGCATCGCCACGGCCAGGACGGCCTGAGCCGCCTGCTCGGGCTCGAAGCGGGGCCCTCGCTGAGGCGTCGCACTCGTCAGCGTGTCGCCGGGCGCGGGCCGGGCCGTCGGGTCGAGTCCGGGCTGGACGCCGAGCTTCCTGCCGATCGCGATGGCGCCGCCGCCGAGGTGCACGGCGTCACGTCCCGCGGCCGTCGCGCTGGCGCCGGTTGCGCCGGCTGCGGCGGCAGCCAGATCGGCCGCAGCGGCCGCTAC
>JALYXU010000300.1 GCA_030946925.1 Pseudomonadota bacterium
GGCGGCGGGCAGGCGGTGTCCGACCTCATCGCGGGCCATATCAGCTACTCGATCGAAGGCCTGACCGTGCAATTGCCGCAGGTCAAGGCTGGCCGGCTGCGCGCGCTCGCAGTCACCGGCCCCGTGAGAGTCGCCTCGTTGCCGGATGTGCCGACGATGGCGGAAGCGGGCTTGGCCGGCGCCGAGTTTCAGGGCTGGGTCGGTATCGCCGTCCCGGCTGCCACCGCCAAGCCGATCGTGATGCGGCTCTATCGCGACATCAGCGCAGTTCTCTCGACCCCTGAGGCTCGGGCGTGGTTCGGCGAGGTCGGTGCCGATGCCCGCATCGATCCGCCCGACGTGTTCGCTGCCGCCATTCGCGCCGAGCACGCGAAGTGGGGCAAGGTCATTCGCGAGGCCGGCATCAAGATCGAGTGACACAGCACGCTGCATCGAAAGGATTCCCCATGACAACGCACGAGTCGACGTCCGCCACGGCAAAGCAAGACGCGGACGCGCGCGCGCGGCTGCTCTCGCTCGTCAACGCGAACTGGACGACGCAGGCGATATCGGTGGCCACCCAGCTGCGCCTGCCCGAGCTCCTGCGCGAGCGGCCGCAAAGCGCCGGCGTGCTGGCGCGAGCCACGCACTGCCATGGCCCGTCACTGGCTCGACTGCTGCGCGCCCTGACAAGCATCGATGTGTTGAGCGAGTCGGCCGACGGGGAGTTCGAGCTCACCGCCGTGGGCGAGTTGTTGCTTGCCGACGTTCCCGGCTCGCTCGCGGCATGGGCCGAGTTTTCCGGGACGCGCTCCTGGGCCACCTGGGGTCGCCTTGTCGAAAGCGTGCGCACCGGCAACAGCATTCGCAAGCAGACGAGCGGTGCCGATGGCTTTCACCATCTCGACGGCGATGCGCCGGCGGCGCTGTTGTTCCACCGCGCAATGGTCGATCTGACGCAGCCGGTGGCGCTTGCCGTCGCGCGACAAGTCGATTTCTCCGGGATGCGCCTGATCGTCGACGTGGGTGGCGGCTACGGCGAATTGATCGCATCGATCCTCTCGGAGCATCCGGCCATGCGCGGGATCCTGTTGGACCTGGCGCATGCGACTGCCGCGGCCAGCGAACGTCTCGCCGCCGCCGGCATCGAAGATCGCTGCACGCTGGTCACGGGCAGCTTCTTCGACGCGGTTCCCGGTGACGCGGACGGGTATCTTCTCAAGAGTGTTCTGCACGATTGGGATGACGATCAGGCAGCGCAGATTCTTCGCAACTGCCGCCAGGTGATGACGCCGACCGCCAAGCTATTCGTCATCGAACGTATCGCGCCCCGGCACTTTCATGACTCGCCGCACGACCAGGGCGTTGCACGGTCCGACCTCAACATGCTGATCGGCACGGGCGGCCGCGAGCGAACTCGAGATCAATATCGCGACTTGCTCGCCGCCGCGAATCTGCGAATCGCGCGCTTGCAGGCATTGGACGGGCCGTACTCGGCGATCGAATCGGCACCGACCTAAGCCCCACGCCTCACGCCAACAATCCTCTCGCAGCCCCTTCAGCGGCCGGCGTCGATCGGTCTGCGCCGAATCCCGCCATCACCGCGCGCCCGGGCCCTCGCCGCGTGCCAGCGGCTGCGGCTCGACGCCCTCCTTCCGGCCGCCGCTGAGCACGCGGTACAGCGCGCCCCAAGGTTCTGCCGCTGCGGGGCCCCTGCCTGCCCCAATGCTCAGCCCTTCACTTTGTCGATCATGTGATTGATCACCATCGTGTGCTGATGCTGCGGGCTGAACATCACGATTTCGGCGTCGTGGTCGACCCGCACGTTATGGCCCGGGGGCCAGTAGAAGAGGTCGTTGGCCTTCACTGTTTCGTGTCGGTCTTGGGCGTCCGTGGTCGTCAGCTGACCACGCAGCACGAAGCCCCAGTGCGGGCACTGGCACAGATTGCCCTCCAGGCCCTGGAACAGCGGCGTCGTGTCCACGCCGGCGGACAGGGTGAAGCATTCGCCGCTGATCTTGCCCAGGCCGGTCGCGTCGCCGAAGTCGGTCTGCTGGCGAATCACGGCGCCAGGGATTTCCATCTTGACCGCGACGCGGTCCTTTTCAATGCGCATGGGATGCTCCTCAGGGTTGAGACGACTGGCCCAGTCGTCGGGGGGTCGAAGGGCTGCAGTGTGTCGCCGCGAATCGCGACGACGGTGTCCGCGAGGGGGACAACGAGCGGGACAAATGGCGGCACGTCGTGTCTGCCCGCGCGCACACTAGGACCATTCGAAAGTGCCACGCATGGTCACGAAGGCCGATTCATTTGGGTTGCGGCTGCGCCGGCTGCGCAAGTCGCTGGACCTGACCCAGGAACAGCTGGCGGACCTCGTCAGCTGTTCGCGCTACACGATCCGCAAGATCGAGGCCGACGAACGCCGGCCGTCGCGTCATCTGTTGCAGCGGTTGATTCAGGAGCTGGCCGTTCCGGATGGCGAGCGCGAACGATTCCGCGCCGCGGGACGGGGCCTGCCACAGGACCCATCCTTGCCCGGCCTGCAACGGCTGTCGACGTCGACGTTGCGTGCTCCGGCGCCGCCGCAAGCGGCGTTCGCCGGCGCGACTTTCGTGGACCGGAATGGTGAACTGGCACGTCTGCAGACGCTGCTTGCCGAGGCGGCGGAAAGCCGCGGTCACGTGGTTCTCATCGAAGGCGAGCCGGGCATCGGCAAGAGCAGGCTGCTCGCGGAGTCCGTTCTCCGTGCGCAGGCCGCGGGTGCCTGCATCGTCGCCAGCCGATGCTACGAAATCGAGCGATCGGTGCCCTACCAGCCGGTAATCGAACTGGCGGCGCAGGCCGTGGAACGGCTGCAAGGTGTTGGCGACGCGTCGATCGGCTTGGCAGACATCGCGGAGATCGCGGCGCTGCTGCCTGAAATCGGACCCGGCCCAGCGGCAACGGCCATGTCGTCAGATGTTCCGGAGGCCCGCCAGGCACGGCTGTTCCGGGCCCTGCTGCACCTGCTCGAAGCGGCCGCCGCCGACACAGCGCTCGTGCTCATCGTCGACGACCTGCAGTGGGCCGACGAAATCAGCGCGCAGTTCCTGCACTGGCTGGCGCGCCAGGCTTCCGGCCACGCCTTGTTGCTGCTGTACTCGGTACGCGATGAAAGCTTGGGTGTCGACGAACGGCTTGCCGCGCTGGTGCACAGCCTGCGCCGCGAACCGCACGCGGTCCACCTGCCCCTGGCGCGCCTGGACCTCGCTGCGACGCAGGCCCTGCTCGGCGTTGCCGTCGATGCCGCATTGGCCGCACGGCTGCATCGCGAAACTGAAGGCAATCCCTTCTTCCTCGTGTCCTTGATGCAGAAGCTCGACGAAGGCTGCACGGTCGGGGTCGAGGGCGACGCACTGCCGCTGCCGCAGGCCCTGCGCGCTGCGTTGCGCGAGCGCCTGGCGCAGGTGCCGGCCGAAGCGCGCGTCACGCTGGACGCGGCGGCCGTGCTAGGCCGCCATGTTGAGCTGCACAGGCTCGCCAGCGTGACCGGCGAAGACGAGCGGAAGGTCCTCTCGGCGCTGGAAGCGCTCGTCGCTCGACGGCTGTTGCTCGAGGACAGCGAGGGCTGCTTCGACTTCACTCATGACAAGCTGCGCGAAGTGGCCTACCTGGAGATCGGCGCCACGCGCCGCGTGATGATCCATCGTGCGGTGGCGAACACGCTCGAGCACGCCGGCGTGCAGGGCGCGGAACTGGCCGAGCACTGCGAGCGCGGCCGCCTCTGGCCGCAGGCGCTCGACAACATGCTGCGTGCCGGCGAGCAGTCGTCGAAGTGGTTCGCCATGCGCGATGCGCTGCATTGGTTCGATCGTGCGATCGAGCTCGTGCAGATGCACCCCGAAGCGGCCCCGCTCGGGCCCCCGGTGGGCCTGTACGCCCGACGCGGCGCGGCGCGTGCCCATGCCGGCCAGCTCGAGGGCGCCGAGGCCGACCTGCGACGCGTCATCGTCGATGCGCGCGGGCGCAACGACACCGCCGCCCTGCGCGACGCACTGATCGACCTGGGCATGGCCTACCGTCGGGCCGACCGCTACGCCGATGCCATGACCGCGCTCGAGGAAGCACTGCGCGCCTGCCGCGCCATGGGAGACGAGCGTCGTGCCGCCGACACCCTCTATCACCTCGGTACGGTCGCGTGGAGCAACGGCTGCAACCGCGACGCCATCGCCTGCCACGAGCAGGCGGTGCAGATCTCGGTGCGCCTGGAACTCGCCGACCTCGTCGCCGTGCAAGCCTGGCACGGGCGCGGCGAAGCGCACTTCAATCACCTGGAACCAGGCCCCGCGGTCGATTGCTACGAACGATCCATCCTGCTGGCGCGGAAGATCGGCGACAAGAGCTACGAGTGCGAAAACGAAATGATGATCGGCTATGCGTGCACCGGCTACGTCGGCCTTGCCGACTACGCTCGCGCCGAGCTCGCGTTCGAGTCGTCCCTGGCGATCGCGCGACAGGCCGACCTGCAGTGGCACATGAGCCCGACGCTACTCGGCCTCTACCATGTGCGCGCCTGCATGGGCCGCTATGGCGAGGCCTGGACCGGCCTGGTGCGCACGCTCGAAGGACTGCGCAGCGCCGGCCATGTTCGCTACGAGCTGATTGCCCGCGACTTGATGGGCTGCCTGCTCGTCGACCTGGGCCGGCACGACCACGCGGTCGAGCTGCTCGAAGGCGCCCAGCGCCTGGCCAGGGACAAGGACCTGCGCTTCTGGCGGCCCCGCATCGCCGCCAACCTCGCGATTGCCCAGGCGCGCAGGGGCCAATACGACGTGACGGCGCTGGACGCCGCCTTGCAGGACGCCAGCGACAGCGGCGAGGCGATGCATGCGGCGCGCTGCAGGGAGGCGCTGGCCGAAGTCGCCCTGCGACGCGGCGACGCGCGTGCTTGCCTGCACCATGCCGACCAGCTGCTGGCCGAGGCCGATCTGGGAGGTCTGCTCGAGCTCTCGGCCAGCGGCCGGCGCTGGCGTGGCGAAGCCTTCATCGCCCAGGGTCATCGGCGCAAGGCGGTCGACGAACTGCTGCAGGCGCACGGCGAAGCTCGACGGCTAGGCAGGGTGCGCCTGATGTTGGATACCGCGTCGGCGCTGGGCCGGCTCGGCCGCGCAGAGGCGGCGTGCGCACTGCCGCTCGCCCAGACGATCCGCGACAGCCTGTGCGACTCGGAACTCGATGCAGCCGAGCTGGGCCTGCAAACCTGTCTTTAGCGCGGGCGCCGGGTCTCGCCACTCGTATCGCTGCGACCTGGTCAACCCCATCACCGTGCGGCCTCCGCGAGGTCCTTCCAGCCGCCACCGAGTACACGATAGAGCGCGACCAGGTTCTGCAGCTGAAGTGCCTGCGTCTGCACCAATGCCTGCTGCGCGGCGAACAGGAAGCGCTGGGCATCGAGCGCGTCGAGGTAGCTGGCGGCGCCGGCCCGGTAGCGCAGGTCGGCGAGGCGATAGGTGATGGCCAGGGCAT
>JALYXU010000117.1 GCA_030946925.1 Pseudomonadota bacterium
GACGAGATCACCGCCACCTTCGCCGGCCCGCCCTTGGTGTGACCGACGAGGCCGAGCGCCAGGTCGTTGAAGAGCTTGATCATGCCGGCGTGCTCGAGGAACGCGCCGAACAGGATGAAGAGAAAGATGTAGGTCGCCGACACCAGCGTCGGGATGCCGTAGATGCCCTCGGTGCCGAAGGCGAGCTGGTCGACGATCTGCGAATACGCGTAGGGGCGGTGCTCGAGCGCGCCCGGCAGGTACTGGCCGAAGAGGCCGTAGAGGAGGAAGATCGCGCAGACGATCGGCAACGCGATGCCGAGCACGCGCCGGGCCGCCTCGAAGACGAGGACGATGACGACCGTGCCGACCGCGAGGTCGACGAGCGTCGGATCGCCGGCACGCTGGATCAGCGCCGACTCGAACACCCACTGGTAGAAGCCGAGCCCGAAGCCGAGCAGCGCGAGCCCCCAGTCGACGAGCGGCACCTGCGTCATCTGGCGGCCGCGCTTGATCATCGGATAGAGCACGAACACCAGCAGCAGCAGGAAGCCGACGTGCAGCGACCGCATGATGAGACTCGACAGCGGCGAGAACGCCGCGACGACGAGCTGGTAGCTCGAGAACAGCAGCGCCGCGCCGGCGACGAAGGCGAGCGCGGCGCCGCCGAGGCGGCGCTGCAGGCCGTGCTCGTGGAACTCGACTGCCGGACCTGCGGCTTCTTCGGCCGTGGTCGGGTCGTTCACCGGCGGTTCGTTCACGTCCGCCTTCGCGCCGCTACTTCAGCAGACCGATCTCGCGGTAGTACTTCTCCGCGCCGGGGTGCAGCGGCACCGGCATTCCCTTCAGGGCGCTTTCCTTCTTGATCGCCTTGCCCGCAGCGTGAGCGGCGACCAGCGCATCGAGGTTCTCCCACATCGCCTTGGTCATCTTGTAGACCGTCTCGGTCGGCACGCCGTCGTGCGTGACGAGGAAGTTCTGCACCGCGACCGCCGGGACGTCCTTGGTCTGGCCTTCGTAGGTGTTGGCGGGAACGACGGCCGGCAGGTACGCCGGATCGCCGATCTTGGCGACGACGCTGGCAGGGATCTCGACGACGACGATCTTCATCGACGCCGCCAGGTCCCGCAGCGCCGAGACGCCGAGTCCGGCCGACTGCAGCGTGACGTCGAGCTGGCGATTCTTCATCAGCTCGACCGATTCGCCGAACGGCAGGTATTCGACCTTCGACAAGTCCTTGTAGCTGAGGCCCGCGGCCTTGAGGACGGCGCGCGCGTTGAGCTCGGTGCCCGACTTGGGCGCGCCGACCGAGACCCGCTTGCCCTTCAGATCGGCCAGGGTCTTGATGCCCGAGTCGGCACTGGCGACGATCTGGATGTAGTTCGGATAGATGCCGGCGATGCCGCGCAGCTTTTTCAGCGGCGCGGCAAAGCCCGCCTCGGCATCGCCCTTCCAGGCATCGGAGAGCGCATCGCCGAGCGTGAACGCCACTTCGCCCCGGCCGGCCTGGAGCAGGTTGAGGTTCTCTGCCGAGGCCTTCGTCGCCTGCACCGAGACCTTGTCGCCGGGCAGGGCCTTGCCATAAATTTGGCTGAGCGCGACACCCATCGGGTAGTACACCCCACTGGTGCCGCCGGTCAGGACGTTGATGAAATCGGCAGCATGCGCCGTTACGACGGCGCCACCAAGCGCGGCCACGGCGAGGAGGACTTTCGAGAGGATGCGTGTCATTTTCTTTCCGGCAAAGAGTGATGGTGGACGGGATCCTCGCAAGGCAACGAATAGATGACGCAGGCGGGGTCGGCTGCGGGCGATGGTATCGCCATCGATCAGGGCGGCAGGCGGCGCTCCAGGCCCAGCCGGCTCGCATCGATCTCGGCGCCAAGCAGGATCGCAATTCCCGTCCAGTAAAACCAGAGCAGGAGCACGACGACGGCACCGATGGAGCCGTAGGCGACGTTGTAGTGCGCGAGGTTGGCCGCGTAGTACTTGATGGCGAGCGATCCGCCGAGCCACAGCACGGTCGCAATCCAGGTGC
>JALYXU010000014.1 GCA_030946925.1 Pseudomonadota bacterium
AAGGCGGGAAAGCGGCCGCCCGCAAGTGCGGAATTTTCAGCAGTCACGCGGGTGTGCGAATTAACCGACACCGGGCCACGCCATCCTTTGCTACCGTTGCCTGCACGATGGACGAACGACATCTCCGGGACATGGGGTTGCCAGTGTCGCCGGATTCACGGCCGGCACCGGCGCGCCCGGTCTCGCCGCCGAGTCGCGACCAGGCGCTGGCCCTCGACGCCACCGACGCGCTGGCGCCGTTGCGCGATCGATTTGCGTTGCCCGAGGGCGTCGTCTATCTCGACGGCAACTCGCTCGGCGCGCTGCCGACGCGGACTGCCGCCCGGGTCCAGCAGACGATCGAGCGCGAGTGGGGCAGCGGCCTCATCCGCAGCTGGAACGCGGCCGGCTGGATCGAGCTCGGTCAAGAGATCGGCGACGTGATCGCGGCGCTGATCGGCGCCGGTGCCGGCGAGGTCAGCGTCGGCGACTCGACCTCGGTCAACCTGTTCAAGGCTTTGAGCGCGGCCTGCGCGCTGCAGAAAGCGGACGCGCCGGCCAGGAGCACCATCGTCTCCGAGCGCAGCAACTTTCCGACCGATCTCTACATCGCCGAAAGCATCGCCGCGGCCTCCGGCCTGAAGCTGCGGCTGGTCGATGCGGACGGCCTGGTCGACCATCTCGATCGCGACACGTCCGTGCTGACGCTGACCCACGTGAACTATCGCAATGGCCGCATGCACGACATGGCCGAGACGACCCGGATTGCCCACGCCGCCGGCGCGCTGGTGGTCTGGGACCTGGCCCATTCGGCCGGCGCGGTGCCGCTCGATGTGCACGGCGCCGACGCCGACTTCGCGGTCGGCTGCGGCTACAAGTACCTGAACGGCGGCCCGGGCGCGCCGGCATTCCTCTGGGCCCATCCGCGCCACACCGAACGGATGGACCGGGACGGCCTGCGTCAGCCGCTGTCGGGCTGGCTCGGCCACGCCGCGCCTTTCGATTTCGCGCCCTTCTATCGCCCGGCCGCGGGGATCGGCCGCTTCGTCTGCGGCACGCCGCCGATCCTCTCGATGCGGGCGCTGCAGTGCGGCCTCGAGGTCTTCGTCGAAGCCGAGGCGTTCGGTGGCATGGCAACGTTGCGCCGCAAGTCGGTCGGCCTCGGCGATCTGTTCATCGCCTGCCTCGAGCGCACATGCGCCGACCACGCCCTCCGGCTCGAGACGCCGCGCGACGACAGCCAGCGCGGCAGCCAGGTGAGCTTCGCCCATGGCGAGGGCTTCGCGGTCATGCAGGCCTTGATCGAGCGCGGTGTCATCGGCGACTACCGCGCCGGCAACGCGCAAGGCGGCCAGGCCGATCTGCTTCGGTTCGGCTTCGCGCCCCTCTACACGCGCTACGTCGATGCCTGGGACGCGGCTGCCGCGCTCGCCGACGTGCTCGCGACCGGGGGCTGGCGCGAGCCGCGCTTTCAGCATCGCGGTCTGGTCACCTGATGGCAGACGCTCCCGAGGCCCCGGTCCCGCCGGTCGAGACGCCGAAGCTCGACTTCAGCCGCGACATGAGCTATGGCGACTACCTGCATCTCGACGCCGTGCTCGGCGCCCAGCAGCGCCGGTCCGGCGCCCACGACGAGATGCTCTTCATCATCCAGCATCAGGTCAGCGAGCTGTGGATGAAGCTGATGCTGCATGAGCTGGAGGCCGCCATCGCCGCGGTCCGCGACGACCAGTTGCAGCGCGCCTTCAAGATGCTGGCCCGCGTCAGCAAGATCATGGACCAGCTGGTCCACGCCTGGGACGTTCTCGCGACCATGACGCCGCCCGAATATTCGGCGATGCGCGACGGGCTGGCATCGAGCAGCGGCTTTCAGAGCTGGCAGTACCGGCTGATCGAATTCCGGCTCGGCAACAAGAACGCGGCGATGCTGAAGCCGCACGCGCACCGGCCCGACCTGCTCGCGCGTGTCCAGGCTGCGCACGAGGCGCCGTCGCTCTACGACGAATCGTTGCGCCTGCTGGCGCGGCGCGGCCTGCCGGTGCCAACCAGCCACTTGCAGCGTGACTGGAGCACGCCGTATGTCGCCAGCGATGGCGTCGAGCAGGCCTGGCTGATCGTCTACCGCGACCCCGGGGCGTACTGGGACCTCTACCAGCTCGGCGAAGAGCTGACCGACCTGGAAGACACCTTCCGGCTCTGGCGCTTTCGCCACGTCACGACCGTCGAGCGCGTCATCGGTTTCAAGCGGGGCACCGGCGGCACCGGTGGCGTCAGCTATCTGCGCAAGATGCTCGACGTGGTCCTCTTTCCGGAGATCTGGAAACTGCGAACGGATCTTTAGGCAGCGCGTCGCGAAAGACAAGAAAACGCCGGCACGTGCCGGCGTTCGATCGAGACGAAACGATCAGCCCAGGCGGACCGGCACGAAGATCTTCTCGCCATCGCGCTGGACCAGCAGCGCGACGCTTTTCGGCTTCGTCTCGAGGACCTTGCGCAGCTGGTCGACCGACTGCACCGCCTTGCCGTTGATGGCCAGCAGGACGTCGCCCTGCTGGATGCCGGCGCGCTCGGCCGGCCCGCCGACGTTCTCGACGACAAGGCCCGAGTCGATCTTGGCCTCTTTCATTTCCTGCCGCGTCAGCGGCCGCAGGCCGAGGCCGAGCTGGCCTGCCGGCGCCGTGTCGCCGGCGTCGGCCACCTTCTCGCTGTCGGGAACGCCGCCGAGCTTGGCCTCGATCGTGCGCTCGGCGCGATCGCGCCAGACGCTCAGCCTGACGCGCTCGCCGGGGGCAGCCATGCCGATCAGGCTCGACAGATTGCCCGAGCGAAGAACCGGCTCGCCGTTGACGGCAGTGATCACGTCGCCCGTCTTCAGTCCCGCCGCCGCAGCCGCGCTGTTCGGCGTGATGTTGGATACGAGCGCGCCCTCGACATGCTTCAGGCCGAACGAGTCGGCGAGCGACTGGTTGAGGTCCTGCACGGCGACGCCAAGCCGACCATGCGACACCTTGCCGGTGGCGACGATCTGGTCCTTGATCTTCAGCGCGACGTCGATCGGGATGGCGAACGACAGGCCCTGGAATCCGCCACTGCGCGAATAGATCTGCGAGTTGATGCCCACCACCGAGCCGGAGCCATCGAAGAGCGGGCCACCGGAGTTGCCCGGGTTCACCGCGGCGTCGGTCTGGATGAAGGGGACGACGGCGTCGCCCGGCAACGAACGGCCCTTCGCACTGACGATGCCCGAGGTGGCGGTCTGCTCGAGGCCGTAGGGCGCGCCGATCGCCAGCACCGGGTCGCCGACCTCGAGGCCCTTCGGATCGCCGAGCCGCACCACCGGCAGGTCCTTGGCCGGAATGCGCAGCACCGCGATGTCGGTGGTCGGGTCGACGCCGAGAACCTTGGCCGTGTACTCGCGGCGGTCGCTCAGCTTGACCGTCACCTCCTTCGCCTCGCGAACGACGTGGGCGTTGGTCAGGATCAGGCCATCGGCGCTGATGATGAAGCCGGAGCCGAGGCCCTTGAATGGCGTCGTCTGCGGGCTTTGCCGGCCGCCGCGCTGGGAGAAGCCGGGCATGCCCCTGAAGAACTTGAAGAACGGATCGTCGTCCATGCCCTCGGGCAGACCGCCCTGCTCTTCTGCCGACGCCTTGTGCATGCCTTCGACGGTGATGCCGACCACGGCCGGTGCAGATTGCTTGACGATGGCGCGGTAGTTCGGGGTCTGCCCCGGCGCCAGTTGCAGCGGCGCCGCCGGCACCACGCGTTCGGCGCTCGTCGACTGCTGCGTCGTGGCGGCGACTTGCCGGTCGCCGTTGAACCAATGGGGGACGTCGAGCGCGCCGGCACTGCCGACAAGCGCCAGGCCGGCACCGGCGAGGGCCGCAGCCAAGGGATTCAATTTCATGGGGTCTCCAGCTGCATCGAGCGAATGCGGAACATTCCGCTGTCGGCGAAGATAGAGACGCGCCGTTAAATGTCCATTAAGAAAAGATTAAGCCGGCGTTAAGCGGTCTCTGCAGTCGGCATGGGCAGCAGCGGCGTGCCGGCAGGCCGCACGGCGAGGAGCGGGAACCGCACGCTGACGCGCAACCCGCCGGCAGGTGAGGTCTCCAGACCGACTTTGGCGCCGTGCGCCGTCGCGACGTTCTGGACGATCGCCAGGCCGAGCCCGCTGCCGGTCTCGACGCTGTCGCCGCGCCGATAGAAGCGGTCGAAGACCCGCTGTCGCTCCGCCTCGGGAATGCCGGGGCCGGCGTCGTCGATGCGCAGCACCGCAACGCTCCCGCGACGGGCCTCGCCAGAGCTGTCGCCGGACTGTGCGCCGCCGCCGCGCCCTGCGCCGGCGGCGTCGTCTGTCGCCACCTCGACGCCGACGCCGACCTCGACGCGGGTCCCGGCAGCTCCATAGCGAACGGCGTTGTCGGCGAGATTACGCACCAGCAGGCCGAGCGACAGAGCGTCGCCGAGCACCGGCACCGCTGCCTCGGCGACCAGCTCGAATTCGATTCGCCGCGACGCCGCGAAGGCGACCGTGTCGGCGATCGCCTGACGCGCGATCTCGGCGAGATCGACCGGCTCCATGCGCAGCGGCACGGCCCCTTGCTCGCTCCGCGCCAGGGCCAGCATCTGTTCGACCAGACGATTGGCGCGTTCGATGCCGGCGCCGATCGCCGCGCGCGCCGCATCGCGCTCGGCATCGTCGCCGGCACGACGCAGCAACTCCAGCTGCAGCTTCAACGCGGTCAGCGGCGAGCGCAGCTCGTGCGCGGCGTCGGCGACGAAGGCGCGTTGCGTGTCGAGGGACAGGCGCAGCCGCTCGAGCAGCGAATTGAGGGCGATCGCCAGCGGCGCGACCTCGTCGGGCAGACCGGCGATCGACAGCGGCGCCAGCGACCTGGCGTCGCGGGCCCTGACCTCGCCGGCGAGGCGATCCAGCGGCGCCAGATTGCGCGCCGCCAGCCAGCCGATGCCGAGCGCGGCGAAGGGCGCCATCAGCAGCAGCGGCAAGCTGCTGCGCCAGGCCGCGCGTGCTGCGAGTCGCTCGCGGATCTGCACCGGCTGGGCGACCTGGATGACGCGCTCGTGGGTGGCGACGCTGAAGGTGCGCCAGGCCTGGCCGTCGACATTGACGGTGGCCAGGCCGAGCAAGGCCCGCGCCGGCAGCGACGGGTGCGGCCGCGAGGCGTAGATGCTGCGGCCGTCGTCGCTCCAGATCTGGATGACGAAATCGAGCTTGGCGTCGGCCAGGCTGTCGGCCTGGGCCGCGGCGATCTCGCCCTGGTCGCGCAGCGAGAGGGCCATCTGCTGCAGCTGGTAGTCGAACAGCGCCTCGGCTTCGGCGAGCACGTTGCGATAGGTGACCGCGCCCATCACGGCCGCCGCCAGCAGCAGCAGCGCCAGCAGCGAGACCAGCAGGCGGACCCGGATCGAGGTCATGGCGCGCCGTCGATGAAGTAGCCGACGCCGCGGACGTTGTGGATGAAGTCGCTGCCGAGCTTGCGCCGCAGCTGATGGATGTAGACGGTGACGGCGTTGCTCTCGATCTCCTCGCCCCAGCCGTACAAGCGATCCTCGAGCTGTGCGCGCGACAGCACCGCCCCGGGCTTCGTCATCAGCGCCTCGAGGACCGCGAACTCGCGCGCCGAGAGCGTCACCGGCACGCCGTTCACTGCAACCCGGCGGTTCGCAGGATCGAGCGTCACGGCACCGACGGCGAGCAACGGCTCGGCCCGCCCGGCGTGCCGTCGCAGCACCGCGCGGATGCGCGCGTTGAGCTCGTCGAACTCGAACGGCTTGACCAGATAGTCGTCGGCCCCGGCGTCCAGCCCGGCGACGCGATCGCCGCGCGCATCGCGTGCGGTCAGGACGATCACCGGAGTCGCATCCTGGCGGGCTCGCGCCGCGCGGAGCACGTCGAGACCATCGACGATGCCGCCGGCACCTCGCGCGCCAGCGTTGCCGGGCGGCAGCCCGAGGTCGAGCAGGACCAGGTCGAAGCGCTCGCTGGCGAGAGTGCCATCGGCAGCGGCGGCGTCGCGAACCCAGTCGACCGCGTAGCCTTCCAGGCGCAGGGCGCGTTGCAGGCTGTCGCCGATCATCCGGTCGTCTTCGACAAGCAGCAGTCGCATGGCGGCGCGAGGATAGCGCGGCGCCCGGGAATCGCGCCGAGACACAATCCGCCCATGGCCGATCCGACCCCGGACGATCCCGTGACGCAGTCCCTCGCCGACGACCGCAACGACGCCGTGACCGTCCGGCCGAGGATCCTCGTGATCGGCTGCGGCTTCGCCGGCATCGAGGCCGTGCGATTGCTCTCGAAGGCGGCCGTCGAGATCACCCTGGTCGACCGCACCAATCACCATCTGTTCCAGCCGCTGCTCTACCAGGTGGCGACCGCGGGCCTCAGCTCGACCGCGATCAGCGCGCCGATCCGGCACATCCTGCTGCCCGAGATGGAGCGAGGCAACCTGACGGTGCTGAAGGCCGAAGTGCGACACATCGACGTCGCGGCGCGAACGGCGACGCTCGACGGCGGCGATCGGCTGAGCTGGGACCATCTCATCGTCGCGGCGGGCGCGACGCAGAGCTACTTCGGCCACGACGACTGGGCCGCGCACGCACCCGGCCTGAAGACGCTCGCCGATGCGCTCGGCATCCGAGCTCGCATCATCGGCGCGTACGAAAATGCCGAGCGCTGCGCCGACGACGCGGCACGGGCGGCCTGGATGACCTTCGTCGTCATCGGCGGCGGGCCGACCGGTGTCGAGATGGCCGGGACCATGAGCGAGATCGCCCAGCACACGTTGCTGCGCGAATTCCGGCACATCGACTCCTCACGGACGCGCGTGGTCCTGCTCGAAGGCGGCGACCGGGTGCTCGCGGCATTCGTGCCGAAGCTGTCGCAGCGAGCGCGCGAGCAGCTCGATCGCCTCGGCGTCGAGGTTCGCCTCGGATCGCAGGTGACCGAAATCGATGCCGACGGCGTGTCCTACGACGCCAGCCACGACGGCGTGAAGACGAGCGAGCGGCTGGCTTGCCGCACCGTGATCTGGGCCGCCGGCGTCGCCGGCTCGCCGCTCGGCGCCGACATCGCGCGCGGCACCGGTGCGCGCCTCGACCGTGCCGGCCGGGTCGTCGTCGAGCCGGACCTGAGTGTTCCTGGCCACCCGACGATCTGGGTGGTCGGCGATCTGGCCGCGGCGAACAGCCACGGCAGCGGCGGGCCGACGCCGGTCCCCGGGGTCAGCCCGGCCGCCAAGCAGATGGGGCGCGCGGTGGCGAAAAACCTGCTGCGCCGGATGAAGGGCGAGCCGACCCAGCCGTTCCACTACCGCGACTACGGCAATCTGGCCACCGTCGGGAGGAAGGCCGCGATCGTCGATCTGCCGGTGCCGGGGCTGGGTGCGCTTCGCTTCAGCGGCCTGGGCGCGTGGCTGTTCTGGCTGTTCGCGCACATCTATTTCCTGATCGGCTTTCGCAACCGCCTGATGGTGATGGTCGAATGGGCCTGGGCCTATTTCACGTACGAGCGCAGTGCCAGGGTCGTCGCCGAGCCGCCATCGCCCGGCACGCCCTGAGACTCCGGTCGCTGCCCGACCTCCCGCCCCACCGGAACTCCTAAACTAGGTCACTGCCGCGCGACAGGAACCCGCCATGGACACCCGAACCTCCCCTGCCCGCCTGCACGTCGAGCGCATTCGCGACGTGCTCAAGACCGAGGCCTGCGCCGCCGTTCTGATTCCATCGAGCGACCCGCACCTTTCCGAATATCTGCCCGAGCGCTGGCAGGGGCGGCAGTGGGCCTCGGGCTTCACCGGCTCGATGGCGACGCTTGCCGTCACGCTCGACCGTGCGGCGCTTTTCGCCGACAGCCGCTATTGGGTGCAGGCCGAGCGCGAACTGCACGGCAGCGGCATCGAGCTGGTGAGGATCGCGACGCCGGGCGCCTCGCAACACATCGACTGGCTTTGTCAGCACGTCGGCCGCGGCGACACCGTCGCCGTCGACGGCGATGTGCTCGGCCTCGGCGCCGCAGGCCAGTTGCAGACGCAGCTCGAGCGCTGCGGCATCCGCCTGCGCAGCGACCTCGACGTCTTCGCCACCGCCTGGGAGGCCCGGCCGACGGCGCCGGTCGCTGCCATCTACGAGCACGTCGGCCCGGAAGCCGTCGAGTCGCGCGCGAGCCGGCTGGCGCGGATCCGCGCCGCGGTGCGCGATGCCGGCGCGACGCACCATGCCGTCTCGAGCGTCGACGACATCGCCTGGCTGCTCAACCTGCGTGGCGCCGATGTCAGCTACAACCCGGTCTTCATGGCCCATCTGCTGATCGCTCCGCAACGGGCGACGCTCTTCGTCGACGAGGCCAAGGTCGATGCCGCGCTGCGCGCCGCGCTGGCCGCCGACGGCATCGACCTCTCGAGCTACGCCGACTGGGGCGCGGCTCTCGCTGCGCTGCCGGCCGATGCGGCGCTGCTGCTCGACCCGAAGCGCATCACCCTGGGCAGCAGGCAGCGCGCCGTGGCCCGGGTCATCGAAACGATCAATCCGAGCGCCCTCGCCAAGAGCCGGAAGAGCGATGCCGAAGCGCGACATGTGCGACGCGCCATGATCGAAGACGGCGCCGCGATGTGCGAGTTCTACGCCTGGTTCGAGTCGGCTCTCGCCGATCGCGACGCTGCCGGCCGCAGCGCGCGTGGTGCGCCGATCACCGAGCTGACGATCGACGAGCAGCTCACCGCCGCCCGCGCCAAGCGGCCCGGCTATGTCGGCCCGAGCTTCGCGACGATCGCTGCCTTCAACGCCAATGGCGCGATGCCGCACTACCGGGCGACTCCAGAGTCGCACGCCAGCATCGAAGGCGACGGCCTGCTCCTGATCGACTCCGGCGCGCAGTACCGCGGCGGCACCACCGACATCACCCGGATGTGGCCGATCGGCAGCCTCAGTGCCGCGCAGAAGCGCGACGTGACGCTGGTGCTGCGCGGCACCATCGCGCTGTCGCGGGCGCGCTTCCCGCGCGGCACGCTGTCGCCGATGCTCGACGCGATCGCCCGGGCGCCGCTCTGGGAGCATGGCCTCGACTACGGCCACGGCACCGGTCATGGCGTCGGCTACTTCCTGAACGTGCATGAAGGCCCGCAGACGATCTCGCGGGTCATTGCCGAGCCGGCCATGGCGATGCAGCCCGGCATGATCACGAGCGTCGAGCCCGGCCTGTACCGGCCCGGCCAATGGGGGGTGAGGGTCGAGAACCTGGTGCTCGCCGTGGCTGCCGGGGCCGGCATCTCCGACGCGTTCGGCGAGTTCCTCGAGTTCGAGACGCTGACGCTTTGTCCCATCGATGCCCGCTGCCTCGATCCGGCCCTGCTGCGTGCCGACGAGAGCGCCTGGCTCGACGCGTATCACCGGACGGTTCGCGATCGACTTGAGCCTGAACTGAGCGGCGACGCGCTGGCTTGGCTGAGACTGCGCACGGCGCCGCTCGGCTAGCCTTCGTCGCGCTTTGGCGCAGTTCGTCGGCACGAGCGCCGGCTTCGTCGCAAAGCGATATCACGGCAAGCCCTGCGCTCCTAGAGTTCGCTTCATCGGACCACGCCGCCACACCACCCAGGAGCCCGCCATGATCAGCCGCCTCACCGCTTCCGCCGCCCTCTTCGCCGTCCTTGCCACGATTGCGCTGACCTTCGCCACCGAGACCCACGCCCAGCGCTCGGTCGGCGCCAGAGTGGCCGCGGCGGATCCTTCGCCACAGGCGATCGTCACGCTGCCGCCGGTTCTCGTGATCGGCAAACGCAGCCGCTGAAATCAGCTCGACGCGCGGCGCCAGGCGTCGCGCGGAACGGGCCGCGCGAGTTCGCTCGCGCGGCCCGTTCTTTTTGGCTTGCTGCATTTCGTGCGATTGGCCACACCCGAGCGAACGAACGAAGCCGCTCAAGGAATCGGCCGCGGTACCGAAATGAACGGGGTCTGGTGCGCTCGTCAGGGCAACACCACCTTCGAGGCTGGCCGGCATCGCCTACATGGATTTTTTCGACAGTCAACGGTTGCTGCCCTTCCTCGCGGCACTGCTCATCAGCGCGGCGCTTCTCTGGCTGAGCTCCGAGCTGATTTCGGCAGGACGGGCGAGGGGCTCGCGGGTCGGCAGGACGCTGAAGGCCACCGCCATCGTTCTCGGCGGCTGCGGCCTGTGGTGGCCCGGCCATTTTCTGGAGCCGGCCGATGCGGCAGGCAGCCCGCTCGCCGGCATCCCGCTCGTCGCCGGCCTGCTCGGCATGGTGTTCTACGGCCTCGCCAGCATGGCCGCAGGTGCGGCGACGCGAAAGACCCTGCCGGCGTTCGCTGGCTTCGGGGTCCTGGCCCTGGTCGCGGCTTACGCCCACACGGTGTTCGCCACGCCGGGGCTGTTGCGCGCCGCCAGCGTCGCCGGCACCTGGGGCCCGGGCATCGCGGTGCTGCTGCTCGCGACGCTGCTGATGCTGACTGCCCTGGAGCTCAAGCCGAGTCGAAAGGTCCGCGTCACGCGCTGTGCCGGGGCCATGCTTTGCGCCGTCCTGCTGGCGCTCGCGGCCGCAGCGCCTGGCCAGCCGGGCGTCGCCGCGCCTCCGCTCTGGACCGAGGCACTGCTGCTTTCGCTGCTTGCCGGCTTCGGCGTTGTCCTGCTGCAGGCGCTGGGTCAATCGCATGCGCGCGAGCTCGAGCCGGCGCGCCGCGCCGCCGCGCTGGCCGCGCCGACGGTCGACAGCCTGACCCAGTTGCCGACCCGGGTCTACTTCGAAGACCGCCTGGCCGCTGCCGCCACCAAGGCCGACGCCAACGCCGCCCGACTGGCCCTCCTCTTCATCGACCTCGACGGCTTCAAGCCGGTCAACGACACCTACGGACACACGATCGGCGACCTGGTCCTCGAGCAGGTGGGCCAGCGCCTGAAGGCGATGTCGCGCGGCAAGGACGTGGTGGCGCGGATCGGTGGCGACGAATTCCTGCTGCTCCTCAGCAACGTCACGGCGACCGACGCGGTGGCACAGGTCGCCACGCGCCTGATCCAGGGCATTTCGCAGCCCTACGCGATCGAAGGCCGGGAGGTCATCATCTCGTGCTCGGTCGGCATCGCCATGTATCCGGACGGCTGCAGCCACGCCAAGTTGATCGCCCGCGCCGATGCGGCGATGTACGCCTCGAAGCGCGCCGGCGGCTCGAACCACTGCTTCTATTCGACGGCGATGGATGCCGACGCCGAAGCCCAGTTCACGCTGCTGCACGATCTGCGCAAGGCCGTCGCGGCCAAGGAATTCGAGCTCTTCTACCAGCCCAAGATCGACGCCAAGAGCGGCAAGGTGACCGCTGTCGAGGCACTGCTCCGCTGGAAGCATCCGAGCCACGGCGTGCTGCTGCCGAGCGTCTTCATCCCGATCGCCGAGCGGTTCGGCCTGATCGGCGCGATCGGCAACTGGGTCATCGAGGACGCCTGCCGGCAGAGCCGCCAGTGGCGGGAAAAAGGCCTGCGCATGCGCGTTGCCATCAACCTGTCGGCACACCAGATGCGCCAGGACGACATCGTCGAGCGCATCACGGGCGCGCTGGAGACGCACCGAATCCATCCCTCGCTGCTGACCTGCGAGATCACCGAGTCGGCGGCGATGGAAGACACCAAGATGACGCAGACGACCTTCCGCCGCCTCGGCGAGCTGGGCACGCATCTCTCGATCGACGATTTCGGCACCGGCTACTCGAGCCTCGCCTATCTGCGCAAGCTTCCTGCCGAGGAGCTGAAGATCGATCGCAGCTTCATCATGGATCTCGAGCACAGTGCCGACGCCCGCGCCGTGGTCGACGCCGTCATCAAGCTGGCCCACGCGCTCGGCCTCAAGGTCGTCGCCGAAGGCGTCGAGAACCAGCGCCAGCAGAAGGTCCTGATCGACATGCAGTGCGACGAGCTGCAGGGCTTCCTGTTCGCCAAGCCGATGTCCGGCCGGGCCCTCCTGCTCTGGGCGATGAACGATCGCTCGGAATCGGCGGCCGCCTTCAAGCCGTCGCTGTTCGACGAGACCCGGCAGTCCGAACGCGCCTGAGCCTGCCCTCGGGCGCCGACCGCGTCCCGCTTCGTCGCCGCAAGGAGCGCCCCGTCGCGACAAGCGCGCGCTTCGTCGCAAGCCGCTAGGAGCCACCGCCGCGGCTGACTACATTGCCCCCGACGCAGCGAAAGGCTGCGTCGCTCATCAGGAAGACCATCATGACCGACAACATCCTCGCAGCCGTTCTGACCTTCAGCCTTCTGGTCGCCGGGACGGTGGCGATCGGCGCCGAGATGTTCAACGACCGCCAGAGCACGCCAGCTCCCGCACGGGTCGTGGTGATGCCGGCCGTCATGGTGGTCGGACAGCGGACTCGCACCGAGATCGTGGTGCTTCCGACCGTCACCGTGACCGGCCATCGTGCCCCGGTTCAGCTCGCCTACGGGCCGCAAGCCAGCCAGCCGCCTCAGGCGGAGTGAAGGGGCACCAGCACCGGACCGAACGGCTGGGAAATGGGCCGACGGGACGATCGTCCGGTCGGCGCACCGGCTGCCGCAGCGCCTTCGGGTCCTATGCGCCGGAGCGCTGCAGCTTCGCGTCGATCGCCTGAGCCAGCGAATCGGCGCTGTCGGCAAGGTGGGCCATCGCCTCGTTGCTGAGGCCGGGCCGACTGGCCGCCGCGCGAATCTTGCCGAGCAGCAGCTTGGCCTGCGCCCGAACGACGCTTCGCGTGTCGGCGCGGCTGGCCGCCCCTGGCCGCAGCAGCATCGCGGCGATCCGGTTGATGTGGTCGCGCTGCACCTCGCGGCGCAGCGGCGGGATGTCGCCGCGGCCATCGAGCTCGCTCCACACCGCCTGCGTCAGGCGCGCGCCCAGCTCGGCCATGCGCAAGGCACGGCCGGTTCCGGCCGGTGCCTTCTCGCTGCTTTCGAGCAGGCGTGTGGCGACCGCGTCGCTCATCAGATAGCCGAGCAGCGCGCGCTGCAAGCCGAGCACCTGTTCCGACGCCGAGTAGTCGGTCCGGGCCGAGCCGTTGCCGCCGGCGATGGCGTCGAGCCGTTCGCTGAAGTCGGCACCGAGCTTTCGCTGCAGAGCCGGTGAGAGCCGGAAGCTGTCGGCGGCGAGCAGGCTGCCGGTGATGACGTCGAGGGCGGCGCGCTGCTCGGCCACCGGCACCGGCGAAAGCGGATCCCTGCCGGTGCCGGGTGCGTCGCGGACCGTGCGGACGCCGCCGATCTGCCGCGCCAGCACATAGGCGGCGCGACCGACGTCGCCGAGCGCGTAACTCACCGAGCGCTTCAGGATGTTGTAGTCCTGATCCGGACGCAGCTGCCGCGTCTCCTGCCGCTGCAGCAGCTCTCGCGCAATCGCCACGCGTTTCTTCGCGAACACGACCGGATCGCTGCCGAGATCGAACGGCAGCGACTCGGGATCGATGCCGATATAGGCGTCCTCGTCGGTGCCGTAGGCGAGCAGCGGCTCGGCGCTGCGACCTGCGACCCGCTCCAGAGCCGTCCGCTCCTCGATCGCCGTGAGCGTCGCCGGCAGCGGCTTGTATGCGTACTCGATGGCCCAGTAGTCGTAGGGCCCGAGGGTGTCGTT
Organism: Pseudomonadota bacterium; assembly: GCA_030946925.1. GTDB lineage: Bacteria > Pseudomonadota > Gammaproteobacteria > Burkholderiales > Burkholderiaceae_C > Schlegelella_A. The sequence goes on from JALYXU010000014.1 coordinate 13,596, forward strand.
GAACGGCGTGCCGTAGTGGTCACGCGGCTCGTCGGCCGAGTTGAGATTGATCGGCGCGTACTCCATCACCGAGCCGGCAATGCCGTTGGCCTTGGTGAAGCCCGGGTCGGCGAGCTGCTGCTGCGAGTAGACGCGCGAGGCCCTGAAATTGTGGCGCAGCCCGAGGGTGTGGCCGACCTCGTGCATCGTCACGTTCTTCAGAAAGCTCTCGACGAAAGCCTCGGCTTCCGGGCTGCCGGGCTCGAGGTCGCCGCGCGCGTCGTAGAGCTCGGTGGCATACGCCATCTGGCCGGCCGCCAACTCCGCATAGGTGCAGGAACGGCCGCTGATCAACCGGGACAGCGCATCCGGCGAGCCCTGCAGCGTCTGAAACGGGTCGTCCACGCCACCGGTCGAGAGGATCTGCGACCGCTGCGACCGGACGCTGCGCGACGACAGGCTCTCGATGCCGATGTCGGCATCGAGAATCTCGCCGCTGCGCGGATCGACATGGCTCGGACCGATCGCTCCAAAGCTCGGCGACGCGTTGGTCATCCAGCGAATCGAGGCACGGCCGAAGTCGAGGGTGTCGAACACGGCATCGTCCGGCTGGACCTCGACCCGGATCGCGTCCTTGAAGCCGATCTTCTCGAACGCCTTGTTCCATTCGAGGACCCCGGCGCTGATCGCCGGCCGGTACTTCAGAGGGACCGACCGGTCGATCCAGTAGACGATCGGCTTGACCGGCACCGACAACGCCGCATCCGGATCCTTTTTCTCGAGGCGCCAGCGATTGACGTAGCGGCGGCGCGGCGAGCGCTGCAGGTCGTCGCTGAAGTCGAATCGACTGGTCTCGAAGAAGCCGACCCGCGCGTCCGCGCGGCGGCCCGGCATCGGCTCCGCCGGCAGCCTTGCCAGCGAATAGTGAACGGTCATGAAGAGGCTCCGCGGGTCGGGGACCGAGCGCGGCGCCGAGGGCAGCGGCACGCCCGAAGGCATGCCGGGCTGCGGTATCGAGATCGAACCGGTGGCGAAGTGGCTGAGAACCTCGAGCACGAGCAGGTCGGGCGTCGCCCGCACCTGGGTGATCGCCGAGTTGCGGGCGTCGAACGAATAGCCTTGGCGATAGCTGCGCTGCAGCTCCATGCCGAGGCCGAGCACATCGGCCATGAACAGGGCGTTGGCCTCGACCAGGATCGATTTGCGGGTCGGCTCGGGCTGGCTCAGCACCGGCGCGCTGGCCAGCAGGCTCGGCGAATATCCGGCGTCGATGGCACGTGCCTCGGGCGTCCCCGCCTTGGCGAGGTAGCCGACGTTGAGCCAGATCAGCTGCACCTGGTTGTGGATGCGGCGAAAGGCGACCATGCCGCTGCCTTCCATCATCCCGCCGAAGAAGTTGTGCTCGCCGATGCCCGACTTCAGCTTCGTCGAGAGGAAGAAGGGCTTGTCGAAATCGTCGGCCTTCAGCTCGAGCCAGACCCGCTCCTCCTTCTGCCAGACGGTGAGCGTGCCGTCGCTGCGCTTCGCGTCGCGGACGACCTCGGCGAACGGCCGCAGCGGGTTGGGGACGACGGCGATCGGCGGCGCGCCCGGCGGCCGCAGCCCGGACGCAGCGCCTGCCGGCGCTGGCGCAGCGATCGGTGCCGGAGCGCGGCTGCCGGCGGCGACAACCGGCGCGGCGCCGCGCGAGGTCGAGAGAGTGGTGCAGCCGGCCAGTGCCGCCGCCACGACGGCGACGATCGACACGGCAGCGCGGCTGAGCTGCGAAAACGACACGGGCATGCGGGAATCCTGACGGCGAGAGCCGGCTGGCGTTCGATGGTACGGCGGCCGATAGGTTCTCGTCCCGGACAAAAGTCTCGCGGCGGAGCCGGCCGCGAGGCGCCGGGTCAATGCATCGGCCGAAAGCGCAGGCGTTTGGGCTTGGCGCCTTCCTCGCCGAGACGCTTCTTCTTGTCCGCCTCGTATTCCTGGTAGTTGCCGTCGAAGAAGAACCACTTCGAGTCGCCCTCGGCGGCCAGGATATGGGTGGCGATGCGGTCGAGGAACCAGCGGTCGTGGCTGATCACCATGATCGAGCCCGCGAACTCGAGCAATGCGTCTTCGAGCGCGCGCAGCGTCTCGACGTCGAGGTCGTTCGACGGCTCGTCGAGCATCAGCACATTGGCGCCGGCGATCAAGGTCTTGGCCAGATGCAGGCGGCCACGCTCGCCGCCCGACAGGTTGCCGACCAGCTTCTGCTGGTCGTTGCCCTTGAAGTTGAATTTGCCGAGATAGGCGCGGCTCGGCATCACGAACTTGCCGACGACCAGGTTGTCGAGCCCGCCCGAGACGTCCTGCCACACCGTCTTGTCGTTCTCCAGCTCTTCGCGGCTCTGCTCGACGAACGCCATCTTGACGGTCGAGCCCATCTTGACGATGCCGCTGTCGGGCTTTTCCTTGCCGGCGATCATGCGGAAGAGCGTCGACTTGCCGGCGCCGTTCGGGCCGATGATGCCGACGATGGCGCCGGCCGGCACCTTGAAGCTCAGGTCATCGATCAGCAAGCGGTCGCCGAAGCTCTTGCTGACGTGCTCGAACTCGATCACCTCGTGGCCGAGCCGCTCGGCCACCGGAATGAAGATCTCGTTGGTCTCGTTGCGCTTCTGATAGTCGATGTCCGAGAGCTCCTCGAAGCGCGCCAGCCGGGCCTTGCTTTTGGCCTGGCGCCCCTTCGGATTCGAGCGCACCCACTCGAGCTCCTTTTTCATCGCCTTGGTCCGGGCGTCCTCGGTCTTCTGCTCCTGCTCGAGCCGGGTTTCCTTCTGCTCGAGCCAGAGGCTGTAGTTGCCCTTGTACGGAATACCCGAGCCACGGTCGAGCTCGAGGATCCACTCTGCCGCGTTGTCCAGGAAATAACGGTCGTGGGTGATCGCCACGACCGTGCCGGGGAAGCGGGACAGGAACTGCTCGAGCCAGTCGACCGACTCGGCGTCGAGGTGGTTGGTCGGCTCGTCGAGCAGCAGCATGTCGGGCTTCGACAGCAGCATGCGACAGAGCGCGACCCGGCGTTTCTCGCCGCCCGAGAGCTTGCCGATCACCGCATCCCACGGCGCCAGGCGGAGGGCGTCGGCGGCGATCTCGAGCTGCATCTCGGTGTTCTCGCTGCCGGCGGCGGCGATGGTCGCCTCGAGCTCGGCCTGCTCGGCGGCGAGCTTGTCGAAGTCGGCCTCCGGCTCGCCGTATTCGGCATAGACCTCGTCGAGGCGCTTCTTCGCCGCCAAGGCGCCGCCGATGCCTTCCTCGACGGCCTGGCGGACCGTCTGCTCGGCGTCCATCACGGGCTCCTGCGGCAGGTAGCCGATCTTCAGGCCCGGCATCGGCGTCGCTTCGCCCTCGATGTCCTGGTCGATGCCGGCCATGATCTTCAGCAGGGTCGACTTGCCCGAGCCGTTCAAGCCGAGCACGCCGATCTTGGCGCCAGGGAAAAACGAGAGCGAGATGTTCTTGAGGATCTGCCGCTTCGGCGGAACGATCTTGCCCACGCGGTTCATCGTGAAGACGTACTGAGCCATTGATTGCCTTGCTGATAGGTCGTGGCGCGCCGGAGAACCCAGGGCCGATCGCCTATTGTCGCCGCTCGCACGGGACCGGTCGCGGCCCAGAGAACGACGCTGATCCCGGTGCTGATCCGACGATCGGCCCGAGTCGTGCCATTACAATCGGCGGATTCGGCGTTGAACCCAGTCTTCTCTGCCGACGTCATCTCCGACGCTGCGCCTCCCGGCGCAAGAAACTCCGATCAGCCTGTGACTGGCGCCCAACCACTGGGCGCGTCGGGCCGGTCTCACGTAAAGCCCCACATGTCTTTCGATACTCTCGGCCTCGCCGAGCCGCTGCTTCGTGCTGTTCACGAAGCAGGCTACACCGTGCCGACGCCGATCCAGGCGCAGGCGATTCCCGCCGTCCTTTCGGGCGGCGACGTCATGGGCGGCGCCCAGACCGGCACCGGCAAGACCGCCGGCTTCGTGCTGCCGCTGCTGCACCGCCTGATGGCCCAGCCGCCAGTGCGCGACGGCGGGCCGCAGAGCGGTCCGCGCGGCAAGCTGCCGATCCGCTGCCTGATCCTGACGCCGACACGCGAGCTCGCCGCCCAGGTCGAAGAGAGCGTGCGCACCTATGGCAAGTACTCGAAGCTGACGAGCATGGTGATGTTCGGCGGCGTCGGCATGCAGCCGCAGGTCGACAAGCTTCGCCGCGGTGTCGACATCCTGGTCGCCACGCCCGGCCGGCTCCTCGACCACCACGGCCAGCGCACGCTCGACCTCTCGCACGTCGAGATCTTCGTCCTCGACGAGGCCGATCGCATGCTCGACATGGGCTTCATCCACGACATCAAGAAGGTGCTCGCGGTGCTGCCGCAGAAAAAGCAGAGCCTGCTCTTCTCTGCCACGTTCAGCGACGAGGTCAAGGCGATCGCCGACCGGCTGCTGAACGCTCCCGTGCTGATCGAGGTCGCGCGCCGCAACCAGACCGCGGAGCTGATCGCCCAGAAGGTGCATCCGGTCGGCCGCGAGATGAAGAAGGACCTGCTGGTCCATCTCGTCAAGGACAACGACTGGCACCAGGTGCTCGTCTTCACGCGCATGAAGCACGGTGCCAACCGCCTGGTCGAGCACCTGCTCAAGAACGACATCACGGCGATGGCGATCCACGGCAACAAGAGCCAGACGGCGCGGACCAAGGCGCTCGCCGACTTCAAGAAGGGCGACCTGCAGGTGCTCGTCGCGACCGACATCGCGGCGCGCGGCATCGACATCGACCAGCTGCCGCACGTCGTCAACTTCGAGATACCGAACGTGCCCGAGGACTACGTGCACCGGATCGGCCGGACCGGCCGGGCCGGCTCGCCCGGCGAGGCGATCTCGCTGGTCTCGGTCGACGAGAACGGCTTTCTTCGCGAGATCGAGCGTCTCATCAAGCACGAGATCCCGAAGCAGCTGGTGCCGGGCTTCGAGCCACCCGCGCACGAGCGGCCGGAGCCGATCGTGCTTGGCCGGATGGTGATCGGCGAGGGTGCGGCGCGCGGCGGAATGCGGCGGTCCAGCGCGCCGCATCGCGGCCACGGCGACGCGCCGCGCAACGCGCCACGCGGCGAGGCATCTCGCGACGGTCGATCGCGTGACGCAGCAC
>JALYXU010000017.1 GCA_030946925.1 Pseudomonadota bacterium
CTTCTGCGCCACGCGCCGCGGCGCCCGCGCCTGGGGCCCTGCCGACCGTCGCCGCGCCGCCGTCGACGCACTACGGCGATCGCCCCGAGCAGCGCGTCGCGATGAGCCGGTTGCGCGCGCGCATCGCCGAGCGGTTGCTGCAGTCGCAATCGACCAACGCGATCCTCACCACGTTCAACGAAGTGAACATGGCGCCCGTGATCGAGATGCGAAAGCGCTTCCAGGAGAAGTTCGAGAAGGAGCACGGCGTCAAGATCGGCTTCATGAGCTTCTTCGTGAAGGCGGCGGTCGCGGCGCTGAAGCGCTATCCGATCATCAACGCCTCGGTCGACGGCAACGACATCGTCTACCACGGCTACTTCGACATCGGCATCGCCGTCGGCTCGCCGCGCGGCCTGGTCGTGCCGATCCTGCGCAACGCCGACCAGATGAGCTTCGCCGACATCGAGAAGAAGATCGCCGAGTTCGGCCAGAAGGCCAAGGACGGCAAGCTCTCGCTCGACGACCTGACCGGAGGCACCTTCTCGATCTCGAACGGCGGCGTGTTCGGCTCGATGCTCTCGACGCCGATCATCAACCCGCCGCAGGCGGCGATCCTCGGCGTCCATGCGACCAAGGACCGTGCCGTCGTCGAGAACGGCCAGATCGTGGTCCGGCCGATGAACTATCTGGCGATGTCGTATGACCACCGCATCATCGATGGTCGCGAGGCGGTGCTCGGTCTGGTGGCGATGAAGGAGGCGCTCGAAGACCCGGCCCGCCTCCTGTTCGACATCTGACGCCATGGCAGCGAGTCAATTCGACGTCGTCGTCATCGGCGCCGGCCCCGGTGGCTACATCGCGGCAATCCGAGCCGCGCAACTGGGGTTTTCGACCGCCTGCATCGACGAGTGGCAAAACGACAAGGGTGGCCCTGCGCCCGGTGGCACCTGCACCAATGTCGGCTGCATCCCTTCGAAGGCATTGCTGCAGTCGTCCGAAAACTTCGAACAGGCCGGCCATCACTTCGCGGACCACGGCATCGGTATCGGCAGCCTGACGATCGATGTCGCGAAGATGATGGCGCGCAAGCGCGCGGTCGTGAAGCAGAACAACGACGGCATCGTCTATCTGTTCAAGAAGAACAAGATCCGGTTCTTCCATGGACGCGGAGGGTTCGAGAAGCGGGCAGAAGGCGGCTGGCAGATCGCGGTGACGGGCGCCAAGCCCGACAGCCTCACGGCAAAGCACGTCATCGTTGCCACCGGCTCGATGGCGCGGCCCCTTCCGGGCGCGGCCTTCGACGAGGCAAGCGTTCTGTCGAACGACGGCGCTCTTGCGGTCGACCACGTGCCGAAGACGCTCGGCATCGTCGGCTCGGGAGTGATTGGCCTGGAGATCGGTTCGGTCTGGCGTCGGCTCGGCTCCGAGGTCACGATCCTCGAAGCCCTGCCGACATTCCTCGGCGCCGTGGACACGCAGATCGCCGGCGAGGCGCACAAGGCCTTCGTCAAGCAAGGCCTGAAGATCGTGCTCGGCGCCAAGATCAGCGGCGTCGCCGTCGTCGCAGACGGCGTCACCGTGAGCTACGCCGATGCCGCAGGGGCCGCCCAGGCCACCACCTTCGAAAAGCTGATCGTCTCGATCGGCCGGCTTCCGAATACGACTGGCCTGAACGCCGAGGCTGTCGGCCTGAACATCGACGAGCGCGGTTTCGTCACGGTCGATGCCGATTGCAGGACCAACCTCGAGAACGTCTGGGCGATCGGCGACGTCGTGCGCGGTCCGATGCTCGCGCACAAGGCCGAAGAAGAAGGCGTGGCCGTCGCCGAACGCATCGCCGGGCAGAAGCCGCACATCGACTTCAACACCGTGCCTTGGGTCATCTACACGAGTCCGGAGATCGCGTGGGTTGGCCAGACGGAGCAGCAACTCCAGGCGGCCGGGCGGGAATTTCGCGTCGGTACCTTTCCGTTCATGGCCAACGGCCGGGCCCGCGCGCTCGGCGACACCACCGGCATGGTGAAGATCCTTGCCGATGCCAGGACCGACGAGGTGCTCGGGGTGCACATGATCGGTCCGATGGTGTCCGAGCTGATCGCCGAGGCCGGCATGGCCATGGAATTTCGCGCCTCCGCCGAAGACATCGGCCGCATTTGCCACGCCCACCCCAGCCTCGGCGAGGCCACCAAGGAAGCGGCGCTGGCCGTCGACAAGCGCGCGCTCAACTTCTGATCGCGTGCATTGGGTGTCCGCGAGCTTTACCGACGCACGCTGGTCGAGCGCGGCTACACCGCCGACCCGGCGCAACTGCGCGCCATCGATGCGCTCGAGCGCTGCGAGAGTGAATGGACCGAATACAAGGGAAAGCGCGGCAATGCGCTCACCAAGCTGATCGCCCATCCGCCGATTCCCCGTGGCGTCTACATGTGGGGCGGCGTCGGCCGCGGAAAGAGCTTCCTGATGGACTGCTTCTTCAACGCCGTGCCGCTGCAGCGAAAGACCCGACTCCACTTCCACGAATTCATGCGCGAGGTGCACCGTGAGCTCGCCCACATGCAAGGCGTCAGCGATCCCCTGACCCATCTCGGCAAGGACATCGCCAACCGTTTCCGCCTGATCTGCCTCGATGAATTTCAGGTCTCCGACATCACCGATGCGATGATCCTGCACCGGCTGCTCGAAGCTCTGTTCGAGAACCGCGCAAGCGTCATCACGACTTCCAACTTTCCGCCTGACGGGCTGTATCCGAATGGCCTGCATCGCGACCGCATCCTTCCGGCCATCGAGCTGCTGAAGGACAAGCTCGAGATCGTCGGCGTCGACAACGGCGTCGACTACCGGCAGTCGACGCTGCTCGATATCGAGCTTTATCACACGCCGCTCGGGCCGACGGCCGATGCAGCAATGCAGAGCACCTTCGAGCGGCTTGCCGAAGCCTCGGACGAGAGTCCGATCCTGAAGATCGAGCATCGCGAAATTCGCGCCCGCCGGCGCGCCGGCGGCGTTGTCTGGTTCGACTTCAGGGAGCTTTGCGGCGGGCCGCGGTCGCAGAACGACTACCTCGAGCTTGCGAGTCGGTTTCACACCTTGCTGCTCTCCGGGGTACCGCAGATGCCACCGCGCTATGCCTCCGAGGCGCGGCGCTTCACCTGGCTGATCGACGTGCTCTACGACCGTCGGGTCAAGCTCGTCGTGTCGGCGGCAGTGGAGCCCGAGGCTTTGTACACGGAAGGTCCGCTCGTCCACGAGTTCCCGCGGACCGTTTCGCGCCTTCGCGAGATGCGATCGGCCGAGTTCCTCGCCGAAGCCAAACGCACGGTCGATACGGCCCTGACATGAGGCCCAAGCCGATGCCGCGCGTGTCGTTCTCTTCGCGTCGATGCTGGCCTCTTCGGCTGAGTTCCGTCGCGGTGGCGGGAGTGGCCGGCGCGCTGGTCTCCTTTGCAGCGATCGGCGCCGCGACGGCCGACGCAGTCCGCCAGGAGCGTGCGCAGATCGCGGTCGAGCGCGACGCCGCCGAGATGCGTTACGCCACCAGACAGCGCGAGTGCGGCGAGCGCTTCATCGTCACGTCGTGCGTCGACGATGCCAAGCGCGAACGGCGTGAGTCGCTCGGTCGGCTGAGCGCGCGCCAGCGTCTCGTCGACGACGCAGATCGGCACGAGCGGGCCCTGGCACGCCGCAACGAGATCAGCGAGAAGGCCGCGGAAGATGCCCGGCGAGACCGGGAACGGGACCGGGTCGGCCACGGACCGGCAAGTGCGGTCGCCGGCAGCGGCCTGGGTCGCGACCGCGCACGGCCCTCGGGTCCAGTCGACGCCGGCAAAGCGCCGGCGCGAGAGCTTCCGCAGCGGAGGGCTGAGCGAGAGAACGCGAGTCGCGCGGCCTATGCGAAGCGCCAGGCCGATGCATCTCTGCACCGGCAGCAAAGTGCGAGCAGGGCACTTCGGCGCGACGCAGCGAAAGCGCCCGCTGCCAGCCTGCCGGTCCCCGGCGCCACAGCCGGCAGTGCGCCGGTTCGGTAGCGCCGCTCAGGCGGTCCTCAGGCGAGTGCTTCGACTCGAACCAGCGCCAGCGAGAGGTTGTCGCCCGAGCCCCGGGCCCGCTGGCGCGCTTTGCCGACCAGCATCTCGGTCGCTTCGCGCGGCGGCAGCGCATGAACGATGGCTCCGAGCTCGCGCGGCGTGAAGTAGTGCCAGAGTCCGTCACTGCAGGACAGGACGCTGTCGCCGATCTCGAGACGGTCGATGTGCTTTTGCGAAAGCGGCGGGTCCTGGATGGTGCCGAGGCAGCCCGTGAGCAGATTCGACTGGGGGTGGCTGTTTGCCTCCTCCTCGGTGATCTGTCGCTCGTCGACCAGGCGCTGGACGTACGAGTGATCGATCGAGCGGCTCACCATCTCGGCGCCGCGGAAGTGGTAGATGCGCGAGTCGCCGGCGTGGACGAAATCGCACTCGCGGGTCGGGCTGACGAGGAACGAGGCGATCGTGCTGTGCGGCTCTTCTTCCGACGTGATCGCCGTCAGCTTGATCATCAGATGCGCTTCCAGAACCAGCTGCTTCAGGGCTTCGGTCGGATCGTCGCGGCTCGGCGAGTAGCGCTCGAACAGCTGTTGCGCGGTCAGGATGACCTGGTCGGCGGCCTTGCGGCCGCCGCTCTTGCCGCCCATGCCATCGGCGAGCACGCCCATGACGCAGCCGGGGACCCGGCCATGCGGAAGGATCTGCACCTGGTCCTGCTGATAGGCCCGATCGCCGCGATGCAGACCCGTCGTCGCGGAAAGCCGGTAGCCCAAGCTCGAGGTGCCCATGGTAGAAAACTATAATCGCTTCGCCTCGCATCTAATGGCCCAAAACCGCGAACTAGTCGCGTCATGCGGGCGCCCATGGACGACAACCTGCACTCACTGCCGCGCCGGCTGATCGAACTGCGCATGGAGCATGCGGATCTCGACAATCTCATCGACGTCGCAGTGACCGCGCCGCCCGGTGACGACCTGTCCTTGCGGCGCCTGAAGAAACGCCGCCTGCTGCTGCGCGACAACATCTCGCGTATCGAAGCCGAGCTCGAACCGCCCCGGCCGGCATGAATTTTCTGTCGGGCCGTGGCGTCGGACGGCCGCCCGCGCGTGGCGTGGCCTCTGCGCCCGTCGCATGACTGATCTCGAGGACGCAGTCGGCGTCGCACTGTCCGACGACGGGGCGCTCGCACTTGCCGACTCGAGCCACGTCCAAAGACAGGAACAGATCGAGATGGCGGTTGCGATCGCTGCGGCGATCGATGGCCGCACCAGCCTGGTCGTCGAGGCCGGCACCGGCGTCGGCAAGACCTACGCTTATCTGGTTCCGGCCCTGCTGTCCGGTGCGCGGACGCTGTTGAGCACGGCAACGAAGACCTTGCAGGACCAGCTGTTCCTGCGCGACCTGCCTCGGCTTCGCGCTGCCCTCGGCGTGCCGGTGACGGTGGCGCTGCTGAAGGGACGATCGAGCTACCTCTGCTTGCATCGGTTGGGCCTGGCGCGGACGGAAGGTCACCTCGCCGACGCCTTCGCATTGCGCGCGTTGGCCCGCATCGAAGCCTGGGCGGTCACGACCGCCGGCGGCGACCTCGCCGAAATCGGCGGTCTCGACGAGCGAAGCAGCGTCATCCCGCTGGTCACGTCGACACGTGACAACTGTCTTGGCAGCGAGTGCCCGGAATCTCGGCAGTGCCACGTCAACAAGGCCCGCCGCGACGCCATGGCCGCCGATGTGGTGGTCGTCAACCATCACCTGTTTTTCGCCGACGTGGCCTTGCGCGACAGCGGCGTCGCCGAGCTTTTGCCGAGCGTCGAGCTGGCCGTCTTCGACGAAGCGCATCAGTTGACCGATGCCGGCCTGCAGTTCCTCGGCACCGTGCTCGGCACTGCGCAACTGATCGACTTCGGTCGCGACCTGCTCGCGGCGGGGCTGCAACAGGCGCGGGGTCTCTTGCCGTGGCCCGAGCTCGCGGCCGCCTGCGACAAGAGCGCACGCGACCTGCGCATCGCTGTGAACGGCGCGGCGGCCGAGCCGCGCGCCAGCGCCAAGCTGCGCTGGTCCGAGCGCAGCGGCAACGACGACTTCCGTCGTTGCCTCGAGCAGGTCGACGAGGCCTGCGCAGCGGCCGGCGGCGCTCTCGAAACGGTCAGCGAGATCGGTCCGGATTTCGTACGTCTCGCCGAGCGCGCGACGCGCCTGTCGGCGCTCGCCGCGCAGTTCAGCCAACCGGCCGAGGCCGGCAAGATCCGCTGGATCGACGTCTCCACGCACCAAGCCCGTCTGGTCGAATCGCCGCTCGACATTCGCGATGCCTTGCGCGAGCAAATGGCCGCGGCGTCGAAGGCCTGGGTGTTCACATCGGCCACCCTCGGCGACGACGCGCGCCTCAGTTGGTTCACCGAGGCAGCGGGACTGGAGACGGCCCGGGTCCTGCGCCTCGGCAGCCCATTCGACTATCCCCGGCACGCCCGCGTCTATGTGCCGCGTCGGTTCGCCAAGCCCGGCGACGCGGAACACGCCCAAGCTGTCGCCGCCCTGGCCGCACGCTGCGCCCGCGCCCTCGGTGGTCGCACCTTCGTCTTGACGACGACGCTGCGCTCGCTGCAGACGATCGGCCGCCGCCTGATCGAGGATTTCGCGGCCAGCGGCAACGACGTCGAGGTGCTGGTGCAGGGCAACGGCTCGAAACGCCAATTGATGCAGCGCTTCATGGAGTCGGCGAAAGCGATTCTGGTGGGCTCGCAGAGCTTCTGGGAAGGCGTCGACGTTCCCGGCGAGGCGTTGCAGTGCGTCGTCATCGACAAGCTGCCGTTCCCGCCGCCCAACGATCCGCTGGTCGAAGCGCGGGTCAAGCGAATGGAAGACGAAGGACGCAATGCCTTCGCCGATTACTTCGTTGCCGAAGCCGCGATCTCGCTGAAGCAGGGCGCCGGGCGTCTGATCCGCAGCGAGAACGATCAGGGCCTGCTCGTCGTCTGCGACCCGCGCATGGCGACGATGGGCTACGGGCGGAGGCTGTTCGCGGCGTTGCCGCCGATGACGCGTGTCGAGACCGAGGCGGACGCCCTCGACTGGCTTGCGACCTTGGCGGAAGCGAGGACTGCGATCGCCCTCAACGCCTGAAGCTGCGGGCCGGTCACCAGAGCTGCCACCAACGCGACTTCTTCGTCCCGAGCCCGGCCGCATAGAACGTCGAGTTCGGAAAGTTCTTCTTGAGCACGCGGGCCGCGTCGTCGCGCAATTCGCTCAGGCCGAGCTGATCGTAGGCCTGGATCATGATGAAGAGCGCCTCCTCGGTCGAAGGCGATTGCTGGAACTCCTGGACCGTTTGCTGGGCGCGGTTGATCGCGGCGATGTAGGCGCCGCGCCGGAAGTAATAACGGGCGACGTGCACCTCGTAGGCGGCGAGCGAGTTGACGATGTAGTTCATGCGCAGTCGTGCATCGTCCGCATAGGTCGATTGCGGGTACTGCTCGACCAGCCGGCGAAACGATTGGTAGGCGTCTCGCGAAGCTTGCTGGTCGCGTTCCGACAAGTCCTGGCTCGTCAGGCTGCCGAGGATGCCGAGGTTGTCGTTGAAGTTGATGAGGCCCTGCAGGTAGAACGCATAGTCGATGGCCGCGCTGGTCGGGTGCAGCTTGATGAAGCGCTCCAGGATCGTCAGCGCCTGCGCCTTTTCGCCGCTCTTCCACAGAAGATGGGCACGCTCGATCTGCGCCTGCTGCGCGAGCACGGTGCCGGCGGCGCGGCCCTCGAGCCGCTCGTAAAGCTTGGCTGCTTTTTCGTAGTTGCCCGCGGAGGCTTCGTCCTTGGCCTCGGCATAGAGCTTTTCCGGCGACCAGCGCGACATCTCGTCGAGCGACGCTGTGCCGCAGGCCGCGAGCAGGCAGGCCGCCAGGCAGATCGCCGACACTGTCGACGAGGAACGTTTCGAAGTCTTGATCATTGTCGAGAAGGCAGGATGACGGTGCAACGGCGATCCCAAGCCAAGGGCGGAAAAGCGATCGACGAATCTTATCTGGTCGATCCGGCCGGCTCGGGGCAAACGCCGCTTCCGGCCGGGGAGGTGGGGACGGCTGCCGCTGCCGGTGTGGTCGGCGACCGCGCCGACGATGCGGCCGAGGCAGAGGGCGACTCCGTCGAAGCGCGGACCGGCTCGGTCACCTTGTCGCAGCACGGGGAGCGGCTCGACAAGGTCGTCGTGGCCCTGGTGCCCGAATTCTCCCGCAGCCACCTCCAGACGCTGATCGAACAGGGCCACGTCCGGCTCGGCGGTCAGCCTTGCACCGGCAGTTCCCAGCGGGTCCGTGCCGGACAGAGCGTGGCAGTCGAGCTTGTGCCCACCGCCGAGAGCCGCGCCTACCGGCCGGAAGCTTTGCCGCTGGCGGTCGTCTATGAGGACGATGCGATTCTGGTCGTCGACAAGGCGGCAGGCATGGTGGTCCATCCGGCGGCGGGCAACTGGTCGGGGACCTTGCTGAACGCCTTGCTGGCGCGCGACCCGGCGTCTGCTGCCTTGCCGCGCGCCGGCATCGTCCATCGCCTCGACAAGGACACCTCGGGGTTGATGGTGGTCGGCAAGACCCTGGCTGCGGTCACCGCGCTGGTCCGCGCTATCGCCGCTCGGGAGGTCGATCGGCGCTATCTGGCGATCGCCCATGGCAGGCCGGCCGCGAAGAGGTTCAGCGTCGAGGCGCCGATCGGCCGTGACCCGCAGACGCGAACCCGGATGGCGATCGTCGCATCGGGCAAGGCGGCCCGGACCGATGTCGAATGCCTGGCATCGAACGGTGCCCAGAGCGCGTTGCGTTGCACCTTGCACAGCGGCCGCACGCACCAGATCCGCGTCCACCTGGCATCCCGGCAGCTGCCCCTGGTCGGCGATCGGCTTTATGGCGGCTGGCCCGCGCTCGGCATTTCGCGCCAGGCCCTGCACGCCACTGGGCTGGCTTTCGCACACCCGATCTCCGGGCAGTCGATGTCCCTCGCGGCGGCGCTGCCACAGGACCTGGTCGAAGCCTGGAAGCAGATCACCGGTGAAATTGCCTGACCTGCCGGTGCCGCTTGGCTACAATAGGCGATTGACGTTCGATGCGGGCTGCCGGCGTGGCAATGCGCTGCCGCGGCCCGGCGGTCCGACAGGCCATCGAATTTCCGCTCGCACCCGAGGGTGCCCTTCGACGATGGCAAGCGATTGCGTTGCCAGACCCGCCGCACTTCCAGCGCGGTGATTTGCCGCCAGGCGGCAGAGGATTTTCACGACGACATGAAAACCCTGGATGCCAAGCGCGTCCTCGAGGCAGCGCTCATCTGCTCGACCCAGCCGATGGCGTTGCCGGAGCTCGGTGCGCTGTTCGCCGACGAGGTGGCGCTCGATACGATCCGCGACCTGCTCGATCAGCTTCGCCGCGATTGCGAGGGCCGAGGCATCGAGCTGGTCGCCGTCGCCAGTGGCTGGCGCTTCCAGAGCCGACCCGAGATGGCCACGTATCTGGCGCGTCTGCATCCCGACCGGCCGCCACGCTATTCGCGGGCGGCGATGGAAACACTGGCGATCATTGCCTACCGACAGCCCGTGACCCGCGGAGACATCGAGGACATCCGCGGTGTCGCGGTTGCCAGCACCACCGTCAAGCTGCTCGAAGATCGCGGCTGGATCGAGGCGATCGGTTATCGGGAAGCGGCGGGCCGACCGATCCTGCTGGCCACGACGCGTCAGTTCCTCGACGACCTCGGGCTCGCCACTCTGGCGCAGCTGCCGACCCTCGACGGCACCGGCGCGCGCAGCGATGCCGAGCACGAGTCGCTTGCCGCAGCACTCGCACAAACGAGCCTTTCTTTCTCCGAGCCCGCCGATGCTGACGACGGCCCCCTGCCAGCCGATCCCGCCCTGGAATCCCACGCATGAACGACATCACCGATACCGCGCCCGCCGATTTCGAACACCGCGCCGATGTGCCGTCCACGCCGGCTGCTCAATCGCCTGAACCGGCCGCTGCGGCATCGGCAAGCGTGGCCCACGGCGACGCGTCCGGTGTCGGCGAAGGCGACGCGCCGCGCGGCGACCGAAGCCGTCGCCGCGGTCGACGCGAGCGCCGCCGGGGTGATCGAGGCGAAGGCGGGGAGTGGGCCGGATCGCACGGCGCACCGATGCTGCCACCCGATTTCGAGGGCCCGCTGCCTCGCCATCTGCACCGGCCGCCGCCGGTCGATCCGGGCGAAGTATTCGCACAAGTCATGTCGGGCGACTTCGACGTCGAGGTGGAGGCCGAGATGGCCGAGCTCGATCCGGTGTCGATCAAGCGGGTTCTGGCACCGGAGGCCGATGCGCCGAAGCTGCACAAGGTCCTGGCCCAGGCCGGCGTCGGCTCGCGCCGCGACATGGAAGACATGATCGTCGAGGGTCGCATCAGCGTGAACGGCGAGCCCGCGCACACCGGGCAGCGCATCTCGTTCGGAGACCGCATCGAAGTCGACGGCAAGCCGATCCGGCTGCGAATCGTGCCGCCGCGGGCCCGCATCATTGCGTACCACAAGCCCGCCGGCGAGATCGTCACGCACGACGATCCGCAGAATCGGCCGACCGTTTTCAGGCGCCTGCCTCGCCTGCCCCAGGGCAAATGGCAATCCGTCGGACGGCTCGACATCAACACCGAAGGGCTGCTGCTGTTCACCAATTCCGGCGGCCTTGCCAACCAGCTGATGCATCCGCGTTTCGGCGTCGAGCGCGAATACGCGGTGCGCGTGATGGGCACGCTTGCCGACGATCAGCGCGCGTTGTTGCTCGAGGGTGTCGAAGTCGAAGGCCAGCGCGCTGCGTTCAAGTCGATCGCCAACGGCGGCGGCGAGGGCCTCAACCAGTGGTATCGGGTCGTCATCACCGAAGGCCGCAACCGCGAAGTCAGGAAGTTGTTCGAAGCCGTCGGCTTGACCGTGAGCAGGCTGATTCGCATTCGCTACGGCACGGTGGTGCTGCCGCACGGGCTGAAGCGGGGGGTTTGGGTCGACCTCGACGAAAACGATATGCGATCGATCCGTCGCCTGGCGAGCGGCAATGAGGGCCAGCGCAGCGAGGGCGCGCGCAATGAGGGCGGGCGCAACGACGGCGGGCGCAACGAGGGCGGACGCAACGAGGGCGGACGCAATGAAGGCGCGCGCAACGACGCGATGCGTGGGGAGAGCCCGCCCAACGACGAGCAGCCCGACTCCGGCGGCGGCCAGCGTCGGGATGACGCGGGGCCGCGCAACAATCGCGGCGGCAACGACCGGCATGAGCGTGGTCGACCGGCCGGCCCGCGGCGGGCCGCGGAAGCGCGCGTCGATGGGCCGCCGATGCAGGCCGCGCCGGACCAGGAGCCTGCGCGCCGTCCTGACGTCGATGCGGACGAGGACGACTTCGATCCGAGCCGAATACCCAATCCGCTGCAGCAGACCTTTGATCATCGCTTCGTGCAAGGCCGCCGGATCGGCCCGAACAGCGGCTTCGGCGCCGGCGGCAGTGCGCCGCGTCCGACCAACGTGGCCCGAGGCGACCCGAAGCAGCCGGATCCGCTGCAGACGTCGATGGGCTACATCGGCGCCGACGCCTTTCACAAGAAGAACCGTGGAGGTGGTGGAGGCGGCGGGGGGGGCGGCCGTGGCAATCGTGGCGGCGGCTTTGGCGCAGGTGGCGGCGGTGGCGGTCATCCGGGAGGCGGCGGCGGTGGGAACGGGGGCGGGGGCGGCCCCGGAGGCGGCGGCGGCGGCGGTGGTGGTGGTGGTCGACGCGGTCGCTGAAGTCGTGGACCCGACCGCTGCAAGGCCCCGCACTACAATCGAAAGCTTTGCTCTGGACCACGAGGCCCGCTGACATGCCGCTCGAACGCACTCTTTCCATCATCAAGCCGGATGCCGTTGCCAAGAACGTCATCGGCGCGATTTATAGCCGCTTCGAAAACGCCGGCCTGCAAGTGTTGGCCGCGAGAATGGCACACCTGTCCCGCGCCGAAGCCGAAGCTTTTTATGCAGTCCACAAGGGTCGCCCGTTTTTCAACGATCTCGTCGCGTTCATGATCTCCGGGCCGGTGATGATTCAGGTTCTCGAAGGCGACGACGCCATTGCGAAAAATCGGCAACTGATGGGCGCGACGGACCCCAGGAAGGCCGAGAAGGGAACGATTCGCGCCGACTTCGCCGCCAGCATCGATGCCAACGCCGTCCACGGCTCGGATGCCGTCGAGACCGCAGCTGTCGAGATCGCGTTTTTCTTCGCCGGCATGAACGTGCACGCGCGCTGACTCGGCAGCGCGGCAAGGCCTCGGCATGGTCAACCTGCTCCAGTTCGACCGTGCCGGCCTCGGCGACTTCTGCGAGCAGCTGGGCGAAAAGCGCTTTCGCGCGACCCAGCTGTTTCGCTGGATCCACCAGCGTGGCGTGAACGACGTTGTCCTGATGTCGGATCTTGCCAAGTCGTTGCGCGACAAGCTCCTCACCGCTTCGGTGATCGAGAGCCTGCCTGTGATCAGCGAGCAGGTTGCCTCTGACGGCACGATCAAGTGGCTCTTCGACGTCGGCGGCGGCAACGCCGTCGAGACGGTTTTCATCCCGGAGTCCGGCCGAGGCACGCTTTGCATTTCGTCGCAGGCCGGATGTGCCGTCAACTGCCGTTTTTGCGCCACCGGCCATCAGGGCTTCAGCCGCAATCTGAGCAGCGCCGAGATCGTGGCCCAGCTCTGGCACGCCGAATTCGCACTTCGCCGCCGGCTCGGCCTCGGCCGCGCCGATCGCGCGGTCAGCAACGTCGTGATGATGGGAATGGGCGAGCCGCTGCAGAACTACGGGGCCTTGTTGCCCGCGCTTCGAACCATGCTCGACGACCATGGCTACGGCCTGTCTCGGCGCCGCGTCACGGTGTCGACGTCTGGCGTGTTGCCGATGATCGACCGGCTTCGCGACGACTGTCCGGTGGCGCTCGCAGTCTCCCTGCACGCCCCCGACGACGCGTTGCGCGACGATCTTGTGCCGCTGAACCGCAAGTACCCGATCGATCAGCTGCTGGCCGGTTGCCGGCGCTACCTGGAGCGTGCGCCGCGCGATTTCGTCACGATCGAGTACTGCATGCTCGATGGGGTCAACGATTCGCCGGCGCAAGCCGACGCGCTGCTGGCACTGTTGCGCGGTGACGGCACTGCGGCCCATCCCGGAATCGCCTGCAAGGTCAATCTCATCCCGTTCAATCCGTTTCCTGGATCCGGTCTCGGCCGGTCGTCGCCCGCCCGGGTCGCTGCCTTCGCGGCACTGCTGACGGAAGGCGGCCTCGTCACGACGGTGCGACGCACCCGGGGCGACGACATTGCCGCGGCCTGTGGTCAGCTCGCCGGTTCTGTGCAGGACCGAACCCGCGTTGCCGAACGCCGTCAGCTCGCAGCGCTGCCGCCTCAAGGGCAGCGGGTGGCGGCGCCCAAGTCGCGACGGCTCGTCGTCGAAGAGAGGTCGCCATGAAAGCACGCTCGATGTCGGCGGGCCCGGTGGTGGCATGGTCGTTGGCGGCCGCCTTGCTCGGTTGTGCCGCGACCAGCACCGAGCGCTCCGGGGTCCCGAGCGGCAGCATCGATGCGAAGGACCGCGTCACCTCCTCTGACGAATCCGATGCGACGAAGCGATCGCGAGCCCGGATGGAGCTGGCCACTGCGTACTTCGGTCGCAACCAGATGACGACCGCGCTCGATCAGGTCAAGCTGGCCATCGCTGCCAATCCGCAGTATGGCGAGGCCTTCGATCTGCGCGGCCTGATCTACGCGAATCTGGGCGACACGGCGTTGGCTGAGGACAGCTTCAAGCGGGCGCTGCAGATCAACCCCCGCGACGCCGACGCAATGCACAACTACGGCTTTTTCCTCTGCCAGCAAAAACGCTACCCGGAATCGACCGCGTTCTTCAACCAGGCGCTCGCGGTGCCCCAATACCCCGGCGTTGTCCGAACCCTGCTGGCGCACGGCGTCTGCCTGGCACACGCGGGTCAGCTCGCCGAAGCGTCGCTTTCGCTGTCGCGTGCCTACGAGCTGGACCCTGCAAATCCATTCACGGCAACCAATCTGGCGCAGGTGCTTTACCAACGCGGGGAATTCGAGCGCGCGCGCTTCTACATCCGCCGCGTCAACGCCTTGCCGGACGTCTCGAATGCGCAGACCCTGTGGCTTGCCGCACGAATCGAGAACAAGCTCGGCAATCGCCAGGGCACTGCCGACTTCGGAACCCAGTTGCGCAATCGTTTCCCCGATTCGCGCGAGGCGTCGGCCCTGTCGCGCGCCGCGTTCGATGAGTGAGCCGGCAGCAGGGAACGAGTATCCGGCTGGACCAGCCTCGGCGGGTCGCCTGCTGCGCGAGGCACGCGAACGACAGGGCTTGCACATCGCTGCCCTCGCGGCCGCAATCAAGGTACCGCCGAAAAAACTCGAATCGCTCGAGGCGGATCGCTTCGACCAGCTCCCCGATGCGACCTTCACGCGGGCTCTTGCGCAGACCGTCTGCCGCGCCTTGAAGACCGATCCGGCACCGGTGATGCGGCTGCTGCCGGCCGCCGCGGGCTACAGGATCGAGCAAGTCGGCGAGGGCCTCAATGCGCCGTTCCGCGAGCGTCCGGGTTCGGCGGTACAGCGTGACGGCCTGCATGTCACGGCCAATCCGGTGTTCTGGATCGTCGTCCTGATCTTCCTGGCAACGGTCGCGGTCTATCTGCTGCCGGCCCGCATCATGTCGCTCGGACGCGGTGGCTCTCTCCCGGCATCGGCGCCGGGCGTCCGAGGCGCGGTCGAACCCGGGATGCCACCGGACCGCATCGAGGCGCCATCACCTGCGCTCGGTCAGGTTCCTGGGCCCTTGCCTGGGACGACGCCGGTTGTCGCCGACACCGCGGAGGGGCGGGCCGGTGAGCCAGCGGCACCGCTCATCGTTGTCCCGGCGGCAGTGCCGGGCTCGATCCTGCCGACGGCAGCTCCGAGCCCGACGCTGGATATGGGGCCAACCACAGCGGCGTCGGCGGCTCGCCAGCCCTGACGCTCGCCGCAAGCTCACCGAAGGACGCAAGCATGCGAGACGACACCTCCGCGCTCGATTCGTTCGTCGAGCCGGCCCGG
The DNA here is from genome assembly GCA_030946925.1 of Pseudomonadota bacterium. Classification (GTDB taxonomy): domain Bacteria; phylum Pseudomonadota; class Gammaproteobacteria; order Burkholderiales; family Burkholderiaceae_C; genus Schlegelella_A. The sequence continues at coordinate 15,116 of JALYXU010000017.1, forward strand.
CCGGCGCCGCGGCGTTCCCGTCAGGCCAGCGTGCGCTGGGGAGCCCATGTCGTGACGGTCGGCGGGGACGCGCCGGTCCGGGTGCAGTCGATGACCAACACCGACACGGTCGATGCCATCGGCACGGCGATCCAGGTCAAGGAGCTGGCGGTCGCCGGCTCCGAGATGGTCCGCATCACCGTCAACACGCCCGAAGCCGCGGCAGCGGTGCCGCATATTCGCGACCAGCTCGACCGGATGGGCATCGTCGTCCCGCTGATCGGCGATTTCCACTACAACGGCCACCGCCTGCTCGCCGACTATCCGGCCTGCGCCGAGGCGCTCTCCAAATATCGAATCAACCCGGGCAATGTCGGCAAGGGCGACAAGCACGACCGCCAGTTCGCGCAGATGGTGGAGGCCGCGGTCCGGCATCGGAAGCCGGTCCGGATCGGCGTCAACTGGGGCAGCCTCGACCAGGAGTTGCTGACGGAGCTGATGGACGAGAACGGCCGGCTCGCCGAGCCACAGGAGCCGCGGCAGATCATGTACCGGGCGATCATCCTGTCGGCCTTGTCGTCCGCACGGCGGGCCGAGGAGATCGGCCTTGCGCCGGAACAGATCATCCTGTCGTGCAAGATGTCCGGCGTCCAGGATCTTGTCAGCGTGTACCGCGCGCTGGCCCGGCAGTGCGACTATCCGCTGCATCTGGGCTTGACCGAGGCCGGCATGGGCACCAAGGGAACGGTCGCCTCGACGGCCGCGCTGGCCCTGCTGCTTCAGGAAGGCATCGGCGACACGATCCGGGTTTCGCTGACGCCGCAGCCGGGCGAAGCGCGCACCCAGGAAGTCGTGGTGGCCCTCGAGATCCTGCAGTCGCTCGGCTTGCGGGCGTTCAATCCGAGCGTCACGGCGTGTCCGGGCTGCGGCCGCACGACCAGCACGACGTTCCAGGACCTGGCCAAGCAGATCGACGACTTCCTGCGCGCCCAGATGCCGGTCTGGAAGGCCCGCTATCCCGGCGTCGAGACGATGAAGGTCGCCGTGATGGGCTGCATCGTCAACGGACCGGGCGAGAGCAAGCATGCCGACATCGGCATCAGCCTTCCAGGCAACGGCGAGGCCCCGGCTGCGCCGGTCTTCATCGACGGCGAGAAGGCGCTGACGCTCCGCGGCGAGCACATCGCTAGCGAGTTCCAGGCGCTGGTCGAGAGCTACATCGAGCGCCGCTTCGGGACGTGACGAGCGGGCCCGTGACATGACCGAGGCCCTGCAGGCCGTCAAGGGCATGAACGACATCCTGCCGCCGGATTCGGCGCGCTGGGAATGGTTCGAGGACAAGGTGCGGGCATTGATGCGCCGCTATGGCTATGCCAACGTGCGCACGCCGATCGTCGAGCCGACCGCACTCTTCGTGCGTGGCCTCGGCGAGGTCACCGACATCGTCGAGAGGGAGATGTATTCCTTCGAAGACGCGATGAACGGCGACCGACTGACACTGCGTCCGGAAGCGACCGCGGGCGTGGTCCGGGCAGTGACCGAGCATGCGTTCCTGCGCGACGGCGGCAAGCGGCTGTTCTACATCGGGCCGATGTTTCGCCACGAGCGACCGCAACGGGGCCGCTATCGCCAGTTCCACCAGGTCGGCGCCGAGGCAATGGGCTTTCCCGGCCCGGATGTCGATGCCGAGCTGATCCTGATGTGCCGGGCGCTCTGGCGTGAGCTGGGCCTGGTCGAAGGCACGCACGTTCGGCTCGAGCTCAACAGCCTCGGTCAGGCCGATGAGCGAAAGGCGCATCGCGCCGCGCTGATCGCCCACTTCGAAGCCAATGTCGCCAGCCTCGACGACGATGCCAGGCGGCGCCTGCAAAGCAACCCGCTGCGTCTGCTCGACAGCAAGCATCCGGCGATGCAGCCGACGATCGAGTCAGCGCCGCAGCTGCTGTCGTTCCTGGGCGCCGCCTCGCTGGCCCATCTCGACGGCGTGCGTGCGCTGCTCGATGGCGCCGGCCTGCACTATCGAATCAATCCGCGCCTGGTGCGCGGCATGGACTACTACAACCTGACCGTCTTCGAATGGACGACCGAGCTGCTCGGCGCGCAGAACACGGTTTGCGGCGGCGGCCGCTACGACCCGCTGATCGCGCAGCTAGGCGGCAAGTCGGCGCCGGCGGTGGGCTGGGGCCTGGGCATCGAGCGCGTGTTGCTGCTGCTCGAACAGGCCGGCATCGTGGCTGCGTCGGCACCGCTTCATGGCTACGCCATCGTGCCTGGCCCGGCGGCCCTGAGCGCAGCCATCGTCACTTGCGAATCACTGCGCAGTCTCGGTGTCTCGGTGCAGATGCACGCCGCCGGTGCCGACGGCTGGGGCAGCATGAAATCGCAGTTCCGGAAGGCGGACGCGAGCGGTGCCCGCTTCGCCCTCGTCTTCGGCGACGACGAGCTCGCACTCGGTCAGCTTGCCTTGAAGCCGCTCCGCGACGCGACCGCCGCCCAGCGCTCGGTCAGCCTGTCCGATGTGGCCTCGTGGGCCGCGACCCTCACCGCATAATCCCCGGTTTGCCCGCAGCGCGCTTCCGCACTTCACGATGGCCACGCAACTCGACCTCGAAGAACAAGAACAACTCGATCAGCTGAAGGCCTTCTGGAACCAGTACGGCAACCTCATCACGGGCGTGCTGGTGGTCGTTGTCGGCGCCTACTTGGCATGGCTCGGCTGGAACACCTGGCAGCGAGATCAGGGCGCCAAGGCCGGGGCCATGTACGACGAGCTCGACCGTGCAGTGCAGGCTGCCGATGTCGACCGGAGCGGGCGCATCTTCAACGACATGAAGGAGCGCTATCCGCGCACCGCCTTCACCGGGCAGGCCGGCCTGCTGGCCGCGCGGGTTGCCGCCGACAAGGGCCGGATCGAGCCCGCGCATGCGGCACTCGACTGGGTCGCCGCGCACGCGTCGCAACCCGAATACCGGGCCCTGGCCCATCTGCGCCTGGCCGGCCTGCTGCTCGATGAAAAGAAGTACGACGACGCACTGAAGCAGGTCGATGCCGTCGAGGGCGACTCCTTCGCGCCGCTCGCCTCCGATCGTCGTGGCGACATCCTGATGGCCCAGGGCAAGACCGAGGACGGCAAGGTCGCGTACCGCAAGGCCTGGGCCGCGCTCGACCCCAAGGTCGACTACCGGCGCGTCGTCGAGGCCAAGCTCGACGCCCTGGGTGCTGCGCCGGCGGGCAGCGCAGCAGGGAACTCGAAGTGAAGCGCGCCGCGGTCCTGCTCGCGGTCGCGCTGGCCGGCTGCTCGCTGTTCGGCCCGGACCGGCCAAAGCCCAAGCCGCTCGAGCCGATCACCACGCCCATGCGTGTCAATCGCCTGTGGAACCAGGCCATCGGCCCGGTCCGCTTTCCGCTCGCCGTGGCTGTCAACGGCCCCGTCGTCACGGTGGCTGCGAGCGACGGCAGCGTCGTGGCGATCGAGGTCGAAAGCGGCCGAGCCCTCTGGCGCGCCAACGTCGGCACCCAGCTGTCGGCGGGAGTGGGCAGCGACGGCACCATTGCTGCGGTCGTCACTCGAAGCGGCGATCTCGTCGCCGTGTCGGCCGGCCAGATCAAGTGGCGCAAGCCCGTCGGCACGCGCGTGGCGACGGCGCCGCTGGTCGCGGGCGAAAGGGTCTTCGTTCTCGGCGTCGATCGTGCGGTGCAGGCCTTCGATGCGCAGGACGGCAGCAGGCTCTGGCAGGTCCAGCGGCCCGGCGAGCCGCTGACGCTGGCCCAGGCCGGTGTCATCACCGCCTTCAAGAACACGCTCGTCATCGGCCAGGGGCCGCGGCTGGCTGGCCTCGACCCCGGCACCGGCGCCGTCCGTTGGGAGGTGCCTCTCGGCTCGCCACGTGGCGCCAACGAAGTCGAGCGGCTCGCCGACATGCTCGGCCCCCCGGTGCGGACCGGCGACCTGCTTTGCGCCCGCTCTTTCCAGGCCGCCGTCGGCTGCGTCGACGCCGAGAAAGGCCGCATCCTCTGGACCAAGGCGGTCGGCGGTACCGATGCGGTCGGCGGTGACGCCGAGCAGATCTTCGGCGCCGACGCTTCGGACCGGTTGACGTCGTGGAAGACCGAGTCCGGCGATGTCGCATGGACATCCGAGGCGCTGCTCAATCACGGCCTCGGGGCTCCGGCGCTGGCTGCCTCGTCGGTGGTCTTCGGCGACATCGGCGGAACGCTGCACTGGCTGTCGCGCGCGAAAGGCGAAGCGCAGCTGCGCTTGCCCACGGATGGCAGCCCGATCACGGTGCAGCCGGTCGTCGTCGGCGGGGTCTTGGTCGCGGTGACGCGTGCCGGCGGCGTCTTCGCGTTTCGGCCCTGACGCACCTTTTGTCCGCGACGGCATGAAACCCGTCATCGCCATCGTCGGCAGGCCGAATGTCGGCAAGTCGACGCTCTTCAATCGGCTGACCAAGAGCCGTGACGCGATCGTCGCCGACGTTGCCGGCCTGACCCGCGACCGCCACTACGGCAACGCCAGGCTGGGTGAGCGCGACTTCATCGTCGTCGACACGGGCGGCTTCGAGCCGGAACACCCGACCGGCATCGTTCTCGAGATGGCCAAGCAGACCCGCCAAGCGGTCGCCGAGGCCGACGCCGTCATCTTCCTGGTCGATGTGCGCGCCGGCGTGTCGGCGCACGACCACGACATCGCCCGCTTCCTTCGCACCGCCGGCAAAAAGGTCGTTCTGACCGTGAACAAGGCCGAGGGCATGGCCGACTCGCCACTGCTCGCCGAGTTTCACGAGCTCGGCCTCGGCGATCCGCTGCCGGTCTCGGCGTCGCACGGCCAAGGCGTCGGCGCTCTCGGCGAGGCAGTGGTCGAGCTGCTTTTCGGCGCAGCGCCCGTGCAGGACGACGAGCCGGTTCCTGCAGCGCCGTCGGAGGCTAGCGATGTGCCGATTCGCCTCGCCGTGGCGGGCCGGCCGAATGTCGGCAAGTCGACCCTCATCAACGCCTGGCTCGGCGAGGAGCGCCTGATCGCATTCGACCAGCCGGGCACGACCCGTGACGCCATCGTCGTTCCGTTCGAGCGCGGCGGCAGCCATTTCGATCTGATCGATACCGCCGGGCTGCGCAAGAAGGGCAAGGTCTTCGAGGCCGTCGAGAAATTCTCGGTCATCAAGACGCTGCAGGCGATCGCCGAAGCCAACGTCGTGCTGTTGCTGCTCGATGCGACCCAGGGCGTGACCGACCAGGATGCGCACATCGCCGGCTACATCCTGGAAAGCGGTCGCGCCGTCGTCGTCGCCGTGAACAAATGGGACGCGGTCGATGGGTATCAAAAGGAGCAGCTGGAGCGCTCGATCGTGCAACGCTTGCCGTTCCTGAAGTTCGCCCCGGTGCTGCAGACCTCGGCGACCAGGCGACAAGGCTTCGCGCTGGTCTGGAAGGCGATCGCCGATGCCCAAGCTTCGGCGACCCGCAAGATGCCGACGCCGATGCTGACGCGGCTGCTCCTCGAAGCGGTCCAGCACCAGAGCCCGAAGCGGGCCGGCACCTTCAGGCCCAAGCTTCGCTACGCGCACCAGGGCGGCATGAACCCCCCGGTCGTGATCATCCATGGCAACTCGCTCGAGCACGTCACCGATTCGTACAAGCGCTACCTCGAGGGCCGGATCCGGGCTCACTTCAAGCTGACCGGAACACCGCTCAGGATCGAGATGCGATCCTCGAAGAATCCATTTGTCGACAAACGCTCATGAACGATGGCCTTACGGCGCGGCCACGCGAAAACCCTGTGTTAAGGTCTTTTGCTTCAGAACGACACATCACGGAGTTTCAACGTGAGCAACAAAGGGCAGCTCTTACAAGACCCGTTCCTGAACCTGCTGCGAAAGGAGCATGTTCCGGTTTCCATCTACCTCGTCAACGGCATCAAGCTGCAAGGGCACATCGAGTCGTTCGACCAATACGTGGTCCTGCTGCGCAACACCGTGACGCAAATGGTCTACAAGCACGCAATCTCGACGGTCGTGCCGGGCCGCGCGGTGAACTTCCAGACCGCGCCAGAGACGCCCGAACAACCTTGACGGGCTGTGCGTCAACCGGGCAGGCCGCCTCTTGAGCGGCGCCCTCACGGCTGAATCGGCACCGATGGGCCCGCCGGCCCGTGCGATCCTCGTCGGCGTCGACTTCGGCGGTAAGAAGTTCTTCGACGCGTCGCTCGACGAGCTGGCGTTGCTGGCCGAATCGGCGGGGGACGTCGCTGTGGCGCGAATCGTCGCCCGTCGCAAGGCCCCCGATCCCGCCTTCTTCGTCGGCTCCGGTAAGGCCGACGAGCTGAAGGAGCTGGTTCAGCTGCACCAGGCCGAAGTGGTTGTGTTCGATCAGGCGCTCTCGCCTGCGCAGCAGCGCAACCTGGAACGCCACCTCGGTGTCGCGGTCGCCGACCGGACCATGCTGATCCTCGAGATCTTCGGCGCCCGGGCCCGCAGCCACGAAGGCAAGCTGCAGGTCGAGCTGGCTCGGTTGCAGTACCTGTCGACGCGGCTGGTCCGGCGCTGGAGCCACCTCGAGCGCCAGCGCGGCGGCATCGGCAACCGCGGCGGACCAGGCGAGGCCCAGATCGAGCTGGACCGCAGAATGATCGGCGAGCGCATCAAGAGCATCAAGAAGCAGCTCGAGAAAGTAAAGCGCCAGCATGGCACCCAGCGTCGGGCCCGCGAGCGAAACCAGACCTTCCGCGTCTCCCTGGTCGGCTACACCAACGCCGGCAAGTCGACGCTCTTCAACGCCTTGACCAACGCCGACGCGTACGTTGCCAACCAGCTGTTCGCCACCCTCGACACCACCACTCGCCAGCTGCACCTCGAAGAGGCGGGCCGCGGCGTGGCCCTGTCGGACACGGTCGGCTTCATTCGCGAGCTGCCGCACAGCCTGGTCGAGGCCTTCCAAGCGACCCTGCAGGAGGCCGCCGATGCGGACCTGCTCATTCATGTGGTCGATGGGGCCAGCGCCGAGCATGCCGAGCAGATCGCCGAAGTCGAGCGGGTCCTGGCGGAGATCGGCGCTGCCGAGGTGGCGCAGATCGTCGTCTTCAACAAGCTCGATCAGCTTGCCGACACCGAGCGGCCGCGTGCCCTGGCCGACAGCTTCGAGCTGCCGAGCGGACGCCGCGTTGCGCGGGTGTTTGCCAGCGCCCGGAGCGGCGAGGGCCTGGACGGACTGCGGCGCTCCATCGTCAAGGCTGCGATCGGTTCGGGGCCAGGCGGCCCGGCGGACGAAGGCACCGATCCGGCGGCCGTGGCCGCCACCTTGAACGCCGCCGGGACGGCGTCACTTGAGGCAATCGATGCACTGTCTTCAGAAACAGACGAAAGCCATGGCGGTGCCACCTATCATTCGCACGGCTGATCGCACCTCCCCGGCCGCGCGGCACGTCCAGCCGGGCCAGCTCCCGCAGTTTTCATGACCCTGCCTCCTCCTTTCGTCGCTGTCGCGTCTCGATCGCGAGCCGGATCGCAAGCCCTGTCGCGAGCCCTCTCGCGAGCCCTCTCGCGAGCCCTGTCGCGCTGGCTTTCCGCCTTGGCCGGGCTGCGCCGTATTGGCGGCCCGCGCCGCCCCGGGAGCAACGCCACTGACGACCGGATGCTGGCCCAGAACAATGGCCGGGGCGACGGTCCGCCGGACCTCGACGAGCTCTGGCGTGACTTCAACCGCAAGCTCGGCGGCCTGTTCGGGGGCCGCGGCGGCCGGCGCCCCAGCCCCCCAGGGGAGCCCGGTGGCGGTGGCCCGAACTTCCAGCCGAATCTCAAGAGCGCCGGAGTCGGCGCGGCGTTGATCGGCGGCGTGGTGGTGATGATCTGGTTGGGCAGCGGCGTCTTCATCGTCCAGGAAGGTCAGCAGGCGGTCGTGACCTCGTTCGGCCGCTACAACCACACGGTCGATGCCGGCTTTCAGTGGCGCTTTCCCTATCCGTTCCAGGCCCACGAAACCATCAACGTCACCCAGCTTCGGACCAAGGAAATCGGTCGCAACTCGGTTAGCCAGGCGACGGGCCTGCGCGATTCGTCGATGCTGACGCAGGACGAAAACATCGTCGACATCCGCTTCACGGTGCAGTACCGACTCAAGGACGCCCGAGAGTTCCTGTTCGAGAATCGCGACCCCGAAGAAGCGGTGACGCTCGCTGCCGAGTCCGCGGTGCGCGAGATCGTCGGCCGCAGCAAGATCGACTCGGTGCTCTACGAGCAGCGCGATGCGATCTCGTCCGAGCTGGTCCGCTCGATTCAGGCGCAGCTCGACACGCTCAAGACCGGCATCGTCGTCGTCAACGTCAACGTGCAGAGCGTGCAGCCGCCCGAGCAGGTGCAAGCCGCGTTCGAAGACACCCTGAAGGCCGGCCAGGACGGCGATCGGCTGAAGAAGGAAGGTCAGGCTTACGCCAGCTCCGAGATCCCGAAGGCGCAGGGCACGGCGGCGCGGCTTCGTCAGGAGGCCGAAGGCTACAAGGCGCGTGTCGTCGACCAGGCCGAGGGCGACGCCGACCGGTTCTCCCGTCAGCTGGTCGAATACCAGAAGGCGCCGCAGGTCACGCGGGACCGCCTCTACATCGACACCATGTCGCAGGTCTATCAGAACGTCACCAAGGTCATGATCGACGCCCGCAGCGCCAGCCTGCTGTCCCTGCCACTCGACAAGCTGCTGCAGCAGTCGGCTGCCGGGAGCGCGCCGGCCGTGGCCGGACCCATTGCGCCGGCCGTGCCGGCTGACGCGCCGCCGGTCTCGGGAACGGTCGACGTCCGCTCGCGCGATGGCGGCCGCAATCGCGACCGCGAAGGCCGATAGGAACGACGCCATGAATCGCCTCGGTCTTCTCATCGGTGGCCTGCTGCTGCTCTTGCTGATCGCGTCCTCGACGCTCTTCATCGTCGATCAGCGGCAGGTTGCGGTGATCTACGAGTTCGGCCAGATCAAGGAGGTGGTGACGGAGCCCGGCCTAAAGCTCAAGCTGCCGCCGCCGTTCCAGAACGTCGGCTTCCTCGACCGTCGCATCCAGACTCTCGACAGCCCGGAGACCCGGCCCATCTTCACCGCAGAAAAGAAGAGCCTGGTGATCGATTGGCTGGTGAAGTGGCGGGTCAACGATCCGCGTCAGTTCATCCGCAACAACGGCGTCGACATCCGCAATCTGGAAGCGCGGCTGTCGCCGATCGTGCATGCCGCGTTCAACGAGGAAGTCACCAAGCGCACCGTCGGCGAAGTGCTTTCGAGCGCTCGCGACAAGGTCATGCTCGACGTGCGGAGCCGGCTTACCGACGACGCCAAGGCGTTCGGCATCGAGATTCTCGACGTCCGCATCAAGCGGGTCGACTTCGTCGCCAACATCACCGAGTCGATCTACAGCCGGATGGCCTCCGAGCGCAAGCAGGTGGCCAATCAGCTGCGGGCAACCGGCGGCGCCGAGGGCGAGAAGATCCGCGCCGACGCCGATCGGCAGCGCGAGGTGATCGTCGCCGAAGCCTATCGCGATGCGCAAAAGGTCAAGGGCGAGGGCGACGCGAAAGCCTCGGCGCTGTTCGCCGATGCGTTCGGCAAGGATCCTCAATTTGCGCAGTTCTATCGCAGCCTCGAGGCCTACCGTTCCAGCTTCAGAAGCAAGACCGACATGATGGTGGTCGATCCGAGCAGTGATTTTTTCAGGGCCATGCGAGGCGCAGGTGCCGGCCCGGTTGCGGCGCCGCCACGGAAATAGGTTGGCGAACGTCGGCTTCTGGGACGTCGCCCTGAGCGCTTGCGCCATCATGCTTGTCGCCGAAGGCCTGCTTCCGTTTCTGAGCCCGCAGGCGTGGCGCAACGTCTTCACGAAAGCGATGGAGATGAGCGATGGCCAGATCCGCTTCCTCGGCCTGACGAGTCTCCTGGCCGGCCTTGCGATGCTCCTCATTTTCTGGTCGTGACCAGTCGACCCATGCGTTGGCGGACGCTTCTGCTCGAGAGCCCGTCTGTACAATCGCCGTTTTAATCCTGGCGCTTTTGCATGTCCTCTGCCTGGCTGTTGCCGGAGCACATTGCCGATGTCCTGCCCGCCCAGGCACGCCAGGTCGAGACGCTGCGCCGTGGCTTGCTCGATGCGGCCGAAAGCTTCGGCTACGAGCTGGTCATCCCGCCGATGCTCGAGCACATCGAGTCGCTTCTTTCAGGAACCGGCCACGCCCTCGATCTGCAGACCTTCAAGCTGGTCGACCAGCTGAGCGGTCGCACGCTCGGCATTCGCGCCGACAGCACGCCTCAAGTCGCCCGAATCGATGCCCACCTTCTCAATCGCCGCGGTGTCGCGCGCCTCTGCTACTGCGGGCCCGTGCTCCACACGCGGACGGTCAGCGGCGGCGCTTCGCGTGAGCCGCTGCAGTTCGGCGCCGAGATCTATGGCCATCCCGGCCTCGAGGCCGATCTCGAGGTGCTCGATCTCGCGCTCGAGTGCCTGCGCGTCGCCGGTCTCGAGCGGGTCGTGCTCGACCTCGCAGATGCGCGCATCGTTCGCGCTGTGCTCGCCGGCGTTCCGGTCCACGGCTCCCGGCTCGAAGCTGTCCACGCGGCGCTTGCCAGCAAGGACGTGGCCGAGTTGCGCACGGCCTCTCGTGGCTTTCCGGCGCCAGCCCGCGACGGCCTCGAGGCGCTGGTTCGCTTGTATGGCACCGAGTCGGTCCTGGTCGAGGCGCGTCGGGTGTTGCCGGAGCGTGCGGCGATCTCAGTCGCGCTCGATCAGCTCGCGGCGCTCGCGGCTCACGCGCGGCAAGCCCATCCTGATCTCAGCGTCGGCTTCGATCTGGCCGACTCGAGCGGCTACGCCTATTACAGCGGCCTGCGATTCGCGGCCTACAGCAAAGGGGCGAGCCGCGAGGTTGCACGCGGGGGCCGCTACGACGAAGTCGGTGCGATCTTCGGCCGCGTTCGTCCGGCGGTCGGCTTCGGACTCGACGTCAAGGAACTGGCCATGCTGGCGCCGGCCGCGTCGGCACGCAGCGCCATCCACGCCCCGGACGTCGCCGATGCGACCTTGCGCGCAAAGGTGCGGCAACTGCGCTCGGCCGGCGAGATCGTCGTCTGCGAGTTGCCCGGCGATGCCGGCAACGAGTCCGCGATGGTCTTCGACCGGTCGCTGGTTCAGGACAGCGGCAGATGGACGGTTCAATGAGGGCCGGCGATCAGCGTCGTTCCCTCCGGGGTTGCTGACATGAGTGCAACGGGCCGCGGCCGCAACGTCGTCGTCGTCGGCACCCAATGGGGCGACGAAGGCAAAGGCAAGGTCGTCGACTGGTTGACCGACCACGCCCAGGCCGTGGTGCGCTTCCAGGGCGGTCACAACGCCGGCCACACCTTGGTCATCCGCGGCGTCAAGACCGCGTTGCAGCTGATTCCTTCGGGGATCATGCGCGAAGGCGTTGCCTGCTTCATCGGCAACGGCGTGGTGGTCGATCCGGAACACCTGCTCGGCGAGATCGGCCGGCTCGAGGCGATCGGCATCGATGTCCGCTCGCGCTTGCTCGTCAGCGAGTCGTGCCCCTTGATCCTGCCTTTTCACGTCGAGGTCGACAAGGCGCGCGAGCGGCTGCGCGAGTCGAGCGGTGCCGGCAAGATCGGCACCACCGGCAAGGGCGTCGGCCCGGCCTACGAGGACAAGGTGGCGCGGCGCGCCTTGCGGGTGCAGGATCTCAAGCACCCCGAGCGTTTCGCCGCAAAGCTGCGCGAACTGCTCGACCTGCACAACTTCGCTCTGGTCGGCTACCTTCATGCCAAGGCGCTGGCGTTCGAGCCGATCTTCGAGACGGCGATGCGCATCGGCGAGACGCTGCGACCGATGATCGGCGATGTCGGCTACACGCTCTACAACGCCCACCGTCGTGGCGACAACATCCTTTTCGAAGGCGCTCAGGGCACCCTGCTCGACGTCGATCACGGGACCTATCCTTATGTGACGTCGAGCAACTGCGTGGCCGGCAACGCCTCGGCGGGCTCGGGTGTCGGACCGGACCTGCTGCACTACATCCTCGGCATCACCAAGGCGTACACGACGCGGGTCGGCGGCGGGCCGTTTCCGACCGAACTGCCGATCGACGCGGCGGGAACGATCGGCCATCATCTCTCCGCGGTCGGGCAGGAGCGGGGCACCGTGACGGGAAGGGCGCGCCGCTGCGGCTGGCTCGATGCCGCGGCGCTGAAGCGCTCGATCATCATCAACGGCATCTCGGGCCTGTGCATCACCAAGCTCGACGTGCTGGACGGCCTGGCCGAGATCAAGGTCTGCGTCGGCTACACGCTGCATGGCGAGCGCATCGACATCCTGCCTCTCGATGCCGACGACATCGCCGCTTGCGTGCCCATCTACGAGACCTTTGCCGGATGGAGCGACAGCACCTTCGGCGCGACGCAGTGGAACGCGCTGCCTCCGAACGCCCGACGCTATCTCGAACGCGTTTCCGAGTTCATCGGCGCGCCGATCGACATGGTCTCCACCGGACCAGACCGCGCCCACACGATCCTGCTTCGGCACCCCTATGAGCCCGATTCGGCGGCCCCGCGCCGTCTCGCGGCTTGAGGGTCAGGGCTCCCGCCGACGAACATGCTCACCGACGACGGCAAGCATCTCTACGTCTCCTGGGACGAGTACCACATGCTGATCGAGCGGCTGGCGCTGAAGATTCATGCCTCTGGCTGGCAGTTCGACCAAATCCTTTGCCTGGCCCGCGGTGGCATGCGCCCGGGCGACGTGATCTCGCGGGTCTTCGACAAGCCGCTCGCCATCATGTCGACAAGCTCGTACCGCGCCGATGCAGGCACCATCCAGGGCCGGCTCGACATCGCCAAATACATCACCATGCCGAAAGGCGAGCTCGCTGGCCGGGTCTTGCTGGTGGACGATCTTGCCGACTCGGGAGTCACGCTTCGCGCCGTCGTCGATCGCTTGCGCGGCATGCCGTCGATCAGCGAATTGCGTTCGGCGGTGCTCTGGACCAAGGGTCTGTCGACTTACACGCCCGACTATCACGTCGAGTTGCTGCCGAGCAGCCCCTGGATCCATCAGCCGTTCGAGGAATACGACGACCTTCGCCCGGATCGACTGGCGAAGAAATTCGTCATCTGATGGCGCGGCTGCGAAGACACCGTCAGGAAGCGCCCAGAAAAAAGCCCGCGCAACCGACGGGCTCCCTGATTCACTCTCTGACCTCTCAAGCTGGTGGTGCCCAGGAAGGGACTCGAACCCCCACGGAGTTACCCGCTAGTACCTGAAACTAGTGCGTCTACCAATTCCGCCACCTGGGCATCTCAGGCAACCACGGACTTTATCATCAAAGCAATTTCAACAATCACCCCCACAGGCGTCGGCGCGGAGCTGATGGCCGAGGTCGAGGGCACCGTGCAAGGCCATCGAGACGGCCACGGCTTCGTCCTTCGCGAAGGCTCGTTGCCCGATCTCTATCTGTCGCCGCAGGAGATGCGCTCCGTGCTGCATCGCGACCGCGTCAAGGCGCGCGTCATCCGATACGACAAGAAGGGGCGGCCGGAAGGCCGCATCCTCGACATCATCGAGCGCAAGAAGGCGCCGATCATCGGCCGCCTGTTGCACGAAAGCGGCATCTGGCTGGTTGCTCCCGAAGACAAGCGATTCGGCCAGGACATCATCGTCCCGCGCAACGCAATCGCGGGCGCGACTGCCGGCCAGGTCGTCGCGATCGAGCTGACCGAAGCGCCCTCGCTGCATTCGCAGCCGCTCGGGCGGGTCACCGAAGTGCTCGGCGAGATCGACGATCCGGGCATGGAGATCGAGATCGCGGTGCGCAAGTACGAAGTGCCGCACATCTTCTCCGAAGCCGGCGCAGAACAGGCGGCGGCGCTGCCCGACGCGATTCGTCCGGCGGACCGCAAGGGCCGGGTCGACCTGACCGACGTCGCCCTGGTCACGATCGACGGCGAGGACGCCCGCGACTTCGACGATGCCGTCTACTGCGAGCCAGCCAAGCTCGGCCGAGCGAAATCGGCGAACGGCTGGCGGCTGGTCGTGGCCATTGCCGACGTCAGCCACTACGTGCGGCCCGGCGAGCCAATCGACGGCGATGCCTACGAGCGCGCCACGTCGGTCTATTTTCCGCGCCGGGTCATTCCGATGCTGCCGGAAAAGCTCTCCAACGGCCTGTGCTCGCTCAACCCCGAAGTCGAGCGCCTGGCGATGGTCTGCGACATGCTGATCACGCCGGAAGGCGATATCTATGCCTACCAGTTCTTTCCGGCCGTGATCCGCTCGGCGGCGCGCTTCAGCTACACCGAAGTCGCCGCCATTCTTGCCAACACGCACGGCCCGGAGGCAAGCAAGCGCAAGGCACTGGTGCCGTATCTGCTCGATCTGCACGATGTCTATCGGGCTCTTCTCAAGGCACGCGGCCGGCGCGGCGCAATCGACTTCGAGACCACCGAGACGCAGATCATCTGCGACGAGAACGGGCGGATCGAGAAGATCGTGCCGCGAACCCGCACCGAAGCGCACAAGCTGATCGAGGAGTCGATGCTGGCGGCCAACGTCTGCTCCGCCGACTTCATCGCCCGGGCCAAGCACCCCGCGCTCTATCGCGTCCATGAGGGGCCGACGCCCGAGAAGAAAACGCTGCTGCAGAACTACCTGAAGGCGCTCGGCCTGGGCTTGGCGCTCAGCGACGATCCGAAGCCAGCGGAGTACCAGGTGATCGCACAAGCGACCAAGGACCGGCCGGACGCGGCGCAGATCCATTCGATGCTGCTTCGCTCGATGCAGCAGGCGATCTATACCGGCAGCAACAGCGGCCACTTCGGCCTGGCCTACGAGGCGTACACGCATTTCACGAGCCCGATCCGTCGCTATCCCGATCTGCTGGTGCACCGTGTCATCAAGGCGCTGATCGACAGTCGTCGCTACGTGCTGACGGCGCGCACCGGTTCCACTTCCGCCGCGGCGAAGCCGATGAAAAGGAATTCCGGGGCGACCCAGGCCACCGTGCTGGTGCCGGGCGGCGAGCTCGAAGCCTGGGAAATCGCCGGCGCCCATTGCAGTGCCAACGAGCGTCGCGCCGACGAGGCGTCCCGCGACGTCGAGGCCTGGCTCAAGTGCCGCTACATGCGCGAGCACCTTGGCGAGGAATTCGGGGGCGCCGTCACCGCGGTGACCGGCTTCGGATTGTTCGTGGTGCTCGACGGTCTGTATGTCGAGGGCCTGGTCCACGTCACCGAGCTCGGTGGCGAGTACTACCGATTCGACGAGATCAAGCAGGAGTTGCGCGGCGAGCGCACCGGCACGCGCTTCGTCGTCGGCACGCGGGTTCGGGTGCAGGTGAGCCGGGTCGACCTCGACGGCCGCAAGATCGATTTCCGAATGGTCCGCGAGGGGGAGGAAGCGCCGTTGGCCCGTCCCGGTCGCCGCGACAAGGCGACCTCCGGCAGCACTGCGCCGAGCAACGACATCGTCGCGCTGAAGCAGGCCGATCGCGCGGTCAAGGCCGCAACTAAGGCGAAGGCGCGAGCCCGCTCGAGCGCCCAGACTCGGCCCTCGAAGGCCGGCAAGTCGGCGACACGGAAGTCCGGCCCCCGCGCCGCCCCACGCGGCACCACCCGCCGCTAGGACGGCCGCTTTTCAACCTCCAGGCGAGTCCGCATGACACTTCGATTCGATGGCCGCGTTGCGATCGTCACCGGCGCCGGTGGCGGCCTTGGCCGGCAGCACGCGCTGGCGCTTGCCGCACGTGGCGCGGCAGTGCTCGTCAATGACCTCGGCGCCGCGGTCGACGGCAGCGGCGGCGCTTCCGCCGCGGCCGAGGCTGTGGCCGAAGAGATCCGCAAGGCGGGCGGCAAGGCCGTTGCCAACGGTGCATCGGTGACCGACTTCGCTGCCGTGCAGGCGATGGTCGAGGCTGCGCTCCGGCACTGGGGCCGTGTCGACATCCTCGTCAACAACGCCGGCATCCTGCGCGACAAGAGTTTCGCGAAGATGGAGCTTGCCGATTTCAGGCTCGTCATGGAGGTTCACCTGATGGGTGCCGTGCACTGCACCAAGGCGGTCTGGGAAACGATGCGCGAGCGGCGCTACGGGCGAATCGTCATGACGACATCGTCGTCGGGTCTGTACGGGAACTTCGGGCAAGCCAACTACGGCGCGGCCAAGATGGCGCTGGTCGGGCTGATGCAGACGCTGGCGATCGAGGGCGAAAAGTACGACATCCGGGTCAATTGCCTGGCGCCTACCGCGGCGACCAGGATGACCGAGCATCTAATGCCGGCGGCGGTCCTGAAGCAGCTCGAGCCCGAGATCGTCACGCCGGGGCTGATCGCCCTGGTCGGTGACGACGCGCCGACTCGAACCATCCTCTGCGCCGGCGCCGGCGCCTTCGAGCAGGCCCATGTGACGCTGACGCAAGGCATCCACGTCGGCGACGTCGCCGATGCCGCCGAGCGCGTCGCCGCCGGCTGGGCTGCCATCTCGAGCCGTGACGGGGAAACCGTTCCCGGGTCCGGCGCCGCGCAAGGGACGCTGGAGATCGCCAAGGCAATCCGCGCTCAGGCTGAGTCAGAGGCAAGTCAGTAAGTGGCGCGAGAAAAGCGGTAGAGCGCTTCGATCAGGTCGCCGGCACGCAAGGCGCCTGGTGCTTCCGGCTCGGCCGCGGCACCGTGCTCGACGACGCCTTGCACGGCAACGTCGATCGCCGACATGGCGCTCCGCCAGCGGCCGCCGATCCAGCCGGCAAGCACGTCGCCGGTGCCGGCGGTGGCCAGTGAGGCATTGCCGGTCGCATTGACGAACGGTGGCCCACCCGGCGAAGTGACGATGCTGCCGGAGCCCTTCAGGACGATCACGCAACGGTAGCGATCGGCCAGCGCCGCGGCAGCGGCGAGCCGATCCGCCTGCACCGCCGGGGCGGTCGTGTCCAGCAGCCGTGCCGCCTCGAGTGGATGTGGCGTCAGGACGGTGCCGAGAGAACGCGCGGCGCGTGCCGTCAGGGCCACCTGCAGAGAGCGATCGGCGGCGACCGCATTGAGCGCATCGGCATCGAGAAGCAGGCGCGGCGCCAAGGCGAGGAGGCGCGGCAGCGTCGCCCGGATCGCGTCGCCCCCGCCGCAGCCGCAGACGACCGTGGTCATCGAGATGGCCTCGATCGGGCCCTGCCACCAGCCCCGTCGAAGCATCAGCTCCGGGCGCTGCATATCGACGCCGATGCCGCCGTCGACATCGCCGATCAGATCGAGAAAGACCCGGCCGGCGCCCGCCGCATGGGCGGCACGCGCCGCGAGCAACGCGGCGCCGGTCATGCCCCCGGCACCGCCGACGATCGCGACATCGCCGAAGCTGCCTTTGTGCTCGGCCTGCAGCCGGGGCCGGCGAAGCCGGCTCAGTTCGCCGCGACCGACCAGCCATGCGTCGGGGACGGCCGAGGTGGGATGGGTCGCCAGACGATCGAACCAGACGCGGCCTGCGTGGTCGCGTCCGGCGCTGGTGAAGAGGCCGGCCTTGGCGGTCAGCAGGGTCAGGGTGTCGTCGGCGACGACGCATGCATCGCCGATCGGCTGGCCCCGTTCGACGTCGAGGCCCGAAGGGACGTCGACGGCGAGGATGCGACTGCCGCGCTGCCTGGCACGAGCGATCCCGCCGATGGCAGCGGCAATCTCCGCTGCAGGCGGGCGGGAGGCACCGATCCCGAGCAAGGCGTCGACGACGAGGTCGGCGGCCGGCGCCTCCTCGACGCTACCGGCGTCCGACCCGATCGCGATCGGCACGCCAGCGGCGACGGCCCGGGACCAGGCATTTGCGGCATCGGCCGGCAACGTCGACGGCTCGGCGAAAAGTCGCACGGTGACGTTCTTGCCCATGCGGCGCAGGCAGGTCGCCGCTGCGAGGCCGTCGCCGCCGTTGTTTCCCGGTCCGGCATGGACCACGATGTGATCGGCGTGGGGCGAAATTGCCATCGCCAGTCGCGCGATCGAGTCGCCGGCGCGCGTCATGAGGCTGAACCGGGGCAGGGCGGTCGCGGCCTCGCGCTCGATGCGCCGTGTCGAAGCGATGCCGAACAAGGGCTCGCGGCCGACGCCGGAACCGAGCCGCCGGACGGTCGTCATCGGCAGGGGCGGCTGACGCGAATGCTAGAATGCATGGCTTTGCCTCCGGCGGCCAAACGATCGAGCCATCTGGTTCGAGCCATCTCGTTCAGTTGTCCCCGGCAGCCGCAAAACATACTCGCGAACCGGTTCACTCAAGGTGTTGCGTTGCGAAAGCACTGCCTCTGCAAGACGGGCGCTTTCCGCCGCGATTCGAGCCGGATTCTAGAACCAACCTTTGGACGGAACGATGACGAGTTCAATGCGCGACATGCTCGAAGCGGGGGTCCATTTCGGCCACCAGACACGCTTCTGGAACCCAAAGATGGCCCCGTACATCTACGGCCATCGCAACAAGATCCACATCATCAACCTCGAGAAGACGCAGCCGCTCTTCGACGACGCGATGAAGTTCGTTCGCCAGCTTGCTGCCCGGCGCGGCACGATCCTGATGATCGGCACCAAGCGCCAGGCCCGCGACGTCATCGCCATGGAAGCGAAGCGCTGCGGCATGCCCTTCGTCGACCAGCGCTGGCTGGGCGGCATGATGACCAACTTCAAGACCGTCAAGGGCTCGCTGAAGCGGCTCAAGGAAATGAAGGCGCAGGTCGAAGCCGGCACCGAGATCCGGATCAAGAAGGAAGCCCTGATGTTCCAGCGCGAGATGGCCAAGCTCGAGAAAGACATCGGCGGCATCCAGGACATGAGCGCGCTTCCCGATGCGATGTTCGTGATCGACGTCGGCTTCCACAAGATCGCCATCGCCGAGGCGAAGAAGCTCGGCATCCCGATTGTCGGCATCGTCGACTCGAACCACTCGCCGATCGGCATCGACTACGTGATCCCGGGCAATGACGACTCGTCGAAAGCGGTCGCGCTCTATGCCAAGGCAGTCGCCGACGCGGTGCTCGAAGGCAAGGCCACTGCGGCCAACGATGTCGTTCAGTCGGCGGCGGCCGGCGACGAGTTCGTCGAAGTGGACGAAGCCCGGGCCTGACCGACACCGCGGCCGGGCTCGGAAGCCGGCTGAGCCAAGGGGCTGTTCGAGCCCCTTTTTTCCGATCGTATCGAGTGCAGTCGGCTACCCGGGCCGGTCGCGCCAAGGAGCATGACATGGCCACAGTCACCGCAAGCATGGTCGGCGCGCTGCGCGCGAAGACCGACGCGCCGATGATGGAATGCAAGAAAGCGTTGACCGAGGCCGGCGGCGACATGGAGCGCGCCGAAGAGTTGCTTCGCGTCAAACTCGGCAGCAAGGCCTCCAAAGCGTCGTCGCGCATCGCCGCGGAAGGTGTGGTCGCCATCTCGGTTTCGGGCACGACCGGGGGGATCGTCGAGGTCAACTGCGAGACCGACTTCGTGACCAAGAACGATGCCTTCCTCGCGCTTGCGCAGTCGCTCGCCGAACTGGTCGCCAGGAACGCGCCAGCCGATCTGGAGGCGCTCGCCGCCATGCCGCTCACGCAGGCTGGCTTCGGCCCGACCGTCGAGGATGTGCGCAAGGGCCTGATCGGCAAGATCGGCGAGAACATGGCGATCCGTCGCTTTCAGCGCTACGCCGGGGCCGGCAAGCTGGCCAGCTATCTGCACGGCACCCGCATCGGCGTGCTGGTCGAGTTCGAGGGTGACGAGACCGCGGCCAAGGACGTCGCCATGCACATCGCGGCGATGAAGCCGGTCTCGCTCGCCCACGCCGACGTGCCGCAGGCGCTCGTCGACAAGGAGCGCCGGGTCGCGGCCCAGAAAGCGGCCGAGGATGCAGAGAAGGCCAAGGCCGAGGGCAAGAGCGTGCAGCCGCCCGAGATCGTCGCCAGGCGCGTCGAAGGCTCGGTGGCGAAGTACCTGAAGGAGGTCAGCCTGCACAACCAGACCTTCGTCAAGAACGACAAGCAGACGGTCGAGCAGATGCTCAAGGAGAAAACGACACGGATCAAGGCCTTCACGCTGTACGTCGTCGGCGACGGCATCGAGAAGAAGACGGGCGACTTCGCCGCCGAAGTGGCGGCGCAGGTCGCAGCGGCAAAGAGCGCCTGAGGACCCGATCGGCGAGGAGAACCCCGGCGCCCGCCGGCTAGACTCCCGCCCGGACACGGATCACAAGGGAGAAAGGCGCCATGGCCGCGTACAAGCGCATCCTGCTCAAGCTCTCCGGCGAAGCCCTGATGGGCGACGATGCGTACGGCATCAACCGGGCGACCATCGTCCGGATCGTCCGTGAGGTCCAGGAGGTGACCAAGCTCGGCTGCGAGGTGGCCATCGTCATCGGCGGCGGCAACATCTTTCGCGGCGTCGCCGGCGGCGCGGTCGGCATGGACCGGGCAACTGCCGACTACATGGGAATGCTCGCCACCGTCATGAACGCGCTGGCGCTGGCCGACACGATGCGCCAGGAAGGCATCACCGCTCGCGTCATGTCGGCGATCGCCATCGAGCAGGTGGTCGAGCCCTATGTGCGGCCGAAGGCGCTGCAGTATCTCGAGGAAGGCAAGGTCGTGATCTTCGCCGCCGGCACCGGCAATCCGTTCTTCACCACCGACACCGCGGCGGCCCTGCGCGGCGCCGAGATCGGCGCCGAAGTGGTGCTCAAGGCCACGAAGGTCGACGGCGTCTACAGCGCCGATCCGAACAAGGACCCGAGCGCGACCCGCTACTCGCAGATCAGCTTCGACGAGGCGATCATGAAGCGCCTGCAGGTGCTCGACGCCACCGCATTCGCGCTCTGTCGCGACCAGAAATTGCCGATCCGCGTGTTCTCCATCTTCAAGCCCGGCGCGATCAAGCGGGTCGTGCAGGGTGAGGACGAGGGCACGCTCGTCCACGTCTGAGGGCCACGAGATGACGATTGCCGACATCAAGAAGACCGCCGAGCAGAAGATGGCCCGCTCGGTCGAGGCGTTCAAGGCAGAACTGCAGAAGATCCGCACCGGACGGGCCCACCCGGGCATCCTCGACCAGGTCCACGTCGACTACTACGGCTCGCAGGTGCCGATCAGCCAGGTTGCCAACGTGACCTTGCTCGATGCCCGCACCATCAGCGTCCAGCCGTGGGAAAAAGGCATGGGCGCGAAGATCGAACGAGCGATTCGCGAGTCGGAGCTCGGTCTCAATCCGTCGTCGCAGGGCGACTTGCTGCGGGTGCCGATGCCGGCCCTCACCGAAGAGCGCCGGCGCGACCTGACCAAGATCGTGCGCAATGCCGCCGAAGACGCCAAGGTCGCCGTCCGCAACCTGCGCCGCGACGCGAATGACCATGCCAAGCGCCTGACCAAGGACAAGGAGATCTCCGAGGACGAAGAGCGGCGCTCGCTCGACGAGTTGCAGCGCCTGACCGACCGGACCATCGGCGAGGTCGACCGGCTCACCGCGGCCAAGGAAGCAGAGATCATGGCGGTCTGATGCCCCGGGTGTGCCATTCCCCGATGCGGGCGCGGGGCCGCCCGTGATCGATCCTGCCGAGTTGCCGTCGGCGGTGCCCCGCCACGTCGCCATCGTCATGGACGGCAACGGGCGCTGGGCCAAGAAGCGCTTCATGCCGCGCTTCTACGGTCACAAGCACGGCGTCGACACGCTGGTGCGCACGGTCCTTGCCTGCGCCGACCGCGGCGTCGAGTACCTCACCGTGTTCGCGTTCTCCTCGGAGAACTGGAAGCGGCCGAGCGAGGAGGTGTCGGGGTTGATGAATCTGGTCCTGATCGCGGTCTCGAAGTACCTGGCCAAGCTGGCCGACGACGGCGTCCAGATTCGCATCGTCGGCGATCGTGCGCAGGTCTCGGACAAGTTGCGCGCTGCGTGGCAGCTGGCCGAAGACAGCACGCGGCACAACACGCGCATTCATCTGTCGGTCGCCTTCAACTATGGCGGCCGTTGGGACATCGTCCAGGCCTGCAGGCAGGCGATGCTCGACGGTGTCAGGCCGGAAGCCCTCGACGAAGCGCGCCTCAACAGCTACATGGCGCTGGCCCATGCGCCCGATCCCGATCTCTTCATCCGCACCGGCGGCGAGATTCGGATCAGCAACTTCCTGCTCTGGCAAGCGGCCTATTCCGAGCTGGTCTTCACCGATTGCCTGTGGCCGGAGTTCGGCACGGCCGAGCTCGATGCCGCCTTCGCGCAATACGCCGGCCGCGAGCGTCGCTTCGGCGGCGTGACGAGCCGGCCTGCGCTCGAGCCGGCCGGAACCTGACGGTGCTCAAGCAGCGCATCGCCACGGCGCTGGTCCTGCTGGCGGTGCTCCTGCCAGTGCTGGCGATCGGCAACATCTGGCCATTCGCCATCATCACCTTGACCGCGATGTCGCTCGCCGGCTGGGAGTGGGCGCGGCTCAACGATGGCGGCCGTCTATCGGTGCTGCTGGGGCTGGCGTTGGGCCTTGCCTGCGCGTTGGCACTCTGGGCCGGTTGGGCCGAAGCCGCACCGCCACTGGCCTGGTGGGCGGCGGCGCTGATCTGGGTCCTCGGCGGCACATGGGTCCTGCGCGGTGGCGTCGCCGTCTGGCCGAATCTGCATCGCGTCGTTCGTCTCGGCGTCGGCCTCCTCGCCCTCTGGACGGCCTGGCTCGCAATGGTCAACGCGAAGGCGGCCGGAGTGAATTTCATCCTCTCCATCTTCGTCGTCGTCTGGGCCGCGGACATCTTCGCCTACTTCGGTGGCCGTGCCTTCGGCAAGCACAAGCTGGCGCCGGCGATCAGTCCGGGAAAGAGCTGGGAAGGCGTCTGGAGCGGAATGATCGGCGCCCTTGTCGCCGCGGCCATCTGGCTGGCCGTCGACGCGTCCGGGCATGTCGATTCCGCGAGCTTCTATCAGGTCGTGATGGCGCGGTTCAGCCTTGCCGGTCTGGCCCTGGTGGTCGTTTTTCTTGTGGCAATGAGCGTGGTCGGCGACCTGCTCGAGTCGCTGGTCAAGCGCAGCGCCGGCGCCAAGGACAGCAGCGGCCTGTTGCCGGGGCACGGCGGTATCCTCGATCGTGTCGACGCCTTGCTGCCGGTCTTTCCGATCGCGCTGGCGCTGGCGGCCCGATGACAGACGATCCCGAGCGCGGCCGGCGCCTGCGCCTCTGCGTCCTCGGCGCGACCGGCTCGGTCGGCACGGCCACGCTTGAAGTCGTCGCCCTGCATCCTGAGCGTTTCGAGGTCGTCGCCCTGACGGCACACACGCGCATGAGCGAGCTGCTCGCACTCTGTGTCCGCTTCAAGCCGCGCTATGCCGTGGTCGACAGCGGCGATGCCGCTGCCACGCTCGCGGCCCGCCTTGCAGAGGCAGGCCTTCGCACCGAGGTCGTGCATGGCGGGCAGGCGCTTTGCGATCTGGCAGCGCATCCGGAGGTCGACGCGGTGATGGCGGCAATCGTCGGTGCCGCCGGGCTGGCCGCGTGTCTGGCCGCTGCGAGAGCCGGCAAGCGTCTGCTGCTTGCCAACAAGGAAGCGCTGGTCGTCGGCGGCGCGCTATTCATGGACGCGGTTGCGCAGGGCGGGGCGACGCTGCTGCCGATCGACAGCGAGCACTCGGCGATCTTCCAGTGCCTGCCCGAAGATCGCTCGACATGGCAGACGCGCGTCGACCACATCGTCCTCACGGCCTCGGGCGGCCCGTTTCGCGGCCGCTTGCCGGCCAGCCTTGGCGAGGTCACACCTGAACAGGCGGTGGCGCATCCAAACTGGGTCATGGGCCGAAAGATTTCGGTCGATTCCGCGACGATGATGAACAAGGCGCTCGAGGTCATCGAGGCCCACTTCCTGTTCGGCCTGGAGCCGGAGCGGATCAAGGTCGTGATCCACCCGCAGAGCGTCATCCACTCGATGGTCGTCTGCCGCGACAGCTCGGTGCTGGCGCAGCTCGGCACACCGGACATGCGCGTGCCGATCGCGCTCGGCCTGGCTTGGCCCGACCGGATTGCCTCCGGCGCCGCGTCGCTCGACTGGCGGACGCTCGCATCGCTCACCTTCGAAGAGGCCGATCTGTCGCTCTACCCGAATCTCGGCCTTGCCTGGGCGGCATTGCGCGGCCCGCCCGGAACCAGCGCGGTGCTCAACGCCGCCAACGAAGAAGCGGTGGCCGCGTT
>JALYXU010000044.1 GCA_030946925.1 Pseudomonadota bacterium
CCTCGATGCGCTCGCGGTCCTCGCCGAGCGAGGCGCCGCCGATCTTCATCTTGACGACCGAGTAGCCGCGCTCGAGGTAGCTGCGCATCTCGCGCTCGAGGCCTTCCAGGCCCTGGCCGGGCCAGTAGTAGCCGCCGGCGGCGTAGACGAAGACGTCGCGGTTCGGCTGGCCGCCGCCGTAGCGCTCGGCCAGCAGTCGGTAGAGCGGCTTGTCCTCGATCTTCGCGACGGCGTCCCAGATCGCCATGTCGATCGTGCCGACGGCAACCGAGCGCTCGCCGTGCCCGCCCGGTTTTTCGTTGCTCATCATCGTCGTCCACGCCTTGTGCGGGCAGAGGACGCCGGCGGCGTCGAGCAGGCTGTCGGCCGCGGCCTCGAGCAGGCGCGGAATGAAGCGCTCGCGCATCAACGCGCCCTGACCGTAGCGGCCGTTGGAGTTGAAGCCGTAGCCGACCACCGGCTCGCCGTCGCGCATGACGTCGGTGACGACGGCGACCAGGCTCAGCGTCATCTTCGAAAAGTCGATGTAGGCGTTGCGGATGTTCGAGCGGATCGGCTTGGTGACCTCGCGAACGTCGACGATCTTCATGGCAGCGACCCGGCCTCGGCATAGGCCAGCTTCGGGTACCAGTCGGTGCCGCGTCCGCCGGGCGTGAGGTCGAGGATGTTCCAGAGGGGCGTCGGGTCGGGGGCGCCACGCGGGTCCTGGCCCGGATCGCTGGTGCCGGCCAGCTCCGAGGCCCAGAAGTGCAACACCTTGACGTCGCGCTTGACCCAGACATCGAGCGCGGGCCACTCGTTGCCGTCGGCGGCCAGGCCGCGGTAGTCGCGCGGGAAATCGTCGCCGACAGTGGCGTAGAAGCTGAGGTTCTTCCAGCCGCGCTCGCGTGCGAATGCAAGCTGGCGCTCGACCGGGGAGCGGCCGATCACGGCGAACGCAACCCGCTGCCTCAGGTCGGCGACCGGGATGTCGAGGCTGCCGAGAAAGGCCGTGCACATCGGACACGGCCGCTCGCGATCGGGGCCATACATCCAGAAGTAGGTCACGAGCGTGTCGTGCCTGCCGAACATGTCGCCGAGCCGGACCGTTCTCCCGTTCTCGTCCTTGAACCGGTAGTCGCCGGCCTCGCCGCCGAGCGGCAGGGCGCGGCGCTGCGCGGCGACGCGCTCGATGTGCCGGCGCAGCTCGATCTCCTCGGCCAGCAGGGCGGTGCGGGCGGCGCGGTACTCGGCGCTGTCGTTCCTGTAGGGTTTGCTGGCCGCGGCTGCGAGCTCGGCGGCGCTTTTCAGATCGGGCATCGCGCTCCTCATCGAGAGTTTTCGGTAGCGCTCCGTTGTAGCACCGACCTTGCCCGGCAAGCTCCGCTAAGCTTGTCGCTGGTTCGATTTGCCGCCTGCCCGATGCCCGACCTGTCCGCGTTTCCGATCACCGCGAAATGGCCTGCGAGCCATCCCGATCGCATCCAGCTCTATTCGCTGCCGACCCCGAATGGCGTCAAGGTGTCCATCATGCTCGAGGAGACTGGCCTGGCCTACGAGCCGCACCTGGTGCGCTTCGACGCCAACGAGCAGCTCTCTGCCGAATTCCTGTCGCTCAACCCGAACAACAAGATTCCGGCGATCCTCGATCCGAACGGGCCGGGCGACAAGCCCCTGGCCTTGTTCGAATCGGGCGCGATCCTGATCTATCTGGCCGAGAAGTCGGGGCAGCTCATGCCCGCCGATTCGGCGGGCCGCTACCAGACCATCCAGTGGCTGATGTTCCAGATGGGCGGAGTCGGCCCCATGTTCGGCCAGCTCGGCTTCTTCAGCAAGTTCGCCGGCAAGGACTACGAAGACAAGCGGCCGCGCGACCGTTACGCGGCCGAATCGAAACGGCTGCTGGCGGTGCTCGACAGGCAGCTGTCGGCGCATGCCTGGATCGCCGGCGAGGCCTTCTCGATCGCCGACATCGCCACCTTTCCCTGGATCAACAACCTGATCGGGTTCTACGGTGCCGGCGAGCTGGTCGGCATCGCCGAGTTCAGGCATGTCGAACGGGCACTGCGGGCGTTCATGGCCCGACCGGCGGTCATCAAAGGGCTCAACATCCCGGCCCGTCCGGCTTGATCGACCAGGAGGCGACACATGACACGCTGGCCGTTGACGACAAGCTTCCTTCTCTCTGCCGCCGCGGCCGCGCAGACGCCGGTGCCGCAGATCGCCTTCGACTCGGTGCCCGACCCGATCAAGCTGCCGAAGGACCTGTATCTCGGCGAGGCGTCGGGCGTCGCCGTGAATTCGAAGGGCCACGTCTTCGTCTTCTCACGCGGCAACACGACAGGCCCGGCGTTCGCCGCGGCGGCGGCGCAGCTGCTCGAGTTCGATGCCAACGGCAACTACCTGCGCGAGATCGGCAAGAACCTCTACGCCTGGTCGTTCGCGCACACCGTGCGGATCGACCGCGACGACAACATCTGGGCCACCGACAAGGGCTCCGACCTGGTCGTCAAGTTCAGCCCCGAAGGCAAGGTGCTGATGGTGCTCGGCCGGAAGCAGGAGGCTTCCGACGAGGAGACCGCGCCGCTGAAGCATCCGAAGCCGCCGCTGCCGGCCGAAGACGGGCGCTTCCGCCAGGTGACCGACGTGACCTGGGATCCGGCCGGCAACATCTTCATCAGCGACGGCTACGTCAACTCGCGGGTCGCCAAGATCGACAAGACCGGCACCTGGGTCAAGCAGTGGGGCGTGCGCGGCGACAAGCCCGGCGAGTTCAACACGCCGCACAGCATCGCCGCCGACGCGCAAGGCAACATCTACGTCGCCGACCGCGCCAACCACCGCATCCAGGTCTTCGACGGCGACGGCAAGTTCCTGCGCGCGATGAGCATCGACGTGCCGTTCGACCACGCCGTCAAGCCTGTCATCGGCAACGCCCTCGATCCCAATGCCACGTCCGGCACGTTCGCGCCGGGCGCCCCTTGGGCGATCTGCATCACACCCGGACCGAACCAGGTCCTCTACAGCTCCGACGCCTACCCGGGCCGCATCTACAAGATGACGCTCGACGGCAAGGTGCTGGGCACCATCGGCGGCCCGGGCCGGCAGCTCAAGCAGTTCGGCTGGATCCACGAGATCGCCTGCCCGTCCGAGAACACGCTCTACGTCGCCGAGCTGCTCAACTGGCGCGTCCAGAAGCTGCTGCTGCATCCCTGAGCGGCGCTCACGCGGCGGATCAGGCGGCCGGAGCTGGAGGAGCCGCCGGGCCGTGGGCCGGTCAGGGCTGGCGCTGCGGGAGTCGCGGCGAGACGAGCCAGCCGAAGGCGCGCGCCAGGCGAAGGCCGACGCTGCGCCGTTGCGGCGCTAGGTCGCGAATCGGACGCTCCGCGGGCACGACGGGCGTCGCTGCCGGTCGAAGCACGATCGGGTTGGCGCGCAGCACCGGACGATGCACGACCCGAAGCAAAGGCTCGAGCCAGTCGACGATCGGCTTCCACTCGCTCATGTCAGCTTGGGCCGCGGGCAGATCGAACAGCGTCAGGCCTTGCTCGATGCAGCGGATGTAGCCCTGGGTCTGGCGCAGCACGCCGATGAAGGGCAGCTTCAGGCCGGCTGCCCAGAGCGCGAGCGCCTCGGCGGCCTTGGTGCGGGCATCGATGCGCATGCCGACCGCGGCGACCTTGCAGCGGCCACTCGCCACCCGCGGCAGCGTCTGCAGTTCTGCGAAGCAATCGGCCGCCGACTCGCGGTCGAAGACCGAGTTGCAGACGGGGATCAGGATCACGTCGGCAAAGCCCGCAACCCGCGCCAGATCGAAACCGCGCATGCCGCCCGGGGTATCGAGGACGACGTGCTGGACACCCGCGGGTGGTCGCAGCACCCGCCGGGGGTCGACTGCCCAGCCGACGATCGGCATGCTGCCCGGCAAGCGACGTTCGCCGCGCAGCCGCAGCCAGCTTTGCGTCGACTGCTGCCGGTCGATATCGCCCAGCATCACCGACAGACCGGCGTTCGCGTAGTGCGCGGCCAAGTGGGTGGCGAGCGTGCTTTTGCCGCTTCCCCCTTTGCGATTGACGACGGCGATGACAGGCATGGTGGGTCCTGCGCCGATTTCAGCAGGACCCGGAGCGCCACCATCGCTCGAAAAGAGCCGAAATCACGGCCTCGCGGCCGTTTTCGAGGCCCTCAGCTCGGAACGCTCAGTTCGGGACACTCAGCGATGTCCCGCTGAAGACGATGGCGTCGGCAGCAGTCGGCGCGGCATTGACCGGCGGCACGTTCGCAGCAGTGATCGCCGGGGCGGCGCCCGGTACGCCGCCGCGCGGCGTCGCCCGGACGACCTGGCTCGGCGGCAGCGCCACGCTGCCACTTTGCAGGTGCGCGTACATCGCATCCATGGCACGCACGAAGTAAAGGTGGAGCGGCACGAAGCGGGTGTCGAAGCCGCTCGCCGGCACGAAGGTATCGAAGTGCTGCGCGTTCATCACCTCGATGTAGCTCACCTGGCTCTTCGCACCTTCCTTCACCTTGTTGAAGGCGACATAGGCCCGGGCGTTGTTGTTCACCGGCACCAGCGCGTCGCTGCGACCGGCGACGATGATGGTCGGCTTGCCATGCAGGTCGCCGCCCAGCAGCACCTCGGCGATGCCAGCGCGAACCGCCGTGCTTTGCGCCGCGGTCGGCCGGGTCGAGGTTGCGGTCGCAGTCAGAGCCGCGCCGGTCTCGTCGACGCCGGTGACCAGCGCCCGCTGGCAGAGCGCGTTGTCGAGACCGAAGTCCTGCACGTTGGTCGAAATCGAGGTGGCCAACGACCAGAGGATCGGGCCGCCGACCGAATCGTTGTAGACGACGCCGGGCGTCGCCCCGCTCACGCCGCCGTTGCCAGTGCCGTTGCCGAGCACGAAGCTCTGCGCCTTGAATGCAGCGGGGGCGGCGATCGGTGCACCGGCGCCATTGACGTACGCGAAGCTCGCGTTGCAGACGTTGTCGGTGACCGAGAAACGACCATAGCTGGTCGGATACATCGCCGACAGGATCGCCCCGTTGCCGAGGCCGTAGTGGGCGTTGTGCATCTGGTCGTTGTAGGTCGTCCAGCCGAAGTTGCGCAGCTTGTTGAGCGCATCGAGCGAGCGCGCCGCGGTGTCGGCGCCTGTGACGAGGCCCTTCGCGGCCAGGCCGGTGCAGCGGTTGGTCGCCTTGCCGGTCTGCGCCGTCAGGACCAGGTAGTTGAAGACTGAAAGCTCGGCCATTGCCGCCGGTGCGGCAAGAGCCGCGCAGGGCTGGTAGAGGTTGCCGTAGGTGACGTAGTCGGCAAGCGTCTTGCCGAAGGTCGCGACCGCCACGCCGCCGACCTGGATGCCGTAGCCGGTGCTGGTCGGCATCTCGGTCACCGGCTCGCCGGCGACCACGCCATCGATCAGGCCGAAGCTGTCCTGCTCGGCTGCATGCAGCACGGCAGCGCCGCCGTTCGACGCCGAGCCGGCGATGACCAGGGTGTTGGCGCCGTTAAAGGGCGTCGGATTCCGCTCCACGCCGTAGCGGTCGTTCAAGGCATAGAACGCATAGACGGCGGAAGCCAGGGTGTCGCTGCCCCAGTCCTTCTCCGGGTTCAGTTGCGAGTGCACCTGCTTCAGCGCCACCCGGTTCGGGAACAGGGCGTTGTAGGCGGCACGCGCGGCATCGGTCACGTCGGCGGCGAACTGGCTGAGCGGACCGGCGGCGGCGCGCGTGGCGCGGGTGCCGTCGATCTTGTTGACCGTGTCATCGGTCATGTCGTAGAAACCGACCCCCTTGCCGGCGTCGGTCAGCGCCACCGCGCAGCCATGCTTGAGGCCCCAGTCGCTTGCGGTGGCGAGGGCACCGTAGACGCCGCGCGAGCCCGATGACGGCCCGAGCACCAGGCAGGGCGCCGCCGGATTGAAGCTGTCCGGGATCTGCACCGCCATGACGACGCGCTTCTTGCCGCTGCCGTCGTCGAGCGTGCCGACGTATTCGCGGCCCGGAATCAGGCCCTCGCCGGTGGTCGCCTTGCCGGTGATGTCGACGTTCGGACCGTACAGGCTGCCGTAGCCTCCGTTCGGCGTGTAATCGATCAGGCCGCGGTAGTTGGTGTAGACCGCGTTGCGGCGCAGCTCCAGCGCGGTCGGCGCGAGCGGGTCGGCATAGGCGGGCGCGGCGGCAGCGCCGATGCCGCTCTTGCCGAGGCCGCCGGTCAGCAGATCCTGGGTCGCGGCGCTGGCGCCGAGGACGCCGCTGGCCGGCGCGGTCGCCGAATAGACGGTGATCGTTTGTTGGGTGACGTTGGCCGGCAGAACGTTGCTGGGCAGATAGTCGCTGCCGCCGCAAGCCGCCAGGCCGCCGGCCACGCCGAACGTCAATGCAAGCTTGACCGCGCGCGCCGAAAAATCGAGTGACGTTTCCATTTGGTCTCCTGAGGTCGACGTCAAACAAGTGCGCTCTGAGCGGCTGCGGCGTCGGCTTGCAATGAGACGGGAAATCGGCGCCTGGCGCACTAGCGTTTACGCTCTGGACAGACGCCAGGCGAGCACCTCTTTTCGCTTCTGCTGCACGACGTTCAGCCTATCGAACGGGCCTCGACAATGACGTCGACGCCGGCGTCGGGTGCGATCGCCCGAGCCGGAATCGGCGCTCCGCTGCGCCACTGCGCCACGGCAGCGCGCTTGTCGTCGCCGCTGACCAGGAAAATCACTTCGGCGCTGCGGCTGAGCCGCCGGGCCCCGAGCGAGACGCGCTCGGGCGGCGGCTTAGGCGCATCGAGCACCGGCAGCACGTCGACGGCGCCGGCACTGTCACCGAGCGGGTGGCCGGGGAACAGGCTGGCGGTATGGCCGTCCTCGCCGAGGCCGAGCAGGACCAGGTCGAAGTCGCCGACCGTTCCGAGCAGCTCGGCGTAGCGAGCGGCGCCTCGGGTCGGCCCGAGCTCGGCCGGGATCGCGTGGATCTGTCCTGCCGGGATCGGCACGTGGTCGAGCCAGGCCCCTGCCGCCATCCGCGAATTGCGCGCGTCGTCGCCGACCGGCAGGCAGCGCTCGTCGCCGTAGTAGACATGCCACGCCGGCCAGTCGGATCGGGCCGCGCGCAACGACTCGTAGACCCCGCGCGGCGTGCTGCCGCCGGCCAGAACGATCAGGAAGCGGCCGCGGGCGGCGATGGCGGTTCCGGCCGCCGCCAGGATCCGCGCCACCGCGGCCTCGCGCATCGCTGCAGCATCCTGCACCGGATGCCATCGACAGCGTTGTTCCCGAGCAGTTTCCGGCATCGCGCTTCGCTCCGGCCTCCGACATACGAGCCACTGCTTGCATGCTACAAGGAGCCGGAACGTCTCCAGGGGAAACGAATGCAGCTTGCGATGATTGGCCTCGGTCGCATGGGCGCGAGCATGGTGCGGCGCCTGCAGCAGCACGGCCATCAGTGCGTCGCCTACGACATGAACTCGTCAAGATGGTCCACAACGGCATCGAGTACGGCGTCATGGCGGCTTACGCGGAAGGTCTGAACATCCTGCGCAACGCCGATGTCGGCAAGCGCGCGCACGCGGTCGATGCCGAGACCACGCCGCTTCGCGACCCCGACTTCTATCAATACGAGATGAACCTGCCGGAGATCACCGAGGTCTGGCGGCGCGGCAGCGTGATCGGCTCCTGGCTGCTCGATCTGACGGCCAACGCCCTGCAGACCGACCCGACGCTCGCGGCTTACGGCGACCGTGTCTCCGACTCCGGCGAGGGCCGCTGGAGCATTCAGGCGGCGATCGACGAGGCGGTGCCGACGCACGTGCTCAGCGCCGCGCTCTACGACCGCTTCAGCTCGCGCGGCGAGGCCGGCTTCGCCAATCAGGTGCTGTCGGCGATGCGCCGCGAGTTCGGCGGCCACGTCGAAAAGCCTGCCGACGGCGCCGCGTGAAGGCAAGGCTCGGCTGCACATGGTCATGAGCGACGAGGTCGTCTTCCTGCTCGACGTCGACAACACGCTGCTCGACAACGACGCCGTCATCGCCGACCTGCGCGGCCACCTCGAGCGTGAATTCGGCGCCGCCAGCTCGGCGCGTTACTGGACCATGTTCGAGGCGCTCCGCGAGGAGCTCGGCTACGCCGACTACCTCGGCGCGCTGCAACGCTACCGCGCCGTCTTCGAGGCCGACGACGCCGGCGCGCAGCGGCTGCTGCAGATCTCGAACTACCTGGTCGACTACGCCTTCGCCGAGCGGCTCTATCCACGCGCCCTCGAGGTCATCGCCCATCTCGACAAGCTCGGCCCGACCGTGATCCTCTCCGATGGCGACGTCGTGTTCCAGCCGCGCAAGGTCCAGCGCTCCGGCCTCTGGGACGCCGTCTCGGGCCGGGTCCTGATCTACATCCACAAGGAGCTGATGCTCGATTCGGTCGCGCGCCACTACCCGGCCCGCCGCTACGTGATGGTGGACGACAAGCAGCGCATCCTGACCGAGATGAAGACGGTGTGGGGCGAGCGCCTCATCACTGTCTTTCCGCGCCAGGGCCACTATGCCTCGGACCCGGCCAACCTGGCCCGCTACCCGGCCGCCGACATCACCGTCGAGCGCATCGGCGATCTGCTCCGGCACGACCGCAGGTCGCTGCTCGGGGCCACCACGCAGGAGAATTCATGAACGACAAGACGAAGCAGCTGCACGACCTCGGCCAGAGCCTCTGGCTCGACAACATCACGCGCCAGATCCTCGGCGACGGCACCCTGAAGCGCTACATCGACGAGCTCTCGGTCACCGGCCTCACGTCGAACCCGACCATCTTCGAGCAGGCGATCGCCGCGGGCGACTCCTACGATGCGCAGATCGGCCAGCTGGCTGCTGCCGGGAAGTCGGGCGAGGACCTGTTCTTCGCCGTGGCGATGCAGGACCTGACGCGCGCCGCCGACCTGTTCCGGCCGGTCCACGAGGCGACCGGCGGCATCGATGGCTGGGTCTCGCTCGAGGTCTCGCCGCTGATCGCCGACGACGCCACCAGGACCATCGAGGCCGCGCGCAGCCTGCACAAGACGGCGGCGCGGCCCAACCTCTACATCAAGATCCCCGGCACGCCGGCGGGGGTCGAGGCGATCGAGGAATCGATCTTCGCCGGCGTGCCGATCAACGTCACCCTGCTCTTCTCTCGCGAGCAGTATCTCGCCGCGGCCGAGGCGTATCTGCGCGGCATCGAGCGGCGCCTCGCCGCCGGCCTCGATCCGAAGGTCGAGTCGGTGGCATCGCTCTTCGTCAGCCGCTGGGACGTCGCGGTCAAGGACCAGGTGACGCCGGAGTTCCGCAACAAGCTCGGCATCGCCATCGCCCAGCGCACCTACAAGGCCTATCGCGAGCTGCTCGCCTCGGCGCGCTGGCAACGGCTCGCGGCGGCCGGCGCGCATCCGCAGCGGCTCCTCTGGGCCAGCACCGGCGTCAAGGACCCGGCTGCCTCCGACACCTTGTATGTCGAAGCCCTGGCAGCGCCCGACACCGTCAACACCATTCCGGAGAAGACCCTGAAAGCGCTTGCCGACCACGGCCGCATCGGCGCCGTGATGGCCGCCGACGGCGGCGACGCCGAGGCGGTGATCGCCGAGCTGGCCCGGCAAGGTGTCGACGACGCGGCGCTGGCCGCGCGTCTGCAGCACGACGCCGCCGCAGCCTTCTCGAAGTCGTGGGCGAGCCTGCTCGGCGGCATCCGCGACAAGAGCGCGCAGCTCGCCACGGCCGGCTCGAAGTGAGCAACCGGTCCGACGCACAGGCGACCGCGCTGCACGATCGGCCGGCCTGGCAGGCGCTGGCCGCGCATCACCGCGCGGTGGCCGAGGTGCATCTGCGCGACCTGTTCGCGCGGGACGCCAGGCGCGGCGAGCGCCTGGTGCTCGAAGCCGCCGGTCTCTACCTCGACTACTCGAAGAACCGCGTCAGCGAAGAAACGATGACGCTGCTTGCCGGCCTGGCCAGCGAATGCGGCGTGCGCGAGCGGACCGCCGCGATGTTCCGCGGCGACGTCATCAACCGCACCGAGAAACGCTCGGTGCTGCACGTCGCGCTGCGGCTGCCGCGCGATGCGACGCTGCTGGTCGACGGCGTCGATGTCGTCGCCGAAGTCCACGGCGTGCTCGACCGCATGGTCGGCTTCGCCGAGGCCCTGCGCAGCGGCCGCTGGCTCGGCCACACCGGCA
>JALYXU010000138.1 GCA_030946925.1 Pseudomonadota bacterium
TGAACTCGGCGTCGTAGACGGTCGCCGTGCGCTGGCTGCTCGAGGCCCCCGGCTGCAGATAGCCCGGCGCCAGCGCACGGCTGGCGCCGGCAGTCGCGCTCACCTCGGGCAGCAATTCGGCGCGAGCTCCCTGCAGCAGTGCCCGCGATTCGCGCAGCCTCGCCTCGGCGACGCGAACGTCGCCGTTGGCGGCGAGCGCACGCTCGACCAGCTGCGACAGCGCCGCATCGTCGAAGCCGCGCCAGAAGCGGGCGATCTCGGCGCCCGGCGCGGCAGCGTTGACCGATGCCGCACCGGCATGAACGTAGCTGGCGTCGAGAGCGACGCCAGGTGCGCGGTAGTCGGGCCCGACCGCGCAGGCGGACAGGACCAGGGCCATGCCGGTGCCGATGCCCATGCCGATGGCGGTGCCGAGCGGAGCAGGTCTCTGCTTATGCATGGCCGTCCTTGCCGGGACGCTGCGGCGGCGCCTGCAGAACGGCGCTGCCATCGGCGCCGACCGCGACCGTCGACGCTGCGACGGACCCCGGCTTACCTGCGGCCGCGGCAGCCAGCCGCTTCGCGCGGCGTCCGCGCAGCAGCACGTAGAACACCGGCGTCAGGAAGATGCCGAAGAAGGTGACGCCGAGCATTCCGGAGAACACCGCGATGCCCATGGCCCGGCGCATCTCGCTGCCGGCACCGCTGCCGAAGATCAGCGGCAAGACGCCGGCACAGAACGCGATCGACGTCATCAGGATCGGCCTGAGGCGCATCCTGCAGGCGTGGATGATCGCGTCGAGGAGGGCCTCGCCACGCTCCTCGAGCTCCTTCGCGAACTCGACGATCAGGATCGCGTTCTTGCAAGCCAGGCCGACCAGCACGACCAGCGCGACCTGGGTGAAGATGTTGAGGTCGCCGGGCTGGCCGAACGGCGGCAGGTGCGACAGCCAGACGCCGAACAGGGCCGCGAGAACGCACATCGGCACGATCAGGACGATCGCCATGGGCAGGCTCCAGCTCTCGTACTGCGCCGACAACACCAGGATGACGAGCAGCACCGCCATCATCATCACCGCGGCGAGCACCGGCACCGTGGTCGTCGTCCCGGGCACGGTGATGTCGCGGGTGAGGCGGTCCTGGAATGTGAGCTCGGTCCACTCGAATGCCATGCCGCGCGTCAGGGTGCGCTTGAGCAGCGCTTCGATCTCGGTCTCCGCCTGCCCGGACGAAAAGCCCGGCTTGGCGGCGCCGTTGATGTCGGCCGACGGGAAGCCGTTGTAGCGCGTCACCCGGGTCGGCCCGAACGTCGGCTCGACCTTCATCAGGGCGCCGAGCGGCACCATGTCGCCGGCGCCGTTGCGGGTCTTCAGGGCGGTGATCGCTTCGGCATCGGCCCGGTAAGGGGCGTCGGCCTGGACCACGACCTGGTAGGTCTTGCCGAACTTGCTGAAGTCGTTGACGTAGAGCGAGCCGAGATAGACCTGCATCGTGTCGTAGATGTCGCCGAGCTTGACGCCCATCTGCTTGGCCCGCTCGCGGTCGACGTTGGCATAGAGCTGCGGCACGTTGATGTCGTAGGTGGAAAAGGGCGTGCCGATGCCCGACTTCGGGTTGCCGTACACCTGGCCGAGCGTTCCCCACACGGCTCCGTACAAGGCCTGCTCGCCGAGGCCCTCCCGGTCCTGGACCTGCAGCTTGAAGCCGCCGGCGTTGCCGAGGCCGTCGACCGCCGGCGGCGGCACGACGAACATGCGCGCGCCCTGGATCTGCTGGATGGCGCCGTTGACCTTGCCGAGAATCGCGCCTTTCGAGAGGTCGGCCGAGGTGCGCTCCTCGAACGGCTTCAGGCCGAAGAAGACGATGCCCTCGTTCGGCGCCGCCGAGAAGCCGGCGATCGAGAGGCCGGGGAATGCGACCGAATCGACGATGCCCGGCACCTTCAGGGCGATGTCGCTCATCTGCCGGATGACGGCGTCGGTGCGGTCGAGCGAGGCTCCCGCCGGCAGCTGGGCGATGCCGATCAGATACTGCTTGTCGGGCGCCGGAACGAAGCCGGATGGAATGCGCGTGAAGAGGAACGCCGTCAAGGCAAGCAGGACCGCGTAGACGGCGATCGCGACCCCTTTGCGCTGGACGATCCGCGTCACCCCGTGGCCGTAGGCCGTGCTGCGCCTGCCGAACCAGCCGTTGAACCAGCGGAAGAACGGACCGAAGACCCGGTCCATGCCGCGCATCAGCCAGTCTTTCGGCGCGTCGTGCGGGCGCAGCAGCAGGGCGCTCAGCGCCGGCGACAGCGTCAGCGAGTTGAAGGCCGAGATGACGGTGCTGATGGCGATCGTCACCGCGAACTGCTTGTAGAACTGGCCGGTGAGGCCGGGCACGAAGGCGAGCGGCACGAACACGGCACAGAGCACCAGCGCGATGGCGACGATCGGCCGCGACACCTCCTGCATCGCCTTCACGGTGGCGTCGTGCGCGCTCAGGCCGCTCTCGATGTTGCGCTCGGCGTTCTCGACGACGACGATCGCGTCGTCGACGACGATGCCGATCGCCAGCACCAGCCCGAACAGGGTCAGGGTATTGATCGAGTAGCCGAGCAGCAGCAGGAACGTGAAGGTGCCGACAATCGACACCGGCACGGCGATCAGCGGAATGATCGAGGCGCGCCAGGTCTGCAGGAAGACGATGACGACCAGCACCACCAGCGCCACCGCGATGAACAGGGTCTCGATCACTTTCTGGATCGACGTCTGCACGAATCGCGTCGGGTCGTAGACGATGCTGTAGCCCATGCCCTGCGGAAAGTCGGCCTTCAGCCGTTCCATGGTGGCGCGGACGTTGTCCGACAACGCCAGCGCGTTCGAGCCGGGCGCCTGGAAGACGGCGATGGCCGCGGCTTCCTTGTTGTTGAGCAGGCTGCGCAGCGAGTAGCTGCCGGCCGAGAGCTCGACCCGGCCGACGTCGCGAATGCGAATGAGGCCGCCGGTGGCCGGCTCGGTGCGGATGATGATGTCGGCGAACTGTTCCTCGCTGACGAGGCGGCCCTGGGTGTTGACGGCGAGCTGGAACTCGGTGCCCCGCGGCGAGGGCGGCCCGCCGACGGTCCCGGCCGCGACCTCGGCGTTCTGCTCGCGAATCGCGGCGACGACCTCTCCCGTCGTGATGCTGCGCGCCGCCAGCTTGCCCGGATCGAGCCAGATCCGCATCGCGTAGTCGCCGGCGCCGAACAGGATCACCGAGCCCATGCCGGGAATGCGCAGCAACTGGTCGCGCACGTGCAGCTGGCCGTAGTTGCGCAGATAGAGCGCGTCGCGGCTGTTGTCGGGGCTGACCAGGTGCACCACCATGGTCAGGTTGGGGCTCGACTTCTCGGTGGTGACCCCGATCTGTCGCACGATCTCGGGCAGGCGCGGCAGGGCCCGGTTGATGCGGTTCTGCACCGCCGTCTCGGCGACCTCGGGATTGGTGCCGATCTTGAAGGTCACGGTCAGCGTCATGCTGCCGTCGGCGGTACCCTGCGACTCGAAGTACAGCAGGTTCTCGACGCCGTTGATCTGCTCTTCCAGCGGCGTGGCGACGGTCTCGGAGATGACGCGCGGGTTGGCGCCCGGGAACTGCGCCCGGACAACGATCTGCGGCGGCGCCACCTCGGGGTACTCGGAGACCGGCAGGCGAAAGATCGCCAGCAGGCCGAGCAGGAAGATGATGATCGACAGCACTGCCGCGAAACGCGGGCGGTCGATGAAGAAGCGGGAGATGTCCATGACTTCAGTTTTCTCGCTCAGCTCTTGGCAACCGATTTCTTCTCGGCGGGGGGCGGAGCGCCCGGGCCGCTTCCGGGCGGCGCGAAGATCGGCATGCCCTTGGCATCGCTCGGCAGCAGCTGCGGTGCGACCGTCATGCCGGGCTGGATCCGTTGCAAGCCGTCGACGACCACGTGCTCTCCGCCCTTGACGTTGCCCTGCACGATGCGCATTCCCTCGGCGAGGGCCCCCAGGCGCACCTCCCGGAACTGCGGTTTGCCGTCGGCCTCGACGACGTAGACGAATTTCTTGTTCTGATCGGTGCCGATCGCGCGCTCGGGCACGAGCACGGCGTCGTAGGCCGTGGCGCTTTCCATGCGCAGCCGCGCGCTGAGGCCAGGCGTGAAGCGCCCGGTCGCGTTATCGAAGCTCACCCGCATACGGATGGCGCCGGTCTGCGGATTGAGCCGGTTGTCGATGAAGTCGACCTGCCCCTCGTGCGGAAAGCCTTGCTCATCGAGGAGAGCCATGCGCACCTTCGGTGCCTTTGCTCCGGCCTTGGCGTCCTTCAGGCGCAGATACGTGCGCTCGCTGCCGTCGAAATAGGCGTAGACCTTGCTCACGCCGGCGATCGTCGTTAGCACCGACTGCTCGTTGACGACGTTGCCGGCGGTCACGTTCGTGCGCGAGATGCGGCCGGCAATCGGTGCACGTAGTTGCGCATACTCGACGTTGAGCCGGGCGATCCGCAAGGCGGCTTCGGCGCCCTGGATGTCGGCTTGCGATGTGCGCTGACCGGAGCTCAGCTGGTCGACCTCCTGCTTCGAGACGGCCTGCGAGTCGAGCAGGTTCTTCGCGCGGGCCAGCTCGCTCTGCGCGAGCTCGTACTTCGCCTTCGTGGACGCGAGCTGAGACTGCGCCCGCGCCGCTTCGGCCTCGAAGGCCCGCGGGTCGATCGAGAACAGCAGATCGCCTTTGCGCACAAGGGCGCCGTCGGCGAAATGAACCTTGTCGATGGTGCCGCCGACCCGCGGCCGCAGCTCGACGTACTCGGCCGCTTCGAGGCGCCCACTGAATTCCTCGCTGTCGGCGACCTGCCGCTGCACCGCAGGAGCCACGCTCACCGGTGGTGCTTGAGGCGGGCCTCCCTGAGCATCGGCGGGCCCACCGCAGCCCACCATGAGGAACATCGCCGCGATGGCGATGGTGGTCGTGCCTCCCATCAGCAGGCGTGGATGTAAGCGGAGGGATTTCGAGTTCATGGCAAAGTTCTTTCGAGCTCCATCCGTCCAGAGTGCCGCAAGGGCACGGCTTGCTTGCAGTTGCGCCGCAATCCGGCCGGGAGCGTGGTGATTCGTAGCGAGCGCTACGACATGTGGCAGAATGTAGCCACGGTGCGAGGGCAGGTCAAGGATTTATTTTAGCGATCGCTATGAAAAGCAAGATCGAGACCAGCAAGCGGATTGCCAAGACCGCCTTCAACGCGACGTGCGTGCCGGCACAGGGGCCAGCGAAAGCGCGTGGGCGGCCGCTTTCGTTCAATCGCGAAGTCGCTCTCGACAAGGCGATGCACGTGTTCTGGGAGCGCGGCTACGAGGCCGCCTCCGTCGCCGACCTGACCGCCGCGATGGGGATCACGCCGCCTAGCCTCTACACCGCCTTCGGCGACAAGGAGCACTTGTTTCTCGAAGCGATCGAGGCCTACGGCAAAGGCCCGGGTGGTTTTGGCCCAAGGGCGCTCGCCGAGGAGCCCACGGCGCGCGGAGCCGTCCAGCGAATGTTGGAGGAGGGCGCGGCGCAGTTGACGGACAACTGCCAACCACACGGTTGCATGATGGTGATGGCCACGACCAACTGCTCCATTTCCGCCGAACATGTGCAGGCGGTGGTTGCCAAGCGGCGCGCCCTTTATGTCAGGAGCATGGCGGAGCGGATTCAGAAAGGCATCGACGAGGGTGAACTGCCGCCCGACACGGATGCGTTCTCGCTCGCCAATTTCTATGCGACGGTCTATCAGGGCATGTCGATGCAGGCCAAGGACGGTGCTTCGAGAAAGAGCCTCCTCGCCAGCGTGAGGATGGCCATGCGCTCGTGGCCAGCGGCTTCTGATCATGCCGGGTCCGCGAAGATTCCGAGGCCAGTACCTGACGGAGCGTCCGACGCTGGCGGTGCGAAAAGGTCCGTCCGTGCGCAGAACAGGTCGTGACCAGAGGATGTCCTGCGTTCGACAGGACGCCGGCCTGTCACCTTCCTGGCTGAAGCCACCCGCGCCTGTGAGGGGCAGACGGAGAGCAACTCTGGACTCCCGCAAGTGCTTGCTCCTAGAGGGCGGCTGCTGACGCTCGCTTGCGAGAACGAGGCCGCCCTTCAAACAGCTTGCGAGCCAAGCCAGACCATTGCCGACGAGATCGAAGCACAACGCTGAGCAACTTGCGATCGGTAAAGGATTCGAGTGGACAAGCAAGACGAAGCACGCGGGCTGGCCTTCGGCCTGCTCGGCGTAATCATCTTCGCCCTGACGTTGCCGATGACGCGCCTGGCGGTCGGTCCGGCGGGCGAACCGCAGCTGCCTCCGCTCTTTGTCACCGGCGGGCGGGCAGCCGGCGCGGGCCTCCTTAGCTGCGCATGGCTGGCAGCGGCGCGCGCCGCGCCGCCGGCCCGACATCTCTGGTCGTCGGTTTTCGTGTCAGCACTGGGCACCGTCGTGGGCTTCCCTCTCTTTCTAGCTCTCGCTTTGCGTCGCGTGGACGCGATGCACGCCGCAGTCATCACCGGCGTGTTGCCGCTCGCGACTGCCGTAGCCGCCGCAGCGTGGTTCCGCCAACGTCCGTCGCTGGGCTTCTGGCTTTGCGCGTGCCTTGGCACGGCGCTTGTCGTCGCCTTCGCCGCCTGGCACAGCAGCGGCGGCCTCGCTGTGGCGGATGTGTTGCTGCTGGTATCGGTCGCGAGCGCTGCTGTCGGCTACGTCGCCGGCGCACGGTTGTCGTCCGAAATTGCCGCCGAGAGCGCGATTTGCTGGGTGCTCGTCGCGAGCCTGCCCCTCACGATCCCGGCAACGATCGCGACTTGGCCTGACAGGGGCGCGAGCGCCGCCGCCTGGGGCGGCTTCGGCTACGTCACCGTGTTCTCGATGTGGCTCGGCTTTTTCGCGTGGTACCGCGGCCTGGCGCTCGGCGGGACCGTGCGAGTGAGTCAGGTTCAGGTGCTCCAGCCTTTCCTTGCAATGCTGTTCGCAGTACCTATTCTCGGCGAGCGGCTCGACGTAACGCTCGTCGTCTTCGCGTTTGCGGTCGTGGCCGTCGTCTTGGCCAGCCGTCGGATGTCGGTAGGGACGGCTCGACTGCCGGGCAGGCCGGCCGCAGGAGAGCTCTAGAAGTTGAGAACGCCGGTCGATTCCGCTGCCAATGTCCAAAAGGATGTGCATTGGCCCCGATCTCAAGCGAGTCGGCGACCATGCTGCGGGAGGCAGCGGCCCTTCAGACGCGTCCTGCGCCCCGGCGGGCGGGTGATGAGCACCGAGTTGGGGGAGCCCCTCGGAAGCGTCGTTCGCCGGCCTCGTCGCGCAGGCGCTCGCGAACGAACTGCCCGGTGAACGGGACCGGAGGCTGTAGCGTACTGGACATTCGTACAGTCTAGGGATCACGCAGCGAGCACAACCTGGGCTGGCACGTGGTCTGCCGAGAGCTGCAAACACTTGAACGGACTCATCATGGACACGACTGGTAATTTCCCCAAAGTGGGCGGCGCGGCAGCAGACAAGGCCGCCGGCGCCGTGAACGATGGCATTCGTACCGCCCAGCAGGGGCTCGGCCACGCGGCCAGCGCGGCAGCTGGCAAGGTGGATCAGCTGCGCGACGAGGCGACCCCGGCGCTGGAGAAGGCTTCTGCGAAGGCGCAAGAGATCGGGCAGAAGGGGATCGATGCCCTGGCCGATACGTCCA
>JALYXU010000141.1 GCA_030946925.1 Pseudomonadota bacterium
CTCGACCAACAAAGCCAACGGGAGGCAAGGAGTACCAGCGACTTCAGGACGTGCACCCAGCCGCGAGCGGTTTGATCGTTGACTACCTCGAGGCCATGGACGCGGGTTGGAGACGACAGGGGCCCTCGTTAGGGCCGTCAGCAATCGGGCTGGCGGGCTGGGTCAAGGCAACCACAGCGGATGCGATCTACAAGATCGTTCGAGGGTACTCAGCCAAGCTCGGGTTTGAGATTGGGGCGCATGCGCTGCGGGCGACTGCAGCGACGAACGCGCGCTCGACCGGGACTGGGGTCAGTGCGGCGTCGCCTGCAACGTCCGGGCGAAGAGGCTGAACAGGCGCTCCCAATGCCGCTCCGCGGCGGCGCGGTTGTAGATGCCGGTGCGGCCCGGAAACGCGAAGCCGTGCTCGACCCCGGGATACCACTCGAGCCGGTGCGGCGTGCCGGCTTGTCGCAACGCCGCCTCGAGCGTCTCGACGTCGGCGACCGGCGCCCACTTGTCGATCTCAGCGCATGCGAAATAGCTGTCGCAGCGAATCCGCGGCGCCATCCGGTGCGGCGAATCGGCCCGATCGGTGACCATGTTGGCGCCGTAGATCGAGGCGATGCAGCGGAACCGCTCCGGATAGGCGGCGGCCGCCCACATCACCTGCGGCCCGCTCATGCAGTAGCCGAGCGCGCCGATCCGTTTGCCGTCGGCTTCGGGGTGGGCGTCGACGAAGCGGAGCATGGCCTCGGTGTCGCATTGCGCGGTGGCAGCGCCGAGCGTGGCCATCAGCGAGAACATGCGGGCCATCATCGCCTCGGTGCGCTCGGTCAGCTGGAAGTCGAGCGACACGCGGTAGTAGAGGTTCGGCAACACCACGTAGTAGCCGACCGCGGCGATCCGCCTGGCCATGTCGTGCAGCTCTTCGCGCTTGCCGGGCGCGTCCATGTAGAACAGCACGACCGGAAACGGACCGCCCTCTTCGG
The DNA here is from genome assembly GCA_030946925.1 of Pseudomonadota bacterium. Lineage (GTDB taxonomy): Bacteria > Pseudomonadota > Gammaproteobacteria > Burkholderiales > Burkholderiaceae_C > Schlegelella_A. The sequence goes on from JALYXU010000141.1 coordinate 972, forward strand.
GGTGCACGACGAAGCTGTTCATCGCCCCGTCGGCGGTCGCGATGTCCAGGTGATGCTCGACCATCGCCGCAGGATGCCACAGCCTGCACTTGCAGGCGTGCGGGTCGGTTGCCCGACGCGCACGCGTCTCTTCTGGTCGCTCTACTTGGTGAAGCCCGCTCGCACCGAAAGCGCCTTGCTCATCAGCACGGTGCAAGTCGGCTCGGTCCCGGTGCAGGCACCGCTCCAGCCGGAAAACGCCAGCCCTGGACGCGGCGTCGCCGACAGCGTGACTGCCGAGCCCGACGCATACGTCGCGCTGCAGCTCGCGCCGCAGTTGATGCCGGACGGCGTGCTCGTGACCGTGCCCTGGTTGCCCAGCGAGACCGACAAGGCGAAGCCGCTCGGTGCACCAACACCACCGCCCCAGCCACCGCCAGCGTCGCCGTCACGCTGCTCTCGTCGTAAGCGAGCCGATCGTCGTCGTCGCGAAAGATCAGAAGCAGCAGATCGCGGCAGCGGGCACCGAGCAGATCGAGGCCGTGGCGCAGCACGTCGAGCTGCTGTAGGTCGTCGAGCAGCTGCTCAGGCAGGATCACATCGTCGGCGACGCTGTCTTCGATGCCGGCGACTTCAGCGTCGTCGGCACGCGTCATCGACACCGTGCGCCGGCCGAGCCGGAGCTGATGCAAGGTAACGGTGCACCAGCCCGGCCCAGGCGGCGGCGTCTCCAGCGCAGCATCGCGTGACCAGCGCGGCGGTATCGACAAAAGCGGGATCGTCCATCGCGAGGCCGCACCGCATGGTAGCCCGGGCCAGGCGGGAAAAGCCTGGCCGGGCCGAAGCCTCACCCGCCCCGGTGCGTGACTGCCGTGGGTGACTCCAGCTCCGCCGGAATGGTGCCGATCCAGCTGCGCTCCATCAGGTCGTACTCCTCGTGGGTCGCCTCGGACACCTCGGGAATCGCCGGCTTTTCCCAGCCCCGCTTCAAGGCCGCGTGTTCGGCACGCATGTCGGCAGCGACGCCGAGATCGCGCAGCTGTTCGATGATCGTCGTCAGCAGAGGCGAGGCTTCCTGGATGGCGAGCATCTCGGCCTCGGCCAGGGCCTTGTCCATGAGCGGGCGCGGCATCGCCGAAACCGCTGGCCAGCCGCCGCGCCCGAGCTCGTCGTGCACCAGGAACAGGTTGCGCACGGTCTGGGTGGCGGGGTCGTGGACCAGCAGGCGCGCGCCGAGCTCGGCGCGCTGCTGCAGCAACAGGGCGGGCGGCTGCTCCGCGGCCGCTGTCCGGCGGTGGTCGACCGGTCCCGGCGGTAAGAGCTTTCGCCGCTGCTCCAGGCCGATCGAACGGCTGAGGACGTCTCTGACCCAGCCGAGCGATCCGCGCTTGTGATCGACTGGCGCGACTGCGCGCTGCTCACCCAAGGGCGTGGTGCGCAGCGCCTTGCGAATCGGCGGTCGTGCGGACATGGGGTGTGGCCCGGCTCGTGATGGGTTTGGACATACCGGGTTTCGGCAGTCAGTGCGCGGTCTTGAGAATGACTGCCGCCCGGCAGGGACATCCGCGGCGCGCATCGTGCGATCGTTCGCAAGCTGGCCCGGATCTCCCCAAAACCGCGACGGCCATCGAATCGATGCGCCGTCCTCAGGCCGGCCGCGCCGCGGCCTTGGCGAAGGCGCCGGACTGCTGGCCGGCCGGCGGCTGCTGCCGGGCCTGCTTCTTCCTTTCCTTGGCGCGCTTCTGCTTTTGCCTGCGGATGCCTCGGTCTCGGTCAGCGCTCATCTTCACCTCTCGTCGGGGTTGTTGTTGCAGGGTGCCCTTGTACCACCGGCGGGTGCGCTGCCCGGTAGCTGCCGGACGCCACGCGGCGATGCCTCGGCAGCGCCGGGTTGGCTATATTCCCGGATGGATCGGCGATCTCCATGACTCGCAACCGGCGCTCCCGGCCGGTCCTCATCGTCTTCGGCGGCATCGTCGGACTGCAGTTGCTGGTGGCGATTCTCAGCATCGACCTGCTGTCCGCGGTGCGGGCCTACGGCACCGGCGAGAGCCTCTACTCGAAAGGCCAGAAGGACGCCCAGATCCATCTGATCGAATACGCCGAATTCCATCGCGAAGAAGATTACCAACGCTTCCTGACGGCGATTGCCGCGCCGATCGGCGATCGGCTGGCACGCGAGGCGATGCAGCGGCGCATGGTCGACACCGAACGGGCACGCAAAGGCTTGCTTCAGAGTGGCACCCACGCCGACGACATCCCTGGCGTCATCCGGTTGTTCAGCTGGTTCCACGACACGCCGTTGATGGCCGACGCGATCGCGACCTGGACCGAAGGCGACCTCTTGATCGAGGAGATGCGGCGACTCGCCGAGCAGGCCCATCAACGGATCCGCGCCGGCGACGTCCGTGCCCTCGAGGTGACTCAGCTGCGGCAGGCCGCGCAGGAACTCAACAAGCGCCTGACGCCGCTCGAGCTCCGGTTCGCGACTCAACTCGGCGACGGCGCCCGCCTGAGCCAGCGCCTGCTGCTCGGCCTGAACCTCGGCCTGGCCGGCTTGCTCGGGCTCAGCGGCCTGGCCTTCGTGCGGCACAGCGCCCGGGTCCAGGCCGCGACCGATGAGGAAGTTCGTCGCCGCGGCGCGTCACTGCAGCGCCTGCTCGACTCGGCGGCGGAGGGACTCTATGGCGTCGACACGCAGGGCCGCTGCACCTTCATCAACCGATCGGCCCTGAGGATGCTGGGCTATGCCGACGAAGCCGATCTTCTCGGCCGCGAATTGCACGCGTCGATCCACCAATCGCAGGCCGAGGGCAATGGCCGCCCCGCCGGCGAGTCGCGGATCGCCCGGTCCTATCGGGAACAGCGCGAGCTTCACATCAGCGACGAGGTGCTCTGGCGCCGCGACGGAACCTCGTTCCCGGTCGAGTACTGGTCGCATCCGATGTTCGAGGACGGGCAACTGCACGGCGCGGTGGCGACCTTCTTCGACATCACCGAACGAACCCACTTGCAGGCGGCATTGCGCCAAGGCGAGGTCCGCATCGCCGGCCTCGTCGATGCCGTCAACGACGGCGTCCTGACCATCGACGACAACGAGCGCATCGTCGTCTTCAACCGGGCCGCGGAACGGCTGTTCGGGGTGGCGGCGGCCCAGGCCATCGGCAGCACGGTGGAGCGCTTCATCCCGCGCCGGCCGCACCGCGGCGAGGGCTCGCGCGCCCAGGAGCTCCGCCTGGAGGGCGCCGACAACAAGGTGCGCGAGCTCTTCGGCAAGCGAAACGATGGCCACGAGTTCCCGCTCGAAGCCTCGCTGTCGAGCCTGGAGACGGAGCGGGGGCGACTGGTGACGGCGGTCCTTCGCGACGTCACGGGCCTGCAGACGGCACGCGCCGAACGCCAGGCCCATGCGGCGCTGGAAGCATCGAATCGCGCCAAGACGGAATTCCTCTCGCGAATGAGCCACGAGCTGCGAACGCCGCTCAATGCAGTGCTCGGCTTTGCCCAATTGCTTCGGCTCGACGCCGCCCGGCCGCCTTCGCTGCAGCAGCTCGAGCACATTCAGCACATCGAAAACGCCGGCGCGCATCTGCTGGCCCTGGTCAACGACGTGCTCGATCTGTCGCGGGTCGAGTCGGGTCAGATGACCGTCAAGCTCGAAGCGGTCGACCTGCGGTCGGCGGTCGAAGATGCGATCTCGATGGTGCTGCCGCTGGCCGCCACGGGCGGCGTCAGGACCGTCATCGAGGGCCTGCAAGGCCCAGCCGTGGCGTGGCCCATATCGGTTACGGCCGATCGCCTGAGGCTGCGCCAGGTGCTCGTCAATCTGCTCAGCAATGCGGTGAAGTACAACCGCTCGGGTGGCGAAGTGCGAGTGAGCTGGCAGGTGGCTGGGGACGGCTGCGAACTGCACATCGCCGATGACGGCGTGGGCATGGCACCCGACAAGCTGGCCCGCCTGTTCGAGCCTTTCAACCGCCTGGGCGCCGAACACTCGAAGATCGAAGGCACCGGAATCGGACTGGTGCTGTCGCGCCGCCTGGTCGAGCTGATGCGTGGCCGGCTGCGGATCGAAAGCACGCTTGCCCGCGGCACCCGGGCATCGTTGTCTCTGGCCTGCTCGGCCACCGCAGCACTGCCCCTGGGCAGCCACTCCCCGCCCAGCCAGCACGGCCAGCTCGACGAAACGCTCCGGGTCCTCTACGCCGAAGACAACGAGGTCAACGTCGAGATCGTTCGCGAGCTCGTCAAGCTGCGTCCGTCAGTCATCTTCGACGTCGCCGAAACCGGGGCCGATGCGTTCAACAAGGCGCGTCACGATCCACCGCAGCTCATGCTGGTCGACATGAACCTGGGTGACATGACGGGCATCGAGCTGGCGAAGGCGCTGCGCGCCGATCCGTCAACAGCGGGAATACGCCTAGTGGCGCTCTCGGCTGATGCCCTGCCCGAGCAGATCGAGGCCGCCTTGGCCATTGGTTTCGAGGACTACATCACGAAACCGATTGATTTTCGGGAATTACTCAACGTTCTCGACGGCAGACCGAGTCGATGACACTCAATTAATAAATTCGAAAACCGCGCCGCATTACAACAAAAGCGCTATGACGCGCCGGCGACGTCGCCGACCGGCGCTCGCAACTTTAAAATCGAGCTCGCACGATTCCGGAGCGAGCCTCGATGACCCAAGCCTTCATGCGCACAGGCGCACTCAAGAGCCTTTCGAGTTACCCGCTGTGGCTACAGCGTGTCGTCGGCAACGCCGAGCGCGACAAGATGCGCGTGGTGGAGCATGAGCTGTTCGCCTTGATGCGCGAAGCCTTGCTGCCGAAAGAGGCGATGCGGACTTTCATGATCGGCGCCTGGCCGACCATCGAGCAATTCCCGCAATTCATGGCGATGAATCTGAAGAAGCTGAGTTTCGGCGGCGACCACGGCGAAGACCTGGCGCGGCGCTTCCTCATCCACAACATTCGCATCGAGCAGAAGCACGCCGAGCATTGGGTCGAATGGGCGAAGTCGGTCGATCTGACGCTCGACGACCTGAAGCGGGGCGGCGACGTCGAGGCCCTGTCATCGCTGGCCCACTGGTGCTGGTACGTGTGCGACAGGGCCGGACTGGCCGTGGCGATGGCCGCCACCAACTACGCCGTCGAGGGCGTGACCGGGGAATGGTCTTGCCTGGTCTGCTCGAAGCCGACCTACGCGGAGTCGCTGCCCATGGACATCCGCGGTCCGGCCACGCGCTGGCTTCGCGTTCACGCCGAGTACGACGACACCCATCCCTGGGAGGCGCTCGAGATCGTCGCCACGCTTCTCGGCAATGCGCCGTCGCCGGCCGACATCCAGGCCGTCGAAAATGCGATCCGCTCGACCTACATCTACTTCGCGATGGGGCTCGACCACGCCATGGCCCAGACGCTGCACGGCAGCTTCGACGAAACCGCGTCGAATGCTTCGACCTTGGGGGCGCTCGCCGCCGCGTAGCAGGTTGTTCTCGAGGCCGCCCTGTTCAGGGGCCCGCTAGCCCTGTTCGGCGGCCTGCTCCATTTCCTTCAGCATCCGCTCCAGCCGGTCCTTCAGCTTCTCGGTGCTGAGCTTTTCCCGGAATCGCTCCACCATCAGCGGCAATGCGAACGGGCTCGGCACTGCCAGCTCGACGAACACCAGCCGCTGCTGGCGCATCCGCTTCAGCACCTCCTTCAGCCGCCTGATGTCGAGCTCCTGGCTCAGGACCTCGGACTCAGCCTGGCCGAGCAGCATGTTCTCGGCGTCGTACTTGCGAAAGACTTCGTAGAAGAGCTTGCTCGAGGCCTGCAGCTGGCGCGTGCTCTTCGGCTGCCCGGGGAAGCCCTGGCTGATGAGGCCGCTGACGCGGGCGATCTCGCGGAAGCGCCGCCGCGCCAGCTCACTGCTGTTCAGGCTCGCCAGCACGTCCTCCAGGAGGTCACCCTCCTCGAACAGGCTCTGGTCGAGCAGCGGCCCGGGGTCGACCGGCTTGGCGCTCAGCAGCTCGAGGCCGTAGTCGTTGATGACGATGCTGAAGGTGTTCGGCTCGCTTTTCGACAAGCGCCAGGCGAGCAGGCTGCCCAGGCCGATGTGCGCGTTGCGACCGGCGAACGGATAGAGGAAAAGGTGCTGGCCCTCCCGTGAATCGAGCTTTTCGACCAGCAGCGTCTTCGGCGTCGGGATGCGCGAGAGGTGCGCCTGTGTCTCGAGCATCGGCCGTGCCGCCTCCATCTCGGGCTCGAAGAAATCGCCCTGCGCCGCGTCCGCCAGTACGTCCATCACCGCATCGGCGAGCTCGCTCGAAAGCGGCATCTTGGCGCCGGCCCAGCTGATCATCGCCGCCTTCTTGCCGTCGGCGCGCTTGACGTAGGCGGTCATCTCCTCGGCGCGCACGAACTCGAGGCTGCGCCCGGCGAAGACGAAGCAGTCGCCCTTTCTCAGCCGGGCCACGAAGCCCTCCTCGACCACGCCGATGCGGCCGCCGGTCAGGTACTTCACCTGCATCGACGAATCGCTGACGATGGTGCCGACGTTGAGCTTGTGCCGCCGGGCGATGCCGCGGTCAGGCACCCGGTAGACGCCATCGATGTCGACGACGCGGTGGTACTCCGGATAGGCGGTCAGGCTGGAGCCGCCCTGGACCACGAAGTCCAGCGCCCACTGGAATTCGCCGCGCGTCAGCTTGCGGTAGGCCCAGGCCCGCTTCACTTCTTCGAACAGCGCGTCGGCCACGAAGCCGCCGCCAAGCGCAACGGTGACGAGGTGCTGCACCAGCACGTCGAAGGGCTTGTCCGGGGTGGCCCGCTTCTCGACATTGCCGGCCATCGCCGCGCGCCGCGCCGCAGCCGCCTCGACCAGCTCGAGCGTGTTGGTCGGCACCAGCGTGATGCGGCTGGCCCGCCCTGGCGCATGGCCGCTTCGGCCGGCCCGCTGCAGCAGCCGTGCCACGCCTTTGGCGGAGCCGATCTGCAGGACCCGCTCGACCGGCAAAAAGTCGACGCCGAGGTCGAGCGACGATGTCGCGACCACCGCCTTCAGCCGGCCTTCCTTCAGGCCCAGCTCGACCCAGTCGCGCGTGTCCTTGTCGAGCGAGCCGTGGTGCAGGGCGACCAGGCCGGCCCACTCGGGCTTTTCCTGGAGGATCAGCTGGTACCAGGCCTCGGCCTGCGAGCGCATGTTGACGAAGACCAGCGTCGTCGTCGACCGCTCGATCTCGGCAACGACCGGCTGCTGCATCTGCTTGCCGAGGTGGCCGCCCCACGAGAACCGGCCGGGGTTGATCGGCAGCAAGGTGTCGATGACCAGGTCCTTCGCGACCTTGCCGCGAACGATCTGGCCGTGCTCGTGGCCGAGCAGCACATGCATCGCCTCGGCCAAGTTGCCGAGGGTCGCCGACAGGCCCCAGACGACCAGGCCCGGATCCCAGTGCTTGAGTCGGGCCAGCGCCAGCTGCACCTGCACACCGCGCTTGTTGCCCATCAGCTCGTGCCACTCGTCGACGATGACGGTGTGCACGTGGCCCAGCTCGTCGGCGGCACTCTCGCGCGTCAGCATCAGGGAAAGCGATTCGGGCGTCGTGACCAGCACGGTCGGCATGCGCCGGTCCTGCTTGGCCCGCTCGGCGGGTGGGGTATCGCCGGTGCGGATGCCGACCGACCACGCCATCTCGAGCTCGTCGATTGGCGCCTTGATGGCACGCGCCGAATCGGCGGCGAGGGCCCGCATCGGCGTCAGCCACAGCACGCCCAGCCGCGGTGCCACGGTCCCATGCATCGGCACGCCGAGCCCGACCGCACGCGCCATCGCGCCGAACCAGACCGCATACGTCTTGCCGGACCCGGTGGTCGCATGCAGCAGGCCGCTCTTGCCTGCACCCATCGCCGCCCAGACCTCGTGCTGGAAGGCAAACGGCTGCCAGCCGCGGCCGGCGAACCAGGCGTCGCCCGGCGGAAAGCTCTGGGTCACCGTGGGACGGTAGCAGACCAGCGTGGCCGGTCGGCCGGCATCGCTACGATGCCTGACGACAGAGCAATGCATCCCCCCGGCGAACCGTCGCACCGCTGCCGGCTACAGTGGTCGCACCTCAGCCGACCGATGACGATGAATCCCGACCTTGTCGAAGCGACCCGCGGCGGCGTCCGCGAATCAGCCCATCGCGGCGCCATCGCCGTCCTCGACGCCGACGGCGGTGTCGTCACGGCGATCGGCGACATCGAGCGGCCGATCTATCCGCGCTCCGCGGTCAAGGTGCTGCAGGCGCTGCCGTTGTTCGAAAGCGGCAGCGCCGGCCGGCTCGATCTCGACGACGCCGAGCTGGCTGTTGCGTGCGCGTCGCACAACGGCGAGCCGCGTCACGTCGCCGTCGTCGCCGGCATGCTGGCCAAGGCGGGGCTCGACGCCACCGCGCTCGAGTGCGGCACGCATTGGCCGCGCATCGACGCGGTCGCCCGCGCCATCGCCGTCGACGGGCGCGTGCCGAATGCGCTGCACAACAACTGTTCCGGCAAGCACGCCGGCTTTCTCTGCGTCGCCTGCGCCCTGGCCAAGGGCGCCGACTTGCGCCGTTTCGCGACAGGCTACGTCGACGCCGGGCATCCGGTGATGCAAGCGGTGACCGCGTCGTTGCAGGCGACCACCGGCTTCGACCTCGAGCGTGCGCCGCGCGGCGTCGACGGCTGCTCGATCCCGGCCTTCGCGATTCCGTTGCGCCACCTCGCGCACGCCTTTGCCCGCCTCGGCAGCGGCACCGGCTTGAGCCTCGGCCACGCCCGTGCCGCCCGGCGCCTCCGCGAAGCGGTTGCGCGCGAGCCGTTCATGGTCGCCGGCAGCGGCCGCTTCGACACGCGCGTGATGGAACGGCTCGGCGCCCGCGTCTTCTGCAAGGTCGGCGCCGAGGGCGTCTACTGCGCGGCGCTGCCCGAGCGCGGCCTGG
>JALYXU010000305.1 GCA_030946925.1 Pseudomonadota bacterium
TCGGACTGCAACCGTCGGGCTCTGAAGCCGGAGCGGTCCAGCCGCTCTCCCCCTTCAGCCGGTCACGCGGCAGAGCGCCTGCTCGATCGCCGCGCTCAGGCCGTGCGACAACGCGAAGAGCGACGACGCGGCCAGGAGCAGCCCGGCCAGCCGGGCTGAAGCGGACGCCCATCGCTCGCCGTTGCCGGCCGAGCGCAGGCGAGACCAGAGATGCGGTCCCAGCCCGAGACCGAGCGCCGACGCCGAAGCGAAGGCGACCATGACCGTGGCACCTTGCAGCGGTCCCGACGCAAGCGCCGCCACGAGCAAGGCCGACTGCAGCAGGCCGCAGGGCATGCCGGCCCAGCACAGGCCTGCGACGGCAGCGCGTCCCGAGGCCGGCAGGCGCTTGACGACGCGAACGACCTTGAGATCGGCGACCGCGGCGAGCCTCGGATTCGCCACCGAGAGCCAGGCCGGTGCGCGCGCCTTCCAGAGGAGCCACAGACCGAGCGCGACCGCGCCGACATGAACGAGGCTCCAGATCGGGCGCAGCAGCGGCCCGGCGGCCTGCAGCGTGCCGAGGGCGGAAACACCCGTCGCGATCAGCGCCCCGGCCGCGGCATAGCTGGCGATCCTGCCGGCATGCAACGACAGCAGCGGCCGCCAGACCGGCGCCGTGCCGCCGTGCCGGGCGATCGCCCCGAACGCCGCGCCGCACATCAGCATGCAGTGCAGGCTGCCCGCGAGGCCCATGAGGAACGCCGAGGCGACAAGCGCGGCGTCAGTGCTCGAGAAGGATTGCATGCCGATCAGCGCGGCCGGTTGCGCATCGCGCCCGGGTCGGTCAGCGGCGCGCGTCGGCGCGTGCTGCGATGCCCGGCGCTGCGACGTCGAGCTCGTCGCCGTTGAGCAGGAGCAGCGCGGTCAGAGCGCCGGCAGTGGCGGTTGCGGCCCACAGGATCAGGAAGGTGACGGAATAGATCGCGATCGGTGCCCAGCCGATCAGCGGCCCGCCGAACCAGCGCAGCTCGCGCGGATCGATGACCGCGAAGACCAGCATCTCGAGCACGCCGGCGACCAGGAACGCCGGCCACAGCACCTGCAGGACGCGCTGTCTCATGGGGCGTCCAGCCTCACCGTGGCGACGCCGCGGTCACGGTCGGCTCGTGCAGCTCGACATCGGCGCCGATGAAGGCGATCGCCATCGTGACGAAGCCGGCGACGACCACCAGCGCAGGGCCGGAGAGCATGAACCACACCATGCCGACACGCCACCAGGGCGCGCCGCCGCCGGCGCGTGGCGGCTGTTCGGGGAGCTTCGGGTCGGCTGGCATGGTGTCTCCTTCAATGCGGGACGATGAACGTGGATTTCTCGTGCTGTTCGGCATGAGGCGCGGCATGAGGCGCGGCATGACGCGATTCGCCGTCGCGGCCCGAGGCGTGGTCGTCGCTGCGAAGCGGATCGACCAGGGCAATGCGGAACTGGAACGGATGCGCGCCCGCGCCGAGCGCTTGTGCGGCCTGCGGCGACATCTGCACCGCGATCGGCACCCAGCGCGCTTCGGTCGACGCCAGGTCGACATCGGACCAGGCGTGCACGGTCGCGCCGGGCAGGCCCTCGACATCGATGTGGAAGCGCTCCGGGTGCTCGGTCGCGTTCATCAGCTGCACGCGGTAGACGTTCTCGATCCGGCCCTCGTCGACCATCCGGGCCAGCGCACCGCGGTCCCGGACGACGTCGGCCTTGAACGGCGAGCGCGTCGCCAGGCTGCCGACGAATCCGGCGGCGATGGCCAGCAGCACCGCGCCGTAGAGCAGGATGCGCGGCCGCGCGACCCGCTTCCACATCGCTCGGGCCGACCAGTGCTGCGTCATGGCGTTCTGCGTCGCGAAGCGGATCAGGCCGCGCGGATACGCCATCTTGTCCATCACGCCGTCGCAGACGTCGACGCAGGCGGCGCAGCCGATGCACTCGTACTGCAGGCCCTTCCTGATGTCGATGCCGGTCGGGCAGACCTGGACGCAGAGGGTGCAGTCGATGCACTGGCCCTTGCCGATCGAGGCCGGATCGACGCCGCGGGCCCGCGAGCCGCGCGGCTCGCCGCGCTCCGGGTCGTAGCTGACGATGAGGGTGTCGCGGTCGAACATGGCGCTCTGGAAGCGCGCGTAGGGACACATGTACTTGCAGACCTGCTCGCGCAGATAGCCGGCGTTGCCGTAGGTGGCCAGGCCGTAGAAGAGGAGCCAGAACGCTTCCCATGTCCCGAGCGACAGCCCGACCGCTTCCGAGAAGAGCGTGCGCGCCGGCGTGAAGTAGGCGACGAAGGTGAAGCCTGTCCAGAGACCGATGGCCAGCCAGACCGCTTGCTTGCCGACGAGCCGCGCCAGCTTCGTCGGCGACCAGGGCGCCGCGGCGAGCTTGATGCGCGCCTGCCGGTCGCCCTCGAAGCGCCGCTCCACCCACATGAAGATCTCGGTGTAGACCGTCTGCGGGCAGGCGAATCCGCACCAGAGACGACCGGCCACGGCAGTGAACAGGAACAGGCTGTAGGCGGCGAGAACGAGAAGCCCGGCGAGATAGATCACGTCCTGCGGGTGCAGCACCATCGCGAAGACGTAGAACCGGCGCGCCTCGAGATCGAACAGCAGCGACGGCCGGCCGTTCCACTGCAGCCACGGCAGCCCGTAGAAGACCAGCTGGGTCGCCCAGACCAGGGTCCAGCGCCAGCTCGCGAACTTGCCGTGGACGCTGCGCGGCTGGATCTTGGCTTCGCTGACATAGAGCGAGACGCTGGCTGCGCCCGCACCCTCCACGGCGACGATCGGGATGATCGATCGGCTCATGGGCTCATCGGCTCATCGGCTGCGCAAGCTCATGGCCGCCGCGGCGCCCGTCCGGCGATTCACCGCGCCGCCGTCTGGCGCGGGTGGGACAGGCTCCAGACGTAGCTCGCCAGGAGATGAATCTGAGCGGCGCTGAGCCGGCCGCGCTGGGCCGGCATGACGTTGGTCTTGCCGTCGTTGACCATCGCCACGATCGCGTCCTCGCCCCAGCCGTGCAACCAGACCTTGTCGGCGAGGTTCGGCGCGCCGATCGCCTGGTTGCCTTTGCCGTCGGCACCGTGGCACGCCGCACAGACCACGAACTTCGCCTTGCCGGCGGAGGCCGAGATCGGGTCGTGCGGGCTGCTCGAAAGGCTCAGCACGTAATTCGCGACGTCGTGGACGTCGTGTGCGCTGCCGACGGCTGCGGCCATCGGCGGCATCACGCCGATGCGGCCGAGGGTGATGGTCTCCTCGATCTTTTCCGGCGTGCCGCCGTGCAGCCAGTCGTCGTCGGTGAGGTTCGGAAAGCCCTTGCTGCCGCGTGCGTCGGAGCCGTGGCACGCGGCGCAGTTGTTGATGAAGAGGCGCTGCCCGCTCGCCATCGCCTTTTCGTCCTGGCTGAGCGAGGCTGCGGGGAGCTTCGTGTAGCCGGCATAGACGGTGGCCATCTCGGCTGTCGCCCGGGCCTGATCGGCCTCGAGCTCGCCGCGGCTGGTCCAGCCCAGCCGGCCGGCCGCGTTGCCGAGCGCCGGGAAGGCATAGACGTAGGCGAACGAGAAGACGACGGTGAGCACGAACAGCACGACCCACCACAGCGGCATCGGGTTGTTCATCTCGATGAGGTCGCCGTCGAACACGTGGCCGGTGCTGTTGTCGTCGGCCATCGGCTTGCGGCGGCTCGCGAAGATCAGGAGGGCCAGGCAGGCGGCCAGGCTCACCAGCGTCGACACGGCGATGAAGACCGACCAGCCGTCGTTGAAGAAGTCGCTCATGACCGGCCTTCCCGAGCCGGATCGCGATCGGCGTCTGCGAATGGCAGCAGGGCCGCCTCGGCAAAGCGGCTCTTGTTCCGGCTCGACCAGGCCCACACCCACACGCCGATGAAGACGATGAGCGACAGGATGGTGATGGCGATGCGCAGCTCGTTGATGCTCACGGGGCGTCTCCTCGTTACTTGACCGACGTGCCGAGGACCTGCAGGTAGGCGATCAGCGCATCGACCTCGGTCCTGCCGTGCACGCTGGCCGCGGCGCCGGCAATGTCGGCGTCGCTGTA
>JALYXU010000206.1 GCA_030946925.1 Pseudomonadota bacterium
AGGCCTACCAGCGCGCCAAGCTGACGCAGTCGATCTGAGCCCGCGGCGGCGGCCGGTTTGAATCGCCGCCGGCCACCCCCATCTCCTGGCGATGGACACCCTGATGCAAGACATTCCCGCTGAGCAGTCGCTGATCGAGTACCCGTCGCGCTTTCCGATCAAGGTGATGGGCCTCAACGCCGACGGCTTCGTCCACGCGGTGACCGAGATCGCGCGCCGCTTCGATCCCGGCTTCGACGCCGCGTCGATCGAGCTCAGGCCGAGCAGCGGCTCGAAGTACCTGGGCGTGACGATCACCGTCAACGCCACCAGCCGCGAGCAGCTCGACGAGCTGTACCGGACGCTGTCGACGCATCCGATGGTCAAGGTCGTGCTCTGACTTCGAGCCGCCGGCGGCCGCGCCGATGATCGTCAAGCGGCTCGGTCAGGTCGCCTACGAGCCGAGCTTCGCGGCAATGCGCGCCTTCACCGCGTCGCGGACTCCCGCGACCGAGGACGAGCTCTGGCTGTGCGAGCACCCGCCCGTCTTCACACAGGGCGTTGCCGGCCGCGCCGAGCACGTCCACGAGCCTGGACCGATCCCGGTCGTCCAGGCCGATCGCGGCGGCCAGGTGACCTTCCACGGGCCCGGACAAGTGGTCGCCTATCCGCTGGTCGATCTGAAGCGGCTCGGCATCTATGTCAAGGAATACGTCTTTCGACTGGAGCAGGCAGTCCTGCAAACGCTCGAACGGTATGAGGTCAGCGGACACCGGATCCGCGGCGAGCCCGGAATCTACGTGCGCATCGACGATCCGTTCGGCCACGCCGTCCTGGCCCGCTCGGTCAACCCGGCGGAGCCTTTTGCAGGAGTCGCCAAGATCGCCGCCATCGGCGTCAAAGTGAGCCGCCACTGCGCGTATCACGGGATGGCGCTCAACGTGGCGATGGACCTGCAGCCCTTCGATCGCATCGATGCGTGCGGACATCCCGGCCTGAAGGTGACCGATCTTTCTACAATCGGCGTTGCCGTGGCCTGGGACGAGGTTGCGAGCACGCTCGGCGGCAGGCTTGCCGCGCACTTGAGCCCCTGATGATTCCTGTGCCGACCTCCGATCCGGGCCTTTCGCCCTTGCCCTACGACGCGACGCTGAAGCAGAAGTCGGGCGCGAAGACGTCGCGGATCCCGATCAGGATCGTGCCGATCGGCGAGGTGCTGAAGAAGCCGGACTGGATCCGGGTCAAGGCCGGGTCCGCCTCGACCCGCTTCTACGAGATCAAGAAAGTTCTTCGCGAGCACAAGCTTCACACGGTGTGCGAAGAAGCCTCGTGCCCGAACATCGGCGAGTGCTTCGGCAGCGGCACCGCAACCTTCATGATCATGGGCGACAAGTGCACCCGGCGCTGCCCGTTCTGCGACGTCGGCCACGGCCGGCCCGATCCGCTCGATGCCGACGAGCCGCTCAACCTTGCGAGGACGATCGCCGCGCTGCAGCTGAAGTACGTCGTCATCACGAGCGTCGACCGCGACGACCTGCGCGATGGCGGCGCCCGCCACTTCGTCGCCTGCATCGAGAAGACGCGCGAGCTCTCGCCCGAGACCCGGATCGAGATCCTCACCCCCGACTTCCGCGGCCGCATGGATCGCGCGCTCGACATCCTCAAGGCCTCGCCGCCCGACGTGATGAATCACAACCTCGAGACAGCACCTCGCCTTTACAAGGAAGCGAGGCCGGGCTCCGACTACGCCTGGTCGCTCGACCTGCTCCGACGTTTCAAGGAATTCGCGCCGCACGTGCCGACCAAGAGCGGCGTCATGGTCGGCCTCGGCGAGACCGACGACGAGATCCTGCAGGTGATGCGCGACATGCGCGCGCACGGCATCGACATGCTGACGATCGGCCAGTACCTGGCGCCGAGCGGCCACCACTTGCCGGTGCGGCGCTACGTCCACCCGGACACCTTCCGCATGTTCGAGGCCGAAGCCCGCGCCATGGGCTTCAGCCATGCCGCGGTCGGGCCCCTGGTGCGATCGAGTTACCACGCCGACAGCCAGGCGCATGCTGCGGGCGTCCCCGGGCTCGCCTGAGGCACCGGCGCCGCGCCTGCTGAGCGGGCAGTCGGGCCCGTGCACCAACTGCCGGGCGGCGATGCAGATGATCACGCTCGAGGGCCACTACGGGCAGCGCATCGAGGTCGACGTGTGCGCCGCCTGCCACCTCGCCTGGTTCGACGACACCGAATCGGTGCGGCTCTCGGGCCTCGGCTGGAGCACGCTGCTTCGGCACATGCACGCCGTACCGGCGGGGGGCGGCGCCCTTGTCGGTCCGTTTCGGTGTGTTCGCTGCAGCGCGGCATTGAAGCCCGTCAGCAATGCGTCGCGCTTCGGCCGGTCGAGTGCGCATGTCTGCAGCAAGGGCCACGGCTATTCCCAGACCTTCGGCCAATTGCTGGCAGAGCGCGGGCTGGTCCGTCCTCTCGGCGCCCGCGACCGGCAGATCCTGAAGCGGGAAGGTCGCCTGCCCGCATGCCTGAACTGCGGCGGCGCGCTTCCTGAGCGCGCCAGCCTCGACCTCTGTTCCTATTGCCGGACGCCTCTCCTCGTCTTCGATCTGAAGCGCCTGCTCGGCTCGCTGATGGTTCGGCACGGAATGTCGCTTCCCGCCGACGCCGGCCGGCCGGTGGCCTGGAGCTGCAAGGCGTGCGGCAGCGCGGTCGATCCGAGCCGCGACACGCGCTGCGCCAGCTGTGGCCATGGTGTCGTTGCGCCGTCGCTCTCCGACGCGATGCCGCTGCTCGACATCCTGGAGCCGCAGCTCAGGGCACTGCAGCCGCGCGGGCCGCGGCCGCACGGCGAGCGCTTGCGCCGGCACGATGGCTTTCGCGCCACCGCGCTGTTCCGCGTCCTGCTCGGGCCGCTCGGCTGGACCGCCCTTGCCCGCCGCCTCGACCGCGATACCGCGGCGAGGACGCCGCTCGAGCCCGCCCCGGATGGCTCGGGATGGCCACGCCTCAATTCGTCGATCAGGCTCGGGCTCGTCGTCGTCGCGATCGTCGCGGCGAGCGCACTCGTGCATCTGGCGCTGCGCCGCTGACGCGGGCTGACCGCGCCGCGCCTTGAACGCAGCGCCGCCGGGTCAGAGGCCGCGCGACAATTCGAACATCAGGGCCGCTGGCAACGAGCTTGCGACGACGTCGCGACCGATCCGGGCCATCGTCGCGCCGTTGCTGCCCGACATCTCGAAGGTCGAGCCCTGCTCGAGGATCTCGATGAAGACGAAGTCGGGCACCTCCAGAAGGATCTCCTCGCGGAATGCGCCGAAGCGTTCGCCGCGCTGGATCGAATCGACAATGATCGCGTGCGGCAGGCCGTCCTTGCAGAAGCTGACCGCTTCTTCGATCGAGCCCACGAAGTCGACCAGCATGCTCATGTTGCGCAGCGCGTCGCGGATCAGAACCCGCACCTCGCGACGCGAGGCAACGACCAGGATGTGGCTGCCGGCAAGCGCTTTGGAATTGCCGGATTGGCTGGTGACATCGTCGACTTCGGTTGCCGTCAGGCCTTCCATCTCGTCACCCGCGGTCTTCGGAAACTCGAGCCCGAGCGTGGTGATGCCGGCGACGTCCTTGCGGTCGATGACAAGACCCATCGTCCAGGCGGTCTGCTCGATCAGGCGCCAGGTGACGGAGTCGAGCCGTGGCATGGCAACGGCCGTCACGCTCTCGTCGGGCTGATCGACCGGGCGATGCGCGAAGCGGCAGGTCAGCCGCGCATGGACCGGCCAGGTCTTGAAGTCGATGGTGAAGTCGATATGGGCGTGGGCGTTGGCGAGTGCCCAGTCGACCGTTGCATTGAGCAGGCTGTAGAGAAGCGAGCCGTCGACGATGACGCGTGCCGATTTCAGCTGCGGCTTCAGGGCAATGCCGCGGGCCTGGGTCTCGCGCGTGCGCAGGGCGAGCACGCTCTTCAACACTTCCTCGAGCTGCAGCACCTCGTGCGATTGACGCACCTTGCCGGAGGCAAAGCGGGTCAGCTGCTGGCCGATCATGCCGACCTGGCGTGCCTGCTCGACCTCATCGCGCAGGGCGCGCAGGCCGGCGCGATCGATTTTGCCCGTCGCGGTCAGGATGTGGATTCGCTCGAGTGCGGCGGTCAGGGGCGCTGCGATCTCCGCGCCGACCTGCGAGACGAGCTCGTGCCAGCGCTCGTCATCATGCGTTTCTGCATTGGCGGCCAGGTTGCGATGGGCGGCGGGTCGGATGCCTTCGGACATGGATGCGATGGGGGAGTGTTGCACTGGAGCCGGTCAGCTGGGAGCACGTGGATTCACCGGCGGGCGTCACAGCCGCCGTCTCCCCGACAGTGTCAGGGCCGGCCACCGCCGGCGCCAGTGGCGATCTGGACGACGCGGACGAGCGGTCGACAAAACGGCCTGCGATGACAACTAGTTCACGGTTTCCCGGCTCAAGAAGAAAATATCCGGCTCCCCGGCGCTTCCATGGCGCTGCGACTCAGATCGTGCCGGCCTGGCGCAGCGCCGCGATCGCGGCGGCATCGATGCCCAGCTCGGCGAGCACGGCGTCGGTGTCGGCGCCCAGCAAAGGCGGCGCGTTCCGATAGCGCACGGGGGTCCTCGACAGTTTCATCGGGCTGGCGACGACCCGGATCGGCCCCGCCAAGGGGTGGGGCAGCTCGACGGTCATGTCGCGGGCCGCGACCTGTGGATCGGCGAAGACTTCGGCCAGGTCGTTGATCGGCCCCGACGGCACCTTCGCCGCCTCGAACGCGGCAAGCCAGTCCGCACGCGTCCGATGCTTCAGAAGTGCGGCGAGCATCGGGACCAGCGTCGTCCGGTGCCGGACCCGTCCCGCGTTGCGGGCAAAGCGCGGATCGCCGGCCAGTTCCGGACAGCCCGCGACGGCGCAGAAGCGGCCGAACTGTCCATCGTTGCCCACAGCAAGAATCAGGTGGCCGTCGGCCACTTCGAACACCTGGTAGGGGACGATGTTCTGATGCGCATTGCCGGCGCGCTGCGGAACGATTCCGCTGGCCAGAAAACCGGCGCCGAGGTTGGCCAGCATCGCGACCTGGGTATCCAGCAGGGCCATGTCGATCACCTGTCCTTCACCAGTGGCATCGCGGTGGCGCAGGGCCGCGAGGATCGCGGTGGCCGCATACATCCCGGTAAACAGGTCGGCGACAGCGACGCCGACTTTCTGCGGCCCTCCGCCGGGTGCGGCGTCGGCGATGTCGTCGCGTGACGGCCCGGTGACGCTCATCAGGCCGCCCATTCCCTGGACAGCGTAGTCGTAGCCGGCACGCTCGCGGTACGGTCCGGTCTGGCCGAAGCCGGTGATCGAGCAGTAGACGAGACGCGGGTTGGCGACCAGCAGCCTGGCGGCATCGAGGCCGTGACGGGCCATGTCGCCGACCTTGAAGTTCTCGACCAGAACGTCGGATTGCTGGGCCATGGTGCGGACCAACGCGGCGCCCGCGGCGGAAGCGATGTCGATCGTGACCGATCGCTTGTTGCGGTTGGTGCCGAGGTAGTAGGCCGCTTCGGCGGTCTCGCTGCCATCGCTGGCCTTGAGGAAAGGCGGGCCCCAGCCGCGCGTGTCGTCGCCGCCGGGGTGCTCGGCGCTCGTCGGTCGCTCGACTTTGATCACATCGGCGCCGAGGTCGCCGAGCAACTGCGTGCACCAGGGACCGGCCAGAACCCGCGACAGATCGAGAACGCGGATGCCGGCGAGCGCCGATGCGGTCTGCGGCGCCGAGGCGCCGGCGCCGGCCCCGGTGCGGAGTGGGTTTCCGTTCATCGCCAAATTGTCTGCGCTGGCTTGTCCGTCATTCGATGGCAGGGATCTCCCGCGCCTCGATCACGGTCGGCCCTGAAGTGCCGATAATGCGCCGCCATGCCCGGACTTCTGATCATCGCTCACGCGCCGCTGGCGTCGTCGTTGAAGGCCGTGGCCCAGCACGCTTATCCCGATTGCGCCGTCAATCTGGAGGCGCTCGACGTCCCGCCGAACATGCCGATGGAAGAGATCGAAGTCCGGGGCCGCGAGCTGCTCGAGCGGGTTCGCAATCCAGAGGCCTTGATCTTCACCGACGTCTTCGGGGCGACGCCTTGCAACGTCGCTCAAAGGCTCGCCGACGGCGTGCAGGTCAAGGTCGTTGCAGGCGTCAATGTGCCGATGCTCTGGCGCTCGCTTTGCTATCGATCCGACTCCCTCGACGCGGTGCTGGCGCGGGCGATCGCCGGCGCCACCCAGGGCGTCATGCAGGTGGCGACGTCGCGGCCCCAGAACCAGGCGCGCAAGGCCGGCGGGAATGATCAAAAAGACCGTCAGGATCAATAACAAGCTCGGCCTTCATGCGCGTGCGTCCGCGAAGCTGACCAAGCTTGCCGGCAGCTTCGGCAGCGACATCTTCATGAGCCGCAGCGGCCGGCGTGTCAACGGCAAAAGCATCATGGGCGTCATGATGCTGGCCGCCGGGATCGGTTCGGAAGTGGAGCTCGAGGCCGATGGCGTCGACGAGGCCCTGGCCATGGACGCACTGGTGGGCTTGATCGACGACAAATTCGGCGAGGGCGAGTAAGGATCCTGGCCCCGGCGGCGGTACCTCTGGGCGGAAGCCGCTGCTAGGATGGCTCACATGAGCTTCCAGCTGTTCGGACTGCCGGTGTCGCGTGGCGTTGCCATCGGCCGCGCAGTGCTGGTCGCATCGAGCCGGATCGACGTTGCGCATTACTACATCGGTGTCGATCAGATCGAGGCCGAGATCGAGCGGTTGCGCGCTGCCCGCGACATCGTTGCCAAAGGCCTGACGACGATGAAGGAGGATTTGCCGAGCGATGCGCCGGCCGAGCTCTCCGCGCTGCTCGACGTCCACCTGATGCTGCTCCACGACGACACGCTCAGCGGCGCCACCAAGCACTGGATCCAGGAGCGCCACTACAACGCGGAGTGGGCCCTGTCGGCGCAGCTCGAGGTCCTGGCCCGACAGTTCGATGAAATGGAGGACGAGTACCTGCGCGAGCGCAAGGCCGACCTGGAACAGGTGGTCGAGCGCCTGTTGGGCGTGCTGGCCCGGGGCGCGGACGGCGCCGATTCCCTGTTGGCGGCATCGAAGCGGCGCGGCGCGAGCGGCGATCCGCTGGTGCTGGTCGCCAACGACATTTCGCCCGCCGACATGCTGCACTGGAAGGGCGGCGTCTTCCTCGGCTTCGTCACCGACGTCGGCGGCAAGACATCGCACACGGCGATCGTCGCCCGGAGCATGGACATCCCCGCGGTCGTCGGAGCCCGGGAGGCAAGCCGCCTGATCCGCCAGGACGACTGGCTCATCATCGACGGTGACGCCGGCACCGTCATTGTCGATCCGCCGCCCTCGGTGATCGCTGAATACCGCCTGCTCAAGGACCGACGCGACGCCGGCCGCGCCGGGTTGGCGCGCTTGCGCTACCTCCCGGCGATCACGCGCGACGGAGAGCATGTCGAGCTGCTCGCCAATATCGAGCAACCCGGGGATGCAGCTGCGGCGCTCGAGGCCGGGGCCGTCGGCATCGGCCTGTTCCGCAGCGAGTTCCTGTTCATGAACCGCGGCGGCGATCTCCCGGGCGAAGACGAGCAGTTCGAGGCCTATCGCGTGGCGGTCACGGCGATGAAAGGTCTGCCGGTGACGATCCGCACTGTCGACGTCGGCGCCGACAAGGCCCTCGATCGAATGTCGGCCAACGAGCTGCGCCACGAGCACGCCTTGAACCCGGCGCTCGGGCTGCGCGCGATCCGCTGGAGTCTGTCCGAACCGGCGATGTTCCGGCAGCAGCTTCGAGCGATCCTGCGGGCTGCTGCGTTCGGCAAGGTCCGGCTGCTGTTGCCGATGGTCGCCCACCTGAGCGAAGTGCGGCAAACAGTGGAGGCCCTGGCTCGGGCCCGCCAGCAACTCGATGACTCGGGGCGTGCCTACGGACCGGTCGAGGTCGGCGCCATGATCGAAGTGCCGGCCGCGGTGTTGATGCTTCCCGCCATCCTGCGTCACTTCGATTTCGTTTCCATCGGCACCAACGACCTGATCCAGTACACGCTGGCCATCGATCGGGCCGACGAGGCCGTCGCCCACCTGTACAACCCGTGGCACCCTGCCGTGCTGCAGCTGATTGCCCAGACCATCGCGACGGCTCGCGGCGCCGGCAAGGCAGTAAGCGTCTGCGGCGAGATGGCTGGTGAGCCGGCCTTCAGCGAGCTGCTCCTCGCAATGGGGCTGCGCAGCTTTTCAATGCACCCGTCGCAGATCGTCAGCGTGAAGCAGCGCCTGCTGGCAGCTCACGCGCAGCGCTGGTCGGAGTCGCTGGCGCGTATCCTTGCTGCCGATGATCCCGAGGCCGAATGCGGGTTCGCTGCGGCGTCCATCTCAGGGGTGGGCCGATCGGCCAGGGAGGCGAGGCCCCTGGTCCTGCCAGGCTTTCCGGCTTGACGCTCGACCAAAAACCGTGCGAGAATCGTCCTCTTCGCTGCGAACGCCCAAGCGCGCTTCCAGCCAGCCCTCCAGGGCCACGTTCTTTAAAAACTAACAGCCGATAAGTGTGGGCGTTCAAGGCCGAGTGCCTGGGTCGCAAGACCCAGGTCGACACCATCCGTGGTGCAGACCTTAAACGCTCATGAAGTGAAGTTCACTTCAATTCATTGAGTAGATAGATCAAGATCGAACTGAAGAGTTTGATCCTGGCTCAGATTGAACGCTGGCGGCATGCCTTACACATGCAAGTCGAACGGCAGCACGGGAGCAATCCTGGTGGCGAGTGGCGAACGGGTGAGTAATACA
>JALYXU010000264.1 GCA_030946925.1 Pseudomonadota bacterium
TCGATGAACTCGATCTCCTTCGGATACTCGTAGGGCGCGAGCTTGCCGCGCACGTGTGCCTGCAGCTCGTGCTCGAGCTCGCGCGACGCAACGTGACCGGGTGCCAGCACGACGTAGGCCTTGACCAGCGCGCCGCGCGCGTGGTCCGGCTTCGGCACGACCGCGGCATTGGCGACGGCCGGATGCTTGACCAGGCAGTTCTCGATCTCGCTCGGGCCGATCCGGTAGCCGGCCGCCTTGAAGACGTCATCGCTGCGGCCCTGATACCAGAGATAGCCGTCGTCATCCAGCACCGCGGTGTCGCCGGTGCGGCACCAGCTGTCCTCGGGATCGCCGGTGAACTTGGCACGCGTGGCCTCGTCCTGCTTCCAGTAGCCGAGAAAAAAGATGGGGTCGCGCTCGCCGTGGATGTCGCGCCGATGCAGGGCGACGTCGCCCGGTGCACCGCGTGCGCATTCGCGGCCGAGCTCGTCGAGCACGGCGATGCGGTGGCCCGGGTAGGGCCGGCCCATGCTGCCGGCGCGGGCCGGCCAGCGCGTGTCGCAGTTGCCGACGATGTAGTTGATCTCGGTCTGGCCGAACATCTCGTTGGGCACGACGCCGAGGCTGTCGCGGCACCAGGCGAAAACGGCGTCGCCGACCGCTTCGCCGGCGCTCATGATGGCGCGCAGCTGCAACGCGAACCGCTCTCGCGGCGCCGGCACGGCTTTCATCATTGCCTTGAGCGCGGTCGGAAAGAGGAAGGTGTGGGTGACTGCGTGCCGCTGCATCACCGCGAACGCCGTCTCCGGAGAGAACCGGCCCTGATAGGCGACGATCTCGCGGCCGAAGTAGAGGGTCGGCAGCAGCGCGTCCATCAAGCCACCGGTCCAGGCCCAGTCTGCGGGGGACCAGAACACCGCGTCGTCTTGCGGAAACCAGTTCTGGCTGCAGACGAACCCGGGCAGGTTGCCGATCAGCGCGCGGTGCGGCAACAGCGCGCCTTTCGGCGGGCCGGTGGTGCCGCTGGTGTAGATGAGAATGGCCGGGTCCTCGGCGCGGGTCGCGACCGACGCCTCGAGGGGCGCTGCAGCCGCGAGCAGCGCCGACCAGTCGGCATCGCCGCCGCCTTCCGCAGCACCGACCGCGACCACCATGCCGAGCTGCGGGCAAAGCGCGCGGGCTTCGAGCACATTGGCGATGCCGCTTTCGTCGACCAGCGCCAGCCTGGCGCCGCTGTCGTTGATGCGGTACTCGAGCGCATCGGGACCGAACAGCATCGACAGCGGCATGGCAACGGCGCCGATTCGATAGAGCGCCATGTGCGCCACCGCGGTTTCAGGCCGCTGCGGCATGACGATCGCGACGCGGTCGCCACGGTCGACGCCGAGCGAGCGCAGCGCACCGGCGAGGCGGCCGGCATCGCGGTCGAGCTCGCCGTAGCTGACGCTGCGGCAGGCGCCGCTTTCGTGCTCGTGCCGAATCGCCACCCGCTCCGGCGTCTCGCTGGCCCAGCGCGTGCAGCACGCTTCGGCGATGTTGAACTGCTCCGGCACCTGCCAGCGAAAGCCCGCGTAGAGCTCGGCGTAGCCATCGCGGCTCGGCTCAGACATGACGCCGGCCGGGCTTGCCGAACGCTTCGAGCTTGGCGCCGGCGATCCGGCAGATCCGCCAATCGGCCAGCACGGTCGCGCCCATGTGCTCGTAGAAGCGAATCGCGCTCAGATTCCAGTCGAGCACGGTCCATTCGAAGCGGCCATAGCCGCGCTCCGCGGCGAGCCGCGCCAGTCGCGTCAGCAGCGCCTTGCCGATGCCGCGGCCGCGCTGTTCGGGTTCGACGAACAGGTCTTCGAGATAGAGCCCGGGCTGGGCCAGAAAGGTCGAGAAGTTGGTGAAGAACAGGGCGAAGCCGACGACCGTGCGGCCTTGCTCGGCGACCAGCGCCTCTGCCACCGGGCGCTCGCCGAACAGATGCGGGCCGAGCTTGTCCGCCGTCACCTGGAGCAGGTGGGCGAGCTTCTCGAACTCGGCGAGCCGGCCGATCAGGACGACGATCGCGTCGAGGTCGCGCGGCTCGGCGGTGCGGATCAGGAAACGGGGTTCGGCCATCGACGAATTCTGCATTTGCGGCGTTGCCCGCGGAAACCGGTGTCTCCCCGCAGACAATCGGTCTGCCGAAGCGCCATTAAAGTGCCGCGACGGCCGATCCCGGCGCAGAGACTTCCATGAGCCTTTTTCCCTACGTGCCGCGCCGCCGCGCCCGAAGCCGCTTCGTCGAAGCACGCGGCTTGCGCCATCACCTTCTCGAATGGGGCGATGCCGAGACCGCCTCGGCCGAGCGGCCGCCGCTATTGATGCTGCATGGCTGGATGGACGTCGCCGCGTCGTTCCAGTTCGTCGTCGATGCGCTGCCGGTCGAGCGCCATGTGCTCGCGCTCGACTGGCGCGGCTTCGGCGGCAGCGACACGCCGGCCGCCGACACCTATTTCTTTCCCGACTACCTGGGCGACCTGGAATGCGTTCTCGATGCGCTGTTCGGAACCGCGCATGCGCCGATCGACCTGCTCGGCCACAGCATGGGCGGCAATGTCGCGATGCTCTATGCCGGGATTCGGCCGGCACGCATCCGCAAGCTCGTCAATCTCGAAGGCTTCGGCATGCCGCGCTCGGTGCCGGCGCAGGCGCCGAAGCGCATCGCGAGCTGGCTCGATGCGTTGAAGACGCCACAGCTGCTGCGTCCCTACGATTCGCTCGAGGCCGTCGCGGCACGGCTGCAGAAGACCAATCCGCTGCTGCGTGCCGACCGCGCGGCGTGGCTCGCCGGCCACTGGTCGACGCGCACCGCCGGCGTCCACGGCGCGGCCGACACCTGGCAGCTGCTTGCCGACCCGAACCACAAGCGTGCCAGCCCGCTGCTGGCCAATGCCGACGAGTGGCTGGCTTGCTGG
>JALYXU010000279.1 GCA_030946925.1 Pseudomonadota bacterium
CCAGATGTCGGCTGGCAGCCATCGGTCCTGGGTCAGACGCGGGGTGGATCGGTCTCGCGCGCGAAGTGCCGGTGCATCCCCAAAGCGGTGATGAAGGCGCTTGCCGCCTCGCTGTCGGCACCGCCGACGATCAGGCCCGGGTCGGCCCCGCCATCCGGCAAGCTGAGCGGCAGACCCGCCTTCTCGAGCAGTGCGCTGTTCGCGCCGAGGACGAGGATCGGCTTGCAGTGGCGATACTGGTCCTTGAGGAATTCCACTGCCTGGCCAAAGCCGGCGAGCGTGGCGTCGTTGCCGGGAAGCACGACCGCGTCCCAGGTGGCCGAGGGTGCGGTTTCCATCGTCACTTCGACATGAACAACGTCGCCGGCACCGGGCTGCACGCGGCCCAGCCGGGCGCCCACGAAACGCGGCGCCGCGCCTTGCGCCGCGAGCGCGGCGTGGGTGGCGCGAAGCGACTGCGCATCGATGCCGTCGGCCACCAGCAGGGCCACCTTGCGGCCGCGGATGCTGCCGTCGCCAGGACGTGCGAACAGCGACAGCGCGCTCGAGGTCGTCACCTCCGGCGCCGCCGGCCGCTCGAGCACGCGCGGCATCGCCGCGGGAACCGGAATGCCCAGGCCGTCGGCGACGCCCTGCGCGAGCGCCGGCGACACGTTCGCGAGCATCGAGACCACGCGCTCGCGGATCGCCTGCACGCCGACCTTGGTGAGCTCGAAGCGGAAGGCGCCGATGATGTGGTTCTTCTCGACCTGCGACTGGCTGTTGAAGAACAGCGTCGCCTGGGTGAAATGGTCGGCGAATTTCTCCGGCTTGCCGCGCACCTTGTCTTCCATGACCGGCTGCGGGAACGAGACGAAGCCTTTCATGCCGGCCTGGAAGGGACAGCCGCCGCCGAGCGAATTCGGCTCGTAGGCAACCCGGCCGCGCGGGATCGCCTGCCGGTGGATGCCGTCGCGCTGGTTGTTGTGCACCTGCGCCACCGAGGCGTTGATCGGAATCTCGTGGAAATTCGGGCCGCCGAGACGGCTCAGCTGCGTGTCGAGATAGGAGTGGTGCCGGCCCTGCAGCAGCGGATCGTTGCTGGTGTCGATGCCCGGGATCATGTTCGCCGTGCCGAACGCGACCTGCTCGGTCTCGGCGAAGAAGTTGTCGGGGTTGCGGTTCAGCACCATCCGGCCGATCGGGCGCACCGGCACCATCTCCTCGGGAATGATCTTGGTCGCGTCGAGCACGTCGAAGCTGAAGCGCTCGGCCTCGGCGTCGGTGAACACCTGCACGCCGAGCTCGTACTCCGGATAGACGCCCGCCTCGATCGACTCCCAGAGGTCGCGACGGTGAAAGTCGGGGTCGGCCCCGTTGATCTTGACGGCCTCGTCCCAGACCACCGAGTGGGTGCCGGCGGTCGGCGCCCAATGGAACTTGACAAAGCGCGAGTCGCCGGCCGCGTTGACGAACCGAAAGGTGTGGACGCCGAACCCCTGCATCGTCCGGAAGCTGCGCGGAATCGCCCGGTCCGACATGATCCACATCAGCATGTGCGTCGACTCCGGCATCAGCGAGACGAAATCCCAGAAGGTGTCGTGCGCGCTTGCGGCCTGGGGGATCGCGTTGTTCGGCTCGGGCTTGACCGCGTGGACCAGGTCGGGGAACTTCATCGCGTCCTGGATGAAGAAGACCGGGATGTTGTTGCCAACGATGTCCCAGTTGCCCTCGTCGGTGTAGAACTTGACGGCGAAGCCGCGCACGTCGCGCGCCAGATCGAACGAGCCGCGCTCGCCGGCAACGGTGGAAAAGCGCACGAACACCGGCGTCCGCTTGCCGGCTTCTGCAAAGGGCGCCGCCCGCGTGATCGGCGCCAGCGACTGGTAGCTCTCGAAGTAGCCGTGCGCCGCGGAGCCGCGGGCATGGACGATGCGTTCGGGGATGCGCTCGTGGTCGAAGTGGGTGATCTTCTCGCGAAGGATGAAATCCTCGAGCAGCGTCGGCCCGCGCAAGCCGGCCTTCAACGAGTTCTGGTTGTCGCTGACGGCGATGCCCATGTTCGTGGTCAGGGCCTGGCCGCTGGAGTCGACACGGACCCGGTCGAGCGACTCGTTGCCGGGGTTGTAGCCCTGCACCGGCGTGCCGTCGCCGACCTTCGCGGACGCCGCGTCCTCGGTCACCGTGCTCGCGGTGTCGATCGAATCGTGCGGCTCGAGCGGCTGGCCGGCCTTCGGCGCATGACCGCCGGCCAAGCCGAATTCGCCAGACTTCAGCGGATTCGCAGGCACCGCGGCGGCGGCTTGCTGCGCGCCGACCTTCTGCGTCGCCAGACGTTGCTCGGGCACCGTCGGCAGCGCCGCAGCAGCGGTGTCGTCGAGCTGCGCCGTCGACGGTCCGGAGAAGGTGGAAAGCACCGTGCCGATGCTTTCCAGAGCGGGCCGCGATGGCGACGCCGCCGCGTCCTTGTTCGCGATCGTGAAGGTCTTGCTCTTGCGCGTTGCCATGGTACTCAGATGCTCCTGTGAGTGAAATCGACGCTGTGGTTTGGCGGGCGATTCACCCGTCGGTCTGAATCGTGTGATCGGTCGTCCAACCTCGCAGCCGGGGCTGGCAAACGGGATGCCGCGGTCCTGGACGGGGACGAGTACGATGACCGGGTGGTCGTCTCAGGCTCCGCCTCGGCCCGCGCGTTCCCGGGCGAACTCAATGGTCTCTCTCAGCGTCGTCCTCGTCGTTCTCGCGATCGTGCTGTCGGGCTTTCGCATTGCGCAGGAGTACGAGCGCGGCGTCGTGTTTCGCCTGGGCCGATATGTCGGCCTGCGCGGGCCGGGGCTGTACTGGATCGTGCCGCTCGGCGTCGACCGGATCAAGGTCAACGCCGTCCTCTGGTACCGGATCGTCGATGCGGCCAGGTCGGTCATCGATGTCGCCGATGCCCAGGGCGCGGTGTACCAGCTCGCCTTGACCGGGCTGCGCAACATCATCGGCCAGCACGACCTCGACGACGTGCTGCAGGAGCGAAGCAAGATCAACGATCTCTTGCGGGAGAGCATCGCCGGATCGACCTCGGCATGGGGCCTCGAGGTGCAGCGGTTCGAGATGAAGGACGTCGAGCTTCCCGTGGCGATGCAGCAGGTGATGGCGATGCAGGCCGAGGCGATCCGTGAAAAGCGGGCCCGGATCATCAAGGCCGAAGCCGAGTTCGAAGCGTCGGTGAAGCTGTCGGATGCCGCGGCGCAGATGATGGTGAATCCGGCCGCGCTCGAGCTGAGACGGATGCAGATGATCTCTGAGGTCGTTTCCACCGTGCTGATGTGGACCGGCCGGACGTTGGCTGGCGCTCTGGTCGCAGCAAGCTTGGGGCTGTCTGCCGGTGACGTGGCCGAGGCGAACTCGTCTGATACCGCATCGACCTCTCCCGGGATGTCGCCTGACACAGCACGCATCGTCGACACTGCACGATCCCGTCGCCGCAAAAGCAGTGCCGAGGACCGTCAGGCTGCGCAGCGGCTGATACGTGAGGGTGACCGCGCCTACCGCCAAGGCGCCTATGGCGCCGCGTACACCGCCTACTCCAACGCTTACCCAAACCACCCAATAGCGTATGCCTACGTCTTGAGCGGCGACTCTCGCTGGCGCGCGATATTGCAGGTCAACGCCCGGACCAATACCGAACCTCATGGATGTCGGCTGGACAACGCGCATTTCGCCCATGACCTTTCGCAGGATCTGGCGCAGCATTACCGCGTTGGCCTGGCTCTCGCCCGGCAACTGGCGGACCGCAGCGTCGCTTCCTCGCTGCAGCGGCGTGCCGAAGCCTCCGCGACTTGTCTGCAAGCTGTCGCAGACGACCAGGAGCGTCGGCCCCCTGCGGAGTGCGTCAATCTCGACAGCGTTCGCGACTGCCTGGGTGCGCCGCTGCTGCATTGATGTCCCAGCGTCAACACGGTGCAGTCGAGGTCTCGGCCGGGGCCTTTCGCATGGCAAGCGTCACGCGCACAATCTGGCTCGCCGAAGACTTCGCGTGATTTCACCAGGAGGGCTGACATGCTTCGATTGATTGCTGGCCGGGCGAATCTGCTCAAGGCCGCGCCGGCTTTCGTTCTCGTCGCCGCGACGGCGGCCGCAGCGACGTTCACTGCTGCCGCTCTGGCGGCACCGACGGTTAGCAACGGCGGGGCGAGGCAGTGGATCGCTTTCGACCCGGACGGGCGGACGATCGGCCCGGTGCAGTTTCTGTCGAAGACGATCTCGATCGTCAACACATCCAACGTGGCCAACAAGTTCACCATTTTCTACGAGCCGCAGCACCTCGCCATCTGTGGCGGCACGCTCGGCGCCGGGGGCGCGACCTTGTGCGGCGTACAGTCGACGCAGCACCTTTCGGGCGGCTATTTCCAGGTGATCGCCACGGAGCCTGTGCTCATGTCCGGACACAGCGACGTCCCGGTGATCCGCTACTTCCAGGAGAGTCCGACCGGTCCGTTCGGTGCCGATCCGTCGACCGGAGTGATCCAGAACATTCCCTTTGTCTGGCAGCAGGGGTGCCCGCCGCGGCCGGGCTCCGGATGTCCTGACGGGACCCTGGTCGGAGGCACTGGAGGGGCTGGACGTGTCGGCGGCCTTGGCGGTACGGATGTCCGGTCGCCCGCCGCACCGGCATCAGGTCCGCGGTGAGCTGTCGCTGCCAGGCGGCCTGCTGTCGACGGCGCCTCGAGTTTCCTGCGCTAGGACTGCAGTCGCGTTGCCTTTGGCAAAGGTGATGGGCCGCGGCGGGCCTCGTCCTGGTAGCTGTGGCCGCCGTCAGTCGCTGGCCTCGCGTCCCGCCTTCGCCGCGCCGGGCTTGCGGAACTCGTTCTCGATCCAGGCCGACGCGCTCGCGGCCGTCAGCCGGAACCCGGCGTCGACCCGGATGCGCGCGAGCTCGTTGCCGGTGGCATCGAACGCGCTGAACTCGGCGTACGGGTTGTCGTCGTCGGGTGTGATGTCGAGCTTGACGGTCACCCGGCCCGATGCGGCTGTGACGACGACTTCCCTGTGCTGCTCCGCCTGTGTGTGCTGCTCGTGCCGGCGGATCACCTCGGCAGCGGTCTTGACCAGCGTGTTGAACGCGGTGCTGTCGAGGGGTTTCGGATTCTTCTTGTCGCGGCCCATCGTCCACGGGCCGACGAGCGCCGGCTCGGGCTCGCCGTCCTTGATCATCGCCACGGCCCAGCCTTCATCGTCTTCGTTCTTGATGACGCGCGCAGTCCAGCCGTTGTCGCGCCAGAGACGGTGGTCGTGAACAGGGCTTGCCTGGTCGTTGTCGTTCGGGGGTGTCATATGCCGGGATGTTCGCATGGGGCGCGGGCCGCTCCCGGCCCCCGACTCCGGGTGTTACGTCGGATGACGAGGTTCACGATGTCGCATTGTTCCCTCTCAAACCGGTCGGCGTGATGGACAAGCCTGCGTCAATCGGTTCCTCCTTGTTCATCATTCTTGTCGGCGGAGCGCTGCTGTTCGTCGGCCTTTACTTCGAAGGGTATCGCTTGCAACAGCGTGACCACGCCACGCCGCTCGAGGGAACGGTCGTCGGTGTTTCGGCCGCCCATGGCAACCGCACGGCAGGGCAAAGCGTCGCGACGGTCCGGTTCATCGGACCTGGCGGCAGACCGTCTTCGTACAGCTACCAGACCGAAACGGACGCGACTCACATCGGCGACAAGGTCGCCCTGCTGCACGACGTCGAGACCGGTGCGACGGTCCTCGATTCCTTCTTCGGCTTGTACGGCCCGCTGTTGTGGACTCTGCCGGGCGGGGCAGCACTGGTCCTGCTCGGAGGCACCCTCCTGTTTGGTGCGGCACGGCGTCGCCGCTAAGCACAGACGACTCGCAGCGACGACTCGCGGTCTACTTTCAAGAGGAATTCGGTATGGCAACCTTCCTTGTCGTGCACGGCGCCTGGTCGGCCGGTTGGGCGTGGAAGAAGATGCGCCCGTTGGTGCGCGCCCTCGGCCACGAGATCTTCACCCCCACCTGCACCGGCTTGGGCGAGCGGTCCCACCTCGGCACGCCGGAGGTCGATCTTGCCGACCGGGTACCGGAGCGAATTGCTCGACTTGTCTACCTGGATGCCTTCGTGCCCGAGGACGGGCAGGCAGCGCGCGACATCGTTCCCGCCAGCGTGCCGCGGCCCGCCATCGACGAGAGCAGCTGGCGCACGCCGCCGAATTCGATGCCGCCCGACACCGGCGCGGAAGACCTGGCATGGGCCGTTCCGCGTCGCGTGGGTCAGCCGCGCAAGACGTTCGCTCAGCCAGCGCGCCTCACGGGCGCAGTGACGCGGCTGCCTCGCACCTACATCCACTGCACTCGCATCGGTCCGGGCGACATGTTCGGGCAGTTCGCCGCGCGAGCACGGAGCAATCCTGCTTGGGGCTTCCACGAACTCGACGCGAGCCACAACCCCCACATCACGATGCCCGAGACGCTGGCTGCGTTGCTCGACGACATCGCCCGAGGCAGAGCATGAAGTGCAGGGCGTGCGTTCAGCCGGCGAGGCCCTCAGCGCCTTGATCCGCTTCCACAGCAGCGCCTTCGGCACGGTCTTGATCTGCAGCGCTGCCATGCAGCGGTCGAGCCGCTGCGGCCGTGCGCGCAGTGCCTCGATGGCCGTCTCGAGATCGGCGACGATGCTCTTGCCATAGGCTTTCTTCGCCTTGGCGACGGCAAGGCGGAACAATGCTTCGTCGGGCTTCATCATCGCCAGGTCGATCAGGTCGCGATGCCCTGAGCCGTCTCTATGTCGATGGAACGGCGCAAGAAGGAAGGCTACTTCTGATGGCGCTCGCCGGACGTGAAGTGCAGCCTGTCGTCGGGCGGCGGCCACTGCGCTTCCTGACCGCCGGCTCGGTCGACGACGGCAAGAGCGCGCTGATCGGCCGCCTGCTGCTCGACAGCCGCGCCATCCTCGCCGACCAATTCGATCTCCTCGAGGCGCGCGCCGCGCACGGCCGGCCGATCGATCTGGCTCTGCTGACCGACGGCCTGGAGGCGGAGCGCGAACAGGGCATCACGATCGACGTCGCGTACCGCTACTTCGCAACACCGGAGCGCAA
>JALYXU010000308.1 GCA_030946925.1 Pseudomonadota bacterium
GGCGGCGGCGGCGGGGTCACCGGGGGCGGCGCCGGCGCGGGCGTCGGCGGCGGCAGAACGGCGGTGCTTCCGGAAAGATTCTGGGTCGCTTGTTCGCCACCACCGCACGCCACCAATGTCGCGGCAAACGCCAGCGCAAGCCGCTGCAAGACCAGTTCCTTCATTCGATACCTCCGGTAACCCGGCAGAAGGCCGCAGATTTCATGCCCAAATCGGCGCTTCATCGAAGCGCTGCGGTTGCACCCGTCGAGCCCGTTGCAGCGCCGTGGACCACTCTCGTCACGCGCTCAGAACTGCCAACCTTGAAAGCAATTGCGTCGGCGCGGCTGGCGCAGCCTGTCACTCGCGTGGACGCGGCACGCTGTAGAGCGCCTCCGCAGCTTCCTCGGGCGCCATCAGGCGCCAGCGCGGGCTGAGCGCCAGATCGTCTAAGCAATGGAGCACGGCCTCGGCCTGAAGCTCGTCATCGAGCTCGAGAAGGCGCTTGCCGCAGCGCAGTTTCCATTGCACCGCGTCGTAGACGTAGGGATGGGTCAGGCCGGGCTCGTCGAGCCGCATCGTGTCCGATGGCATCAACCATTGTTCGCTCACGCCCCGATGTGTGCGGCCCTCGACTGCGCATTTCCGCACACCGCGTCTCGAACAAAGCGGCGCTAATATCGCGACCGCATGAGAGCCGCTGCCTTTCGCTCGATCCTGCACCGGCGCATGGCCTGGCTGGTCTGGCTCGGGCTGCTGTTGCCGATGGCACAGGCTGCTGCGAGCATGCACGCCGTGTCGCATGTCCGACAGGACACGAGCCGCAGCAACCAGGGCGACTTGGCGGCGCAGGCGCAGTGCGACCTCTGCCTGCTCGGCGCGGCGATCGGCGGGAGCGCACCAGCGTCCGCGATGCCTGCGCTGTCCGCCTTGCCGATGCCGCAGGAGCAGCTACCCGCCTTCGTCGGCCACGAGTGGCTCGCCTCGCCGCTTCGCGCCTACAGGAGCCGCGCCCCGCCGTTCCCTTCGCACTGATCCGTTGCCGCCGCCCTTCGCCGCATCGATGCGGTCGGCGCCGTTCAAGGTCTTTGCCGGAGCGAACCATGCACAAGCTCGTGCCCACAGCGGCCCTTGCGCTTTCATTGAGCGTTCACCACGTCGCGCTTGCCGACGAGTCGGCTGAACTTCCCGCGTTGCGCAGCCAGATGGAAGCGATGCGATCGGCCTACGAAGCGCGCCTGCAGGCGCTCGAACAGCGGCTGCAGCGCGCCGAATCCGCCATCGCGGCGTCGGGGTCCGGATCAGCATCTGGTCCAGCGCAGTCAGCGCCCCCAGCGACAGCACCCGCGCCTGCAGTCGCACAGACGACGCCCGCGGCGACGGGAGGCGCCAATGCCTTCAACCCGGCGATGTCGCTGATTCTTTCAGGGCTCTATACCCGCACATCGCAAGATCCCTCGCGCTACGCGATCAGCGGCTTCTCGCTGCCGGCCAACGCCGCGATCGGGCCCGGCACGCGCGGCTTCAACCTCGCGGAATCGGAGCTCGACCTTACGGCCAGCATCGACCCCTGGCTGCGCGGCGCCGCCAACATCTCGCTTGGCTCCGACAACAAATTTTCCGTGGAAGAAGCGTACGTCCAAACCACCTCGCTTGGCGATGGCTTGTCGCTGAAGGCGGGCCGCTTTTTCTCGGCGATCGGCTATCTCAATCCTCAGCACGCGCACACCTGGGACTTCGTCGACAACCCGCTGGCCTACCAGGCGATGCTCGGAACCCAATACGGCGACGACGGACTGCAGTTGAGCTGGCTGCCCCCGCTGGACCGCTATGTCGAGCTCGGCCTGGAGGTTGGCCGTGGCCGCAGCTTCCCCGGCAGCGACACCGGCCGGAACGGCGCCGGCATGATCGCGGTGACGGCGCACACCGGCGGCGACATCGGCGAGAGCCAGAGCTGGCGCGCCGGCCTGTCGATGCTCAATGCCAGGGCCAGCGATCAGACGCTGGTGGCGAGCAATGCGGCTGGGGATCAGGTCAACGATTCGTTCACGGGCAGCAGCCGGGTCTGGGTCGCCGATGCGATCTGGAAGTGGGCGCCGAACGGCAACGCCACGCGAACCAGTCTGAAGCTGCAAGGCGAGTACCTGCACAGCACACGCCGTGGCGATCTGACCTACGACATCGACAACGCCAGGCGGCCCGGCGACTACCGCGCCGTGCAATCGGGTTGGTACCTGCAGGGTGTCTATCAATTCATGCCGATGTGGCGGGTCGGCCTGCGGACCGAGCGGCTGGGACCCGGGTCTCCGGAATACGGCAGGAATGCCGGCCTGTTCGCGCCGACCGACTACAACCCGCGCAAGAACTCGCTGATGCTCGATTTCAGCCCGAGCGAGTTCTCGCGCCTGCGCCTGCAAATCGCGCAGGACCAGGCACGCCAGGGCAGCACCGACCGACAGCTGTTTCTGCAATACCAGATGAGCCTCGGCGCACACGGTGCGCACAGCTACTGATCCTCTTTGGGAGCCATCCATGACCCATCGCCTTCGTCATTCGCTGCTGCTCGGCGGCGTTCTCACGCTGCTTGCCGTGCCTGCGCATGCGGCTCTTCATGTGTTCGCCTGCGAGCCCGAGTGGGGCGCGCTCGCTCAGGAGCTCGGTGGCAACCTGCTCGACGTGTCGGTTGCCACAAGCGCATTGCAGGATCCGCATCAGATCCAGGCCAAGCCGAGCCTGATCGCCCGAACCCGCAATGCCGACCTGGTCGTCTGCACCGGCGCCGAGCTCGAGATCGGCTGGCTGCCCGTGCTGCTGCAGCAGTCCGGCAATGCCAAGGTACAAAACGGCCAGCCGGGCAACTTCGCCGCCGCCGACTTCGTGCGCAAACTCGATGTCCCGACTCGCCTCGATCGCGCTCAGGGCGACGTCCATGCCGCCGGCAATCCGCACATCCAGACCGACCCGCGCAACATCGCGCTGGTCGGCGCGGCCCTGGCCGTGCGTCTTGCACAGATCGACCCCGGCCATGCGGCCCAGTACGCCAAGGCGCAGGCCGACTTCGCGCAAAAGTGGCAGCTTGCGATCGGCCGCTGGACCGCGCAGGCAGCGCCTCTGAAGGGCGCGTCGGTGGTCTCGCAGCACAAGGCTTTCGTCTATCTGTACGACTGGCTCGGTCTCAACGAGGTCGCGGTGCTGGAGCCGAAACCAGGGGTCGAACCGACTGCATCGCATCTCCAGGAAGTGCTCGCCGCGTTGAAAGGCTCGCCGGCGAAGATGGTGTTGTATTCGGCCTACCAGGACCCTCGTCCCTCCGAGTGGCTCGGCAGGAATGCGGGTCTGGCGGTCGTCAAGATTCCCTTCACGGTGGGAGGCAGCGACGGGGCCAAGGATCTGTTCGGCCTCTTCGACGACACCGTCGCCCGCCTGCTGGCCGCAGGCACCGCGGCGGCCGCCAAGCCATGAACTGGAGCGCGCTCGACTGGGGCATCCTCGGCCCGGCGCTGATCGCCGGGTTGCTCGTGCTGTCGACGCACGTGCCGCTCGGCAAGCAGGTGCTCGACCGCGGCATCGTCTTCATCGATCTGGCGATTGCGCAGATTGCCGGGCTCGGCGTCATCGCCGCTGATGCAGTCGGCTTGCCGGAGGGCGGTGTCGCGGTGCAGGCGGCGGCCGTGTGCGCCGCCCTGCTCGGTGCGTGGCTGCTGACCTGGACCGAGCGCCGAGCCGCGCAACAACAGGAAGCACTGATCGGCGTGATGTTCATCCTGGCGGCCTGCGCAGGAATTCTCTTGCTCGCCGGCAATCCGCACGGCGGCGAGCATCTGAAGGATCTCCTGGTGGGGCAGATTCTCTGGGTCAGCACCACGCAGCTGCTCTGGCTGGCGGGCGTCTCGGCACTGTTGCTCGCCGGCACGGCGCTCGGCTGGGTCGAGCGGCTCGGGCGCTTCGGCTTCTACGGTGTTTTCGCGCTCGCCGTGACCGCCTCAGTGCAGCTGGTCGGCGTCTACCTGGTGTTTGCGAGCCTCATCATTCCGGCCCTGGCCACCCGCTCCTACGACGGCAAGCGCCGCGCGGCCTTGGCCTACGCGATCGGCGCGGCCGGCTATGCGTTCGGCCTGGCCCTGTCGGCGCTGTTCGATTTGCCGTCTGGGGCTGTCATCGTGTGGACGCTGGCAGCGTGCGCCATGGCGGGTGCTTCGGCGCTGTCGTCTCGACAACCGTCAGGCATGGCGCGAGGTCATTCAGTTCAAAGGCGAGCCAGTCTGCCGCCATCGACGCGCAAAGCCGCGCCGGTCACGAAGCCCGCGCCGGACGAAGCGAGATAGACGATTGCGGAGGCGACGTCTTCCGGCTGGCCGACGTAGGCCGGATCGATGGTCTCGGTGCCCGACTTGACGTTCGGATTGTCCCAAAGCATCGGCGTGGCGATCGCCCCGGGCAACACGGCGTTGGCCCGGATGCCCTTGGGCTTGCCCTCCATCGCAGTAGTTCGGGTCAGGGAAAGCAGTGCCGCCTTGGCCGCGGCATAGGCGGCGACGAGCGGCGTCGTCTCGATCGCGTGGATGCTCGACACGTTGACGATCGACGCGCCGGGGCGGCACTTCAGAAACGCTTGTTTGGTGAACCAGAACGCACCGAAGAAGTCGATCCGCAGGACGTTGAGAAGATCCGCTTCCGTGTGCTCCTCGATCGGCTTGAAGATCATCGTCCCGGCGTTGTTGACGATCACGTCGAGCCTGCCGTGACGTGCCAGCACCGCATCGACCGAGCGAGTGACCTCGGCTTCTTCGGCGACGTTGCAGCCTACGGACATGACGTCGCGCAGGCCGGCGCCCTGCAATTTCTCGACCGCTTGCGCGGCCTTGGCCTGGTCGTAGTCGGCGATCACGACGCGCGCGCCGGCGAGACCGAACTTCAACGCGGTGGCGAAGCCGATGCCGCTGGCGCCACCCGTGACAATGACCGCCTTGTCGTCGAATTCCATGCGTTCTCCTTCGTTGAAGCTCGTCAGCCGTTGTTCTGCAATTGCCTGGCTGGGTCGTTGCCACCGTTCGGCGACTTCGCGACCCGATCGCGTTCGCTTGCCAGCCGCGCCGTCACGCTCTCGCTCGGCGAGTACACGGGCACGCGAAGGCAGACACTTTGGGTCGGCAGGACGTCGCCCCACTCGCGGATGATCTTCTTGTAGGCCTCGCCGACCGGCCGGATCCGGCGGTCGAGGTCGTACAGGCCGAGCGGGTTGACATTGCCGTTGTCCTCGCGGAGGGCAGTGTCCCAGTCCACCTGATCGGTCAACGAATACCAGGTGAAGCCGACCATCGGCACGCCGTCATTGCGGACGCGCAGCACGTTGGCCCACTCCTTCCACAGCCAGAACACCGCCTCGTCGCCGTTGCTGCCCTGCGCGAGGTTGGTTTCCGTGTGCATCACGGGCAGTCGATATCGGTCGTAGTACTGCCAGGTGATGCCGTCGTAGCCGAAGATCTCTCCGGACGGCAGCGTCCGGCCGTCGTCGAAGACGCGGTGCTCGTTGGTCACGTAGTAGTCGTTGCCCATGACGCAGTGCTGCTTCAGGCCGTTGCCGAGAAAGAAGTGGTACTCGTCCCGGGTCAGGCCGTTGTCAGCCAGGTACTCGTACATCTCGGAGTCGACCCGCCGGCCGTAATTGAGGTCGAGCGAAAGGAAGCGCTTCGCGTTGGCGATCTCGGCGGCCTTGATGGCCGACGGACTGTCGGCATGGAAATACTCCGACGACTCGCTTTGCACGAAGATGGCGTCAGGGCGTACCTCGAGGATCGCCTGCATCGCCAGCACGTTGGCCTTGACCAGGTGCTTCAAGGCAGTCACGAACGCCTGGTCGCTGCTGAGCTGCTCGTTCCACCAGCCATAAGACGCCGAGAACGCGGCGCAGATGAACATTTCGTTGACGGGCGTATAGAGCTGAACCCAGTGGAAACGCTCCGCGAATGCCCGCGCGTAGCGAGCGAAAAGATCTGGAAAATCGGGGTTCTGAAAATTGCCCAACCAATCGGGCACGCCGAAGTGACAGAGGTCGACCATCGGCGTGATGTCGCGCCGCAACAACTCGCCGAAGCTGAGATCGGCGAATTCCCAGTCGTATCGACCGACACCGAGCCACGTCTTGTGCAGCGGCGGCCCGTACCTCAGAACGCGGACGCCGAGATCCTGAACGCAGTCGAAATCCGCACGCCACTTTTCGTAGTGGCCGCACTTCTCCATTTCATCGACGCGAACCTTGCCGCCCTGAATCGTCGGGTAGCTGTTCTCGATGCCGGTGGCGAAC
Organism: Pseudomonadota bacterium; assembly: GCA_030946925.1. Taxonomy (GTDB): domain Bacteria; phylum Pseudomonadota; class Gammaproteobacteria; order Burkholderiales; family Burkholderiaceae_C; genus Schlegelella_A. Next base: position 6,284 of record JALYXU010000308.1, read on the forward strand.
ATGAACGGGGGGATCAATGCGGCTCCTCGCGCCTGCCAGTGGGGAGACGGCAAGCCACTCTAGCGTCGCAACGATGACCATGGCCGCAGCTACGGCGCGGCGCCTGAGTCACGGGCCCCAAGGCGCGTCGCGGAAAGGCCTTACGGCTAGCTCCCCGCCCTGTCGTGCGCCCAAACGAAAATGGCGACGGGAGCACCGTCGCCATCTCGAGCCTCCGCAGAGGCGAAGCAGGGTTCGCGTTAAGCGGTTTCGAGCGAACGCTCGCGCCGCCGACGTGCCACGAAGCC
>JALYXU010000288.1 GCA_030946925.1 Pseudomonadota bacterium
AGCTCGAGTCCCAGCCAGCGTCGATACGTCGGGCTCGCGGGCTCGACGTCGGCGACCACGTCGAAGACGCGCCCGCTCGTCACCCGAATCAGCTTGCCCTGGGCGTGCGGCGCCGATTGCAGGTGCAGCCCGCGCAGTACCCCGCGAGCCGAGCGCGAATGGTTGTCCTGCACGAAAGCGGTCGGCGCGCCGACCACCGCATCGAACGCCTTCTGATTGAAGCTCTCGAAGAAGAAGCCGCGGGCGTCGCCGAACACCTTCGGCTCGATGATCAACACGCCCGGCAAGGCGGTCGCGGTCGCCTTCATCAGAACACCTGGCTGTTGGCGATCTGCAGCAGGTATTGGCCGTAGCCGTTCTTCAGCATCGGTTGGGCCATCGCCAGCAGCTGCTCGCGATCGATCCAGCCCGACCGATAGGCGATCTCCTCGGGGCACGACACCTTGAGGCCCTGCCGTTTTTCGAGCGTGGCGATGAACTGGCCGGCCTCCATCAGGCTGTCGTGGGTGCCGGTGTCGAGCCAGGCATAGCCGCGGCCCATCACCTCGACGCTGAGGTCGCCGCGCTCGAGGTAGCGGGCGTTGACATCGGTGATCTCGAGCTCGCCGCGTGGCGACGGCCGAATCGCCGCGGCGATGTCGCAGACGTCGGCGTCGTAGAAATAGAGGCCCGTGACGGCGTAGTTGCTCTTCGGCGCCGCCGGCTTCTCTTCGATGCTCAAGGCCCGACGCTGCTGGTCGAAGGCGACGACACCGTAGCGTTCCGGGTCGTGCACGTGATAGGCGAAGACCGACGCGCCGCTCGGCCGCGCCGAGGCCGACGCCAGCATGCCGTGCAGGTCGTGGCCGTAGAAGATGTTGTCGCCCAGCACCAGCGCGCTCGGCTGGCCGGCCACGAAATCGCGGCCGAGGACGAAGGCCTGGGCCAGGCCGTCGGGGCTCGGCTGCACGCAATAGCTGAGCTCGATTCCCCACTGCGAGCCGTCGCCGAGCAATGCCTCGAAGCGCGGCGTGTCCTGCGGCGTGCTGATGAGCAGGATCTCGCGGATGCCGGCCAGCATCAGCGTGCTGAGCGGGTAATAGACCATCGGCTTGTCGTAGACCGGCAGCAGCTGCTTGCTGATTGCCAGGGTGGCCGGATGCAGGCGGCTGCCGGAGCCGCCGGCCAGGATGATTCCCTTGCGGGACGACGCTTGGCTCATGGCCTCTGCATTCCCGTTCATGGGCTCTGCGCTTCGTTCGGGGCGAGCACTTCGGCGAGCATTCGATCGACGCCGCTCTGCCAGGGCGGCAGGGCCAGCCCGAAGGCGTCGCGGAACTTGGCTGTATCGAGGCGCGAATTCTTCGGTCGCGGCGCCGCCTGCCGGTAGGCGCTGCTCGGGATCGGCTTCACCGCGCCGGCGGCGATGCGGATGGGGTCGCCCTGGCGGCGGGCGAAGTCGAGCACGTGCTGCGCATAGCCGTGCCAGCTCGTCTCGCCCGCGGCCACCACGTGGTAGGTCCCGGCCAGCTCGGGTCGCGCCGCGATCGATCGGATCGCATGCGCCGTGACGTCGGCGAGCAGGTCGGCACCGGTCGGCGCGCCGACCTGGTCGTCAATCACCGACAGCGAGTCGCGTGTTCGGGCCAGCCGCAGGATCGTCTTCGCGAAGTTCTCGCCACGTGCGGCGTAGACCCAGCTGGTGCGAAAAATCAGGTGCCGGCAGCCACTTTGACGGATGAGCTCCTCGCCGGCGACCTTCGAACGTCCGTAGACGCTGAGCGGCGCCGGCGGCGCCGTTTCATTCCACGGCGTGCTGCCGCTGCCGTCGAAGACGTAGTCGGTGCTGTAGTGGACGAGGCACGCATCCAGCGCCGCAGACTCGCGCGCCAGCGTGCCGACGGCCGTGGCGTTGATGGCGAAGGCGAGCTCGGCCTCGGCCTCGGCCTTGTCGACTGCCGTATGGGCGGCGGCATTGACGATCAGGCGCGGCGCCACCGATCGCACCAGAGCCGCCAGCGAGTTGCCATCGAGGAAGTCGGCGCAGAGCGGCGGCGGGCTGTCGGTGTCGACGCCGACCACCTCGCCGAGCACGGCCAGCGAGCGCTGCAGCTCCCAGCCGACCTGACCGTTCTTCCCGAGCAGCAGGATCTTCATGCGCTCCGCTTGTCGTAATTCGTGGAGACCCAATCGCGATAGGCGCCGT
>JALYXU010000302.1 GCA_030946925.1 Pseudomonadota bacterium
TGAACAGATCGAGCGTGGTGTCGAGAATGCGTTCGGCGGTCCGGCGCGGTTTCTTTCGGGTCGAAGGGGCCACGGCACGGTTCTAAGCAGCCGAGACGGCGCTGTCCATCGGTTCCTGCCCTTGCGCGGGCAGCCCGGCCAACGGGCCTCGGAGCCTCTGTCGGCTGGAACGCGCTGCCTACAATCCCCGCCTCCATGCCGGCCATCGCCTTTACACACGTTGCCAAGACCTTCGCCTCCGCCCGCGGCGCAGTGCAGGCCCTCGACGACGTCAGCTTCGACATCGAGGAGGGCGAATTTTTCGGCCTGCTCGGGCCGAACGGCGCTGGCAAGACGACTCTCATCAGCATCCTCGCGGGCCTGGCCCGCGCCACTTCGGGCAGCGTCGCGGTGCTCGGCCACGACGTGGTGAGCGACTACGCGGCCGCGCGCCGCAAGCTCGGTGTGGTGCCGCAGGAGCTCGTGTTCGACCCCTTCTTCAGCGTCCGCGAGGCGCTGCGCATTCAGGGTGGCTACTTCGGCGTGCGCCATAACGACGCCTGGATCGACGAGCTGCTCGCCAACCTCGGCCTGGCCGACAAGGCCGATGCCAACATGCGCCAGCTCTCGGGCGGCATGAAGCGGCGCGTGCTGGTGGCACAGGCGCTGGTGCATCGGCCACCGGTGATCGTCCTCGACGAGCCTACGGCCGGCGTCGACGTCGAGCTGCGCCAGACGCTCTGGCAGTTCGTCGCCCGCCTCAACAAGGAAGGGCATACCGTACTGCTCACGACCCACTACCTGGAGGAGGCAGAGGCGCTGTGCGGGCGGATCGCGATGCTGAAGCAGGGCCGCGTCGTGGCCCTTGACCGCACCTCGGCGCTGCTCGCAGGAACCGCGAGCACCATGCTGCGCTTTAAGCTCGACAAGGCGCTTCCGCCAGTGCTGGCCAGCCATGCGCGCGTCACCGGCCGCGTCGTTCAGATCACCGCCCACGACGCTCGCGAGGTCGAGTCGATCCTCGTCGTTCTCCACGGCGCCGGCTGCGAGCCGGAAGACCTGGAGATCGGCCGCGCCGACCTCGAGGACGTGTTCATCGAGATCATGCGCGGCGAAACGCCGGCGCGGGTGGCGGCTTGAGACCCCTGCCGGGCCGCGCATGCGGCTGCTCTCGCTCGGCGAGACAGTGCGCAGCGCGAATGGAGCGCGTGTGAACGCGGTCGTCGAGGCTGCGTCGGCGCCGGTTCGGGTCGAAACCGGCATCCTCGCTGGCGCGCGCACGCTGCTTTACAAGGAGGTGCTGCGCTTTTGGAAGGTGAGCTTTCAGACGGTCGCTGCGCCGGTGCTGACGGCTGTTCTCTACCTGCTCATCTTCGGCCACGTGCTGGAAGGACGCGTCACCGTGTTCGGCTCGGTTGGCTACACCAGCTTCCTGATCCCGGGGCTGGTCATGATGAGCGTGCTGCAGAACGCCTTCGCGAACTCGAGCTCATCGCTGATCCAGAGCAAGATCACCGGCAACCTGGTGTTCGTGCTGGTCACGCCGCTCTCGCACTGGGCCTGGTTCGTGGCCTACGTCGGCGCCTCGATCGTGCGCGGCCTGGCGGTGGGCTGCGGCGTGCTCCTGGTGACGATCTGGTTCGCGCCGCTTCATGTCGCCAATCCGCTTTGGATCCTGTTCTTCACCGTCGCCGGGGCAGCGCTGATGGGCGCGCTCGGGCTCATCGCCGGCCTCTGGGCGGACAAGTTCGACCAGATCGCCGCCTTCCAGAACTTCATCATCATGCCGATGACGTTCCTCTCCGGCGTGTTTTATTCAGTGACATCGCTGCCGCCGGTGTGGCGCGAGGTCAGCCACTTGAACCCGTTCTTCTACATGATCGACGGCTTTAGGCACGGCTTTTTCGGCACCAGCGATGTCTCGCCTTGGATCAGCTTCGTGGTGGTCAGCGCAGCCCTGTTCGTGGTGTGCGGCCTTTGCCTGCGCCTGCTGCGCATCGGCTACAAGATCCGCCACTGAGAAGGCCAGCGCTGGAACGCTCAGCCCTCGTTGCGGACCCTGTTCCGGTTGCGCGCCAGCCGCCCGGTCACGAGTAGCCCGGCGGCTATCAGCAGCCACGTTTCGGGCTCGGGCACCGCCGTCACGGCCGCGGCAGAGTTGTAGCCGCCCATCGAGGTGACAGTGAGTCCGTCGGGCAGCACGAAGTGGATGCGTGCGGTGTGCGTGAAATCGAGAAAGCTCGTTTCGCTGACGTCGGTGCGCAGCGTGTAGCTGAGCTGGAACGACTGGTCGAGGCGGGCCGTGAGATTCGCGAACGTCATGAGGTGCACGTTGAACTGCTGGAACACCGGCACCTGATAGCCCGCCTGCAAGCCACTTGCGTCGTCCAAGTGGCTCCCGGTGATGCTCAGCGGCGCGCCGCCCAGGGTGTCGGGTCGCAGAAAGAGATAGGAGTTGACCCCGTAGCCCGGCGTGTCGATACCGCCGACGCCGTCGGCCTCGAAGATCACCGAGAAGGTGAAGAAGTCGGGCGAGGGCGAACCGAGCCTGCGCAGCGTGAACACGTCGACGCCGACGGCACTGGCGCTGACCCCGTTGTTGGTGCTGACGTTGCCGTCGTCACTGGATTGGGCGAAGGTCCGCACCAGGGCGTTGGAAAGGTCGACGGCACCTCGCACAGTGCCGAAGCTGCCTGTCTGGGTGATGTCCAGCGTGGAATTTTCGTACTCGAAGACGCTGACCGGGCCCGTGGTTCCGAAGAAGATGGTCTGCGCATACGGCGGGCATCCGCCGATGCCGAGCTGACCCTCGGCGCACGGCAGGGGCCCAGACGGGGCAGCCGACGCAAGCGGCGCCAGGCAAGAGACGAGGGCGCCGAGGGCACAGGAGCGCCGGCAGGGACGGGCGATTCGGGCCAAAAGGTGATGCATGCGGACCTCCTTGAGCGATGCCGGCCAATCCGACTCCGCGTGAGGTGAGGTTCTATATCCCGCGCCGTTACTCGGCCGTTATATCGCCTCGACGCCAGTGGCAAAACGCTAACATCGTCCGATGGCCGAGCCCACCCCTGCCGACATCCGCAGCTTCATCGCCGACAACCTCGCCTGCGAGCACATTGCCGTCGAGGGCGATGGCCGTCATTTCTACGCGACGATCGTCTCGGCTGAATTCGAGGGCACATCGCGCATCGCCCGACATCAGCGTGTCTACCGCGCCCTCGGCGATCGGATGCGCGAGCAGATCCACGCGCTGTCGATGAAGACGCTCACTCCCTCCGAATACCGAACCGACCCCTCCTGAAGCGCCTCAG
>JALYXU010000121.1 GCA_030946925.1 Pseudomonadota bacterium
CTGAGGGCGAGATGCGTTTCACCGCCGCGCAGCAGCAGCCGCGAGACGATGTAGCGGCCCTCGTCGCGCCGCCACGCGAACTCGAACCGGGCTTCGTCGACGGCCGCGAACGGCACGCTCGGGTCGGCCCAAGGCGCGTTGGCGATGCGGACGCCGCGCAGCACCGCGAGCGGTTTGAGCGACGTGGTCAGGCCGAGGCGGATCGAGTCGAAGTGGACGGCACGGCCCGATCGCGACGCCAGATCACGAGCGACGAGCGGGGCCAGCCACCACGGATGCGAGGCGATCGCCAGGACGAGCACGGCGAGCAGCGAGAGAGCGATGACCCAGACCCCGCGGCGGGCTCGCCGGGGACGCCGGTGTGGCGCTCGCACCGGTTCGGGTTGCGACTCGACCTGCGCGTTCGCCATGGTGGACGATCGTAGCGGCGGTGGGTCTGCCACGCAGGCAAGCCGGGCAATGGCCGGCCCGGTGGCAGGCTGCCAATGCAGGTACGACGTATGCTGCTCCGGCACGAAGGAGAAGCATCCCATGACGTCACGCCCGCCCGCAGCCCCGCCCTCCGGCCGACCCGTCGCTTCAGGCGCGGCTGCGGTCACGCCGACTGCAAATCAAGGCAATCCCGGCGACAGCGCCGACGAGGCCGCCGACGAGGCCCAGTGGCGCCACGAGCCGCGCGCGCCGAAGGACGACAGCGCGGCGGCTTCGCTCGGCAAGGCGATCTCCGACGTCGTCACCGGGCCGCTGGAAGGGCCCGACGGCAAGCCCAGGACGCCCTGAGGCGAGCCAGCGTTCGCCAGACGCCGACGTTGTGAATATCCGCTGATCCCGGGCACGATGCCGTTGCAACGCACCGCTCGCTCCGACGAGCCCTCGCGCGTGGAGATCGATGCGCTCGGCGGCCCGACCTTGCTTGAATTCGGCACGTCGTGGTGCGGCTTTTGCCGCGCGGCGAGGCCTCTCATCGACGCCGCGCTGGTTGGTCGGGCGCTGCTCCGTCATCTGAGGATCGAGGACGGACCGGGCCGCCGCCTCGGCCGATCCTTCGGCGTCAGGCTGTGGCCGACACTGATCTTCCTGAGCGACGGCCAAGAGCGGGCGCGGCTGGTCCGGCCGCGCGACGTCGAGCAGCTTGCCGAGGCATTCTCGGCGCTCGATGGCCACTGATTCGACCATGAAAATCGCGACCTATAACGTCAACGGCATCAACAGCCGCTTGCCTCGTCTGCTCGAGTGGCTGGAGGAAGCCAAGCCGGACGTCGCCTGCCTGCAGGAGATCAAGACCTCCGATGAGACGTTCCCCATCGCCGCGATCGAGGCGGCCGGTTACTCGGCGATCTGGCACGGCCAGAAAGGCTTCAACGGTGTCGCCGTGCTGGCTCGCGGCGCTGCCCCTGAGGAGCGCAGACGCGGCCTGCCGGGCGACCCGGACGACACGCACAGCCGCTATCTGGAGGCGAAGGTGCACGGCCTGGTCGTCGCGTCGATCTATCTGCCGAACGGCAACCCGCAGCCAGGGCCGAAATTCGACTACAAGCTGGCCTGGTTCGAGAGGCTGATGCAGCACGCGGCGTCGCTGGTCGACAGCGCCGACCCGGTGCTCCTGATCGGCGACTACAACGTCGTCGCCACCGACGGCGTCGGCGACATCTACTCGCCCGCGTCATGGCGCAACGACGCGCTGCTCCAACCCGAAACGCGCGATGCCTACCGAAGAATGCTGGCCCAAGGCTGGACCGATGCGATCCATACGCTTCACCCCGACGCGGCGATCTACACCTTCTGGGACTTCTTCCGCAACCGGTTCAGCCGCGACGCCGGCTTGCGCATCGACCATCTGCTGCTCAACAAGCCCGCTGCCACACGCTTGAAAGAAGCCGGCGTGGACAGGGCCGTTCGCGGCCGCGACAAGCCGAGCGATCACGCACCGGCGTGGGTGATCCTCGGCTGATTAGACGGACTGGAAGCGGCCCGCCGAAGCATTCGCGCTCAAGCGAGCGTCGGCATCAGGGTGCGGAGTGCTCCTGGGCCTTGGCTGGCAGCCTGCCGGCCGGGGCGGGGAACCGCTCGTTCGTGCGGGCTCCGAAGTCACGTGCCCTTTCCGCCTGGCGGTGCGTGAAATTGCGCGTCGAGCTGGCGATCTGATGGGTCTTGCTGCGCGTCTTGGCGGCAACCTGGTGGGTCTTGCTGCGCGTCTTCGCGGCGACCCGGTGGCCGCGCTCCCGCAGCGATGCGCGGTCGGACCGCGAGGACGCGGGCCCAGTGTCTCGCGAGACGTCGCCGGCACGGTACTTGGCGATCGCCTCTTCGCGATTCCGCTCGCGGCGCGCCTGATCGTCGCCTCCGTAGGTCTGCGCGAAGGCGAAGGAGCAGGTGAGGGCCGTTGCGACGGTGACAGCGATCTTGGAAAGATTTTTCATGGAGGCTCTTGGTTCGAATCAACTTAAGCATGGTTGCAGACTGCCGTGGGGCGCCGGCGGGGTGGAGGCCGCAACCAGGGCTCCGACTGCGGCTCGCCGGCGCGTCGGAAGATGCCTACCTGCGGCCGCGGATCATGCTTGCCAGACTCCGTAGCCGGCTTCGCGCAGACCGATCGCCAACTCCACCTCCATGTCCCGCGCCGCCTGGTAGGGCATCGGGTTGTAGACCGCGTAGAGCCGAGGCAACAGGCGCAGGCCGTACTCGAAGACGTAGCTGTTGGCCTGGATGCCGGCCTTGTGCCGGTCGAAGCGCAGGTCCGGATCGAGGCCGGTCATGCCGACGTAGAGGAAGGGCTTGCCGAGGCGGTAGCCGGGATTGGCGCTGCGAAAGCGGGCTCGGTTCCAGATCCGGTCATCGAGTTCGATGACATAGACGCTGTGATGGTGGGCGCGGCGGCCGGAAGCCATTGCACGATTTTCCGGCCGGGCGATGATGCGGTCCAGTCACCACTTCGGCGCGCACCCATGACGACTTCCTTCGATGCCATCATCATCGGCGCCGGCCAGGCCGGTCCCCCGCTGGCGGTCCGGCTGGCCCAGTCCGGACTGAAGACGGCCCTGATCGAGCGCGAGCATCTGGGCGGCACCTGCGTCAACGACGGCTGCATCCCGACCAAGACGCTCGTCGCCAGCGCCCGCACGGCGCATGTGGCGCGCCGCGCCGCCGACTACGGCGTGCGCATCGACGGCGCGATCGGCGTCGACATGAAAGCGGTCAAGGCGCGCAAGGACGGCATCGTCGCCGCTTCGGTCGGCGGTCTCGCAAAGTGGATCGCCGGCACGCCGAACCTGACGCTGCTCTGGGGTCAGGCCCGCTTCACCGGCGCGCACACGGTCGAGCTGAACGGCGACACTTTCGAGGCGCCGAAGATCTTCATCAACGTCGGCGGCCGGGCGACGCTGCCGGCGTGGCAGGGCGTCGCCGACGTGCCGGTGCTGACCAACACGACGATGATGGACGTCGACGTGCTGCCGGAGCACCTGATCATCGCCGGCGGCAGCTACATCGGCCTCGAGTTCGCGCAGATGTACCGCCGCTTCGGCGCCAGGGTGACCGTCCTCGAATACGGCGACCGGCTGATCGCGCGCGAGGACGTCGACGTGTCTCGGGAGGTCCAGGCGATCCTCGAACGCGAAGGCGTCGCCTTTCACTTCTCGGTGCGCAGCGCGACCGTGTCCGCCGGCGACGGCGGTCGCGGCGTGCGCGTCGCCGTCGGCTCGGGCGGCAACGCCGTCGAGGTCGATGGCAGCCATCTGCTTGCCGCGGTCGGGCGAAAGCCCAACACCGACGATCTCGGCCTCGAGAAGGCCGGCATCGCCACCGATGCGCGCGGCTACATCCAGGTCGACGAGGAGCTGCGGACCAACGTGCCGGGGGTCTGGGCGATCGGCGATGCGAACGGCCGCGGCGCCTTCACCCACACCTCGTACAACGACTTCCAGATCGTCGCCGCGAACCTGCTCGACGGCGGCAGCAGGCGGCTCAGCGACCGCATCACGGCCTACGCCCTCTTCATCGACCCCCCGCTCGGCCGGGTCGGCATGAGCGAAGCCGAAGTGCGGGCGCGCGGCAAGCCGGCCCTCGTCGGCGTGATGCCGATGACGCGGGTCGGCCGGGCCCGGGAACGCGGCGAAACGCAGGGCTTCATGAAGGTCTTCGTCGACCGCGACAGCGAGCGCATCCTCGGCGCCGCGCTGCTCTGCATCGATGGCGACGAGATCGTCCATTCGCTGCTCGACATGATGTATGCCGATGCGTCGTACAAGACCGTCGAGCGCGCCGTGCATATCCACCCGACCGTCAGCGAGCTGATCCCGACGTTGCTGGAGAGCCTGGTTCCGCTCGAGGCGGCGTAGTCGGAGCAGCGTGGCCCGGCGCCGCGTTCGATGCGCGCTCGGGTTCAGTCGCCTTGCTGCTTCGTCGCCGCCAGCGCGTCGTCGCGACATTGCGTCTGCAGCGCGGCCCAGCCGGTCAGGCCGAGCCGATCCATGGTCGCGATGTTGGCCTCATAGATCGCCTCCGGCTCCGGAAATGCGGCGACTGCGGCTTCGATGCTGGCTTCACGCAGCAGATGCAGGGTCGGATACGGCGAGCGGTTGGTCGCGTTGCCCGGGTCGTCGGCCGCCGCATCGGCGAAGCAATACTGCGGATGAAAGCTCGCCACCTGGATGACGCCTTCGAGTCCGAGCTCGGCGACGGCGTCTTCGGCGATGCCCAGGAAATCGTTGTAGGCGAGAAAGTCGACGAGGACGTGCGGATGGATCAGCAGCGTCGTCTCGATCCGCTCCGCGGGTGCCGCGGCGAGCCGTTCGATCTCTTCGATCAGGGCCGCGAGCAAGGTCTCGTCGTCGCGGGCCTCGCTCAACGCATAGCGGATCCGCCCCTTGCTCTGCGGCGCCTTGGCGAACGGGCAAAGGTTGAGGCCGATCACGGCACGCTCGACCCAGGCGCGGGTCTCGGCGACGGCGAGGTGTTGCATGTTGAGGGCCTTCAGCCGAGCGTCATCAGGCTGGCGTTGCCGCCGGCGGCGGCCGTGTTGATGCTGAGCGAGCGCTCGACGACGATGCGCTCGAGCGCGATCTCCACGTCCCCCGGGCGCAGCGCCTGCAGGCCGACGATGGGGCCCGGCCGCTGTGCCAGCGCCTTGCCGACCGCCAGGAGCTCGGCGGCGCTGCCGTGATGGATGGCCGCGTCGAGGGCGACCGCGGACGCCATCGCATCGGCCGCGATCGTGATCGCGGCGCCGACTGCTTCGGGCAGGCGCGCGCGGAGCGCTGCGGCCTCGGGCGGCCAGACCGCACGGGCGCCGACGGCAAGCACCGCCGCGAGCTGCGCCAGGCGATCGGTGTCGTTGCCTGCCACGCACAGCACGGCCTGCCGCGGCTGCAGCGAATAGACATTGCGCTCGCCGGTCGGGCCGCGCAGTGTTCGTGCGGTGCCGCTTCGCGACTCTAAGGCGAAGCGGCCGCACAGATCGTGCAGCCGCGTGTCGCCTGCCTCGGCCGCCCACTGCGCGAGCGCGGCGACGGCCGGACGCGGCGCAGGTGCCGAACCGGTGTCGCTGCCGCTGCCGCTGCTACTCCGATCGCTATCGCTGTCGCGGTCGCTGTCCCTGTCGCCTTCGCCGTGCGGCAAGCCAGCCCCGGCGAACGTCAGTGCACGCTCGAGCGCGTCGGCCGGCCGCATCGACAGCAGGCGGAGCATGTAGAGCGGACCACCCGCCTTCGGGCCGGTGCCCGAGAGGCCCTCGCCACCGAACGGCTGCACGCCGACGACGGCGCCGACCATGTTGCGGTTGACGTAGATGTTGCCGACATGCGCGTCGTCGACGATGCGGCCGATCGTCTCGTCGATCCGCGAGTGCACGCCGAGCGTCAGGCCGTATCCGGTGGCATCGATCTGCGCCAGCATCGCGCCGAGGTCGCGGCGCCGGTAGCGCACGACGTGCAGGACCGGGCCGAAGATCTCGCGATCGAGCTCGTCGATACGCTCGAGCTCGATCAAGGTCGGCAGCACGAAGCTGCCGTGCGCGGTGGCGCCATCGGCGCTGCGGGCGGCGCGGAAGACTGTCCTGCCCCGGTCGCGCATCCGGGCGATGTGCCGCTCGATCCGTGCCTTCGCCTCGGCATCGATGACCGGGCCGACGTCGACGGCGAGAGACGCCGGGTCGCCGATGCGGCTTTCGGCCATCGCGCCTTTCAGCATCGCGATCAGCTTGTCGGCCGCGTCGTCCTGCACGCACAGCACGCGCAGGGCCGAGCAGCGCTGGCCGGCGCTGTCGAAGGCCGAGGCGACGACATCGGCGACGACCTGCTCGACCAGTGCCGACGAGTCGACCAGCATCGCGTTCTGGCCACCGGTCTCGGCGATCAGCGGCACCGGGCGGCCGTGCATCGTCAGGCGGCCGGACAAGCTCTGCTGAAGCAGCCGCGCGACGGCGGTCGAGCCGGTGAAGAGGACGGCCTGCACCCGTGCATCGGCAACCAGCGCGGCACCGACGGTTTCGCCGCGGCCGGGCAGCAGCTGCAGGACCGCGCGCGGCACGCCGGCGCTTCGCAGCGCACGCACCACATGGGCAGCGATCAGCGGCGTCTGCTCGGCCGGCTTGGCCAGCACCGGATTGCCGGCGGCGAGGGCCGCGGCGACCTGGCCGGTGAAGATCGCCAACGGGAAATTCCAGGGGCTGATGCAGACGGTCGCGCCGAGTGGCCGATGCGTGTCGTTGGCGAAATCGCGGCGCGCCTGGGCCGCATAGAAGCGAAGGAAATCGACCGCCTCGCGGACTTCGCCGATGCCGTTCGCATAGGTCTTGCCGGCTTCGCGCGCGAGCAGGCCGAGCAGCCGCGGCAGCTCGCTCTCGAGCCGATCGGCGGCGCGCTCGAGCATGTGCGCCCGCTCTGCGGGGGCGACCCGGGCCCAGCCGTCGGCAGCAGCGACGGCGTCGGCCAATGCGGCCTCGACGTCGACGAGCGTCGCCTCCTGCACATGGCCGACCACGTCGCGGTGGTCGGCGGGATTCCGGATCGGCGCGTTGGCTCCGGCCGGCACCTCGGCGGCCAGCAACGGCGCCGCCGACCAGGCCTCGTCCGCCCCGGCCCGGAGATTGGCCTCGAGGGCTCTCAGCTGGTCTTCGTCGGCCAGATCGAAGCCGCGCGAATTGGCGCGCGCGGCGCCGTAGATCGCGCCCGGCAGGACGATCGCCGGATGCGGCCGGCCGACGCCGTCTTCCTCCTCGCCGATCCGGTCGACGCTCGCGACCGGGTCCTCGATCAGCTGCCCGATCGGGATCGACGCATCGGCGATGCGGTTGACGAACGACGTGTTGGCGCCGTTTTCGAGGAGACGGCGGACCAGATAGGCGAGCAGCGTCTCGTGGCTGCCGACCGGCGCATAGATGCGGCAGGGCCGGCCGAGCTTGCCGTCGGCGATGCTGCCGACCACCTGCTCGTAGAGCGGCTCGCCCATGCCGTGCAGGCACTGGAATTCGTACTGGCCGGCGACGTAGTGGTCGGGTCCGGCCAGCGCGTGGACGGCGGCCAGCGTCTGCGCGTTGTGGGTCGCGAACTGCGGATAGACCGCGCCGGCTGCGCCGAGCAGGCGCCGCGCGCAGGCAATGTAGGCGACGTCGGTGTAGGCCTTTCGCGTATAGACCGGATAGCCGGCCAGCCCGTCCACCTGGGCCCGCTTGATCTCGCTGTCCCAGTACGCGCCCTTGACCAGCCGCACCATGAGGCGATGCCCGCTGCGCCGGCCGAGGTCGATCAGGTGGTCGACGACGAACGGACAGCGCTTCTGGTAGGCCTGGACGACGAAGCCGATGCCTTGCCAGCCGGCCAGCTCGGGCTCGAAGCAGAGGCGCTCGAGCAGGTCGAGCGAGAGCTCGAGCCGATCGGCTTCCTCGGCATCGATGTTGAGGCCGATGCCGAACCGAGAGGCACGCAGCGCCAGACTTCGCAGCACCGGATAGAGCTCGGCATCGACGCGCTCGCTCTGGGTCCGGCTGTAGCGCGGGTGCAGGGCCGAGAGCTTGATCGAGATGCCGGGCCCGTCGTAGACGCCGCGGCCGGCCGAGGCCGTGCCGATCGCGTCGATCGCCTGCGCGTAAGCGTCGGCATAGCGGGCTGCGTCGGCCGCCGTCAGCGCCGCCTCGCCGAGCATGTCGTAGGAGTAACGGAAGCCTTCGGCCTCGAGCGGCCTGGCCCGGGCGAGCGCTTCGTCGATGGTCTCGCCGGTGACGAACTGCTCGCCCATCAGACGCATCGCCCGATCGACGCCGGTCCGAATCAGCGGCTCGCCGCCCTTGCCGATCAGGCGCGCCAGCGCGCTCGAGAGGCCCGACTCGCTGTGCGTCGCCACCAGCTTGCCGGTCAGCAGCAAGGCCCAGGTCGCGGCGTTGACGAACAGCGACGGGCTCTGGCCGATGTGCGCCTGCCATTGCCCGGTGCTGATCTTGTCGCGGATCAGCGCATCGCGGGTCGCCCGATCGGGGATCCGCAGCAGCGCTTCGGCCAGGCACATCAGGGCCACGCCCTCCTGCGACGACAAGGCGTATTCCTGCAGCAGCCCTTGCACCAGGCCGGCCCGGCCCGCACTGGTCTTCCGATCGCGGAGCGCCTGCGCCAGCCGGTGCGCCAGCGCCGAGGTGGCCTGGGCGATCTCGACCGGCAGCCGGGCCTCTTCGAGCAAGGGCGGCACGGCCTCGGTTTCGACGCGGCGACATGCGGCAGTGATCGCCTCACGCAGCGGCGAGCGCGTCGGCAAGGGACCGAGGTCGGGCTGCCAGCGCGATGCCGCCGCTGCGGCCGAGCTCATGACACGGCCTCGACGGCGCGCCAGACCAGCATTGCGGCGGCGAGGTCTTCGAGGGCCGTGCCGACCGACTTGAAGACCGTTTGCTCGGCAGTCGACCGGCGCCCGGTGACCGTGCCACGGGCCAATCCGAACAGCGTGCCGCGGACATCGGCGAGGCTGAACACGCCGCGCTCGAGCGGACCGAGCAGGTCGCCGCTTTTTTGCAGCGCCTCGTCGCTGTCGACATAGATCGCGGCGTCGGCGAAGCAGGCGTCGTCGGCCTCGCGCATTGCCGGTGTGAAGCTGCCGATCAGGTCGAGATGGCTGCCGGGCCGCAGCCATGCGCCCTCGACGATCGGCTCGGTGGCCAGCGTCGCGGCGCTGACGATGTCGGCGTCGGCGACTGCCTCGCGAGCCGTTGCCGCCTGGCGAGCGTCGAAGCCGCTGCGGCACAAGTCGGCGGCGAGCGCAGCGGCCTTCGCGTGGTCGCGCGCCCACACCGTGACGCGCTCGATCGGCCGGACGCTGCGATAGGCGTCGGGGAGCAGCCGGGCGACCCGTCCCGCGCCGAGCACGGCGAGATGGCGGGCGTCGTCACGGGCCAGCCACGACGCGGCCAGCGCCGATGCAGCAGCGGTGCGGCGGGCGGTCAGCGCGTCGCCATCGATCCAGGCGAGGACCTCGCCCGTGATCGCGTCGTGCAGCAGGTAGCTCGAGTGCAAGGCCGGCAGACCGAGCGCCGCATTGCTCGGTGCAATGTTGACGATCTTGACGCCATAGCAACCGCCGGGCTGCCAGGCCGGCATCAGCAGCGATGTCATGACGCTGCCGCCCGGGCCAGCGATCTCGTGCACATGACGCGGCGGCGCTTCGCAACCGCTTGCGAACAGGCTGCGCAAGGCCTCGATCAGGCGATCGAACGGCAATCGCTCGGTGGTCTGGGCGCCTGAAAAAAACTGCATCGCATGGGGCCCTGGGGCTTGCCGCGATTCTCGTCTGCGACGCTGCCGCGCGCGTTCGGAAAGAACGTCACGCTTTGCGCTCTCGTTACGTCGATGACTGGACCAGCGGCCGCGACTCCGCACGCCGCGCCGCCGCAACGCGGCGAAACTTTGGCCATCGCATCCCTCGCCTTGCACACCGATGAACACCTCGTTCGACAGCCTCACCGCCGCCTCGCCGCTGCCCTCTGCCATCGAATGGATGGCCCGATGCTCGAAGCGATTGGTCGGCCTCGACCCGGGCCTCGGCGTCGAGCAGGCACTCGACCTGGCCCGCGACATGAGCC
>JALYXU010000324.1 GCA_030946925.1 Pseudomonadota bacterium
GAACAGCAGCCCCAGCGCGTTGCGATTGTTCTGCAGTCGATCGAGGAAGGTCATGAGGTCTCAGAAAGAGGCTCGCGGATGCGAGCCTCCGCCGAGTTGAGGGACGCGCGAGCGAAGCGAAGCGCGATCCCTCGAACGAGGCGAGCGTTTGCGACGCCGAAGGCGATCGTCAAACTTTGTAGTAGCGCTCCGCGCGCTTCTGCGCCCTCTCCATGGCCTCCTTCGGCGTCTTCGCGCCGCTGATGCCTTCCGCCACCATGTTGACGACGATGAAGTCGGCCGCGGCGCCGGCCGATGCGTAGCCGAGCTTGCCCGCGTAGCCGGCCGGGCGAAGGTTCTTGACGGCGTCGCGGTACGGCTCGTTCTTCGGGTCGGCCGTCCAGATCGCGCTCTTGGCATAGGCCGCGAGCGGCGGCGCCACGTAGCCCTGGGCACCGGTCAGCCACGGGTCGAACTGATCCTGCTCCATCATGAACTGGAGGAACAGCTTGGCCGCCTGCGGGTACTTGGTGTACTTCATCACCATCTGGTTGAAGTACAGGTGCGACTCGGTCGGCACGCCGACCGGGCCGATCGGAAATGGAGCGTGCTGGATGTCGGCCGCCATCTCCTTGATCTTCGGGTCGGCGTTGTTCTTGGCCGCGACGTAGATCGAGATGCCGTTGTTGGTGGTGGAGATCTGGCCGTCGAGGAAGGCCTTGTTGTTGTTCGGGTCGAGCCAGGAGAGCGTGCCGGGGATGAAGGTGGCGTAGAGCTCCTTGCCGTACTCGAGCGCCTTGTTGGTCTCGGGGCTGTCGATGACGACCTTGTTGTTCTGGTCGACCAGCTTGCCGCCGAACGCCCAGACCAGCCAGTTGCACCACAGGCCGTCGCCTGTGGCGTTGCCGAGCGCCATGCCGCCGGGCATGCCCTTTTCCTTGACCGCCTTGAACAGCTTCAGGAAGTCGTCGGTGTTCTTCGGGAAGCTGTCGAAGCCGGCCGCCTTCACGACGCTTTGCCGGTAGACCATCATCGAGCCGGCGGCGCCGAGCGGGATCGCGATCCACTTCTTGCCGTCGGGCCGGTTGAACTGTTCGCCGGCCGAATACCAGCCGCCGTACTTCTTGCCGAGGTAGTTGGCTAGGTCGGTGACGTCGAGCAGCTTGTCGGGATACAGGTTCGCGTCGTCGTTGGTCGACAGGATGATGTCGGGGCCGGCACCGGTGTTCGCCGCGACCGCCGCCTTCGGCCGGACGTCTTCCCATCCCTCGTTGTCGACGCGCACCGGAATGCCCGTCTTCTCGGTGAACTTCTTGACGTTGATCATGTAGGCGTCGATGTCGCCCTGCACGAACCGGCTCCAGCGAAGGACGCGCAGCGTCGCGCCTTTCTCGGGCTTCAGCGCCATCGTCTGCGCCGAGCCGATCGATGGGAAAAGGGCCGCGCCGGTGCCGAGCGTGGCGACGGTCGCGACGCCTGCCGAGCCTTCGAGAAAGCGGCGGCGATTGATTTGCTTGTCGGTCATCGTCATGTCTCCGTTGGAAGTCTGTCTGGTGTGAAGTTACGCGGCGAGCCGCGCGCCGTTGCCGGCATCGAACAGATGCGCGTGCTTCGGATCCGGAACGAGGTGAATGGTGCTGCCGGGGGCGAAGTCGTGGCGTTCCCTGAACACTGCCGAGACCTCGGTGCTGCCGTGCCGGCAGGCGACGAAGGTGTCGGCGCCGGTCGGCTCGAGGACGACGACGCGGGACGGGATGCCGCCCTCGGTGGCCAGCATCAGGTGCTCCGGCCGGGTCCCGAGGACGACGCTCTGCCCGTCGGCGCCACCGGCGTTGGTGGGCGCCGCCAGCTGCGTCCCGTCCGACAACTCGAGGCGGGCCCCGGAGGCGTCGCGCCGCAGGGTCGCGGGCAGGAAGTTCATCGCCGGCGAGCCGATGAAGCCGGCGACGAAGACGTTCGCCGGGTGGTCGTAGAGCTCGAGCGGCGAACCGATCTGCTCGATCCGGCCGTCCTTCATGACGACGATCCGGTCGCCCATCGTCATCGCCTCGATCTGGTCGTGGGTGACGTACACCGACGTCGTCTTCAGGCGCTGGTGCAGCTCCTTGAGCTCGCTCCGCATCGCCACGCGCAGCTTGGCGTCGAGGTTGGAGAGCGGCTCGTCGTAGAGGAAGACCTGCGGATCGCGGACGATCGCCCGGCCCATCGCCACACGTTGCCGCTGGCCGCCGGAAAGCTGGCGCGGATAGCGGTCCATCAGCGCCGACAGCGCCAGGATTTCAGCGGCGCGGCCGACCTTGGCGTCGATCGTCGGCTTGTCCTTCTTGGCAAGCATCAGCGAGAAGGCGAGGTTCTGCCGCACCGTCATGTGCGGATAGAGCGCGTAGTTCTGGAACACCATCGCGATGTCGCGCTCCTTCGGCGGCACGTCGTTGACGCGTCTCGTGCCGATGCGGATCTCGCCGCCGCTGATCTCCTCGAGGCCGGCGATCATCCGCAGCAGCGTCGATTTGCCGCACCCCGAGGGCCCGACCAGCACCGTGAACGAGCCATCGGCGATGTCGATGTCGACTCCATGCAGCACCGCGGTGTCGCCGAAGTTCTTCCGTACCTGCTGGATCGTGACGCTGGCCATGGTTTCCGAATTGATTCGCAGGGGTCCGTTCCGCTGCGACGAAGGGAGCGGCACAGCGAGCGAAGTATCGAGAGCCGGGCGGCCCGGCACCATGAGGGCAAACCTATAGAAGCGCACCCGGGACGGGTTCGTATGATCCGGCCGCAGCACGACGCGCCCGCGGCGCCTTCACCATGAAAATCCTGATCACCGGCGGCGGCGGCTTCGTCGGCGCCCGCCTCGCCCGCAGCCTGCTGTCGCGCGGCCAGCTCGGCGGCCGGCAGCTCGAGAAGATCGTCCTGGCCGACCAGGTGGCGCCGCCCGCCGACCTGGCAGGCCACGCGCAGGTCGAAAGCCGCGTCGGCGCCCTGGCCGCGCAGTGCGAGGCGCTCGGCCGGGAAGGATTCGACGGCGTCTTCCATCTCGCGTCGGCCGTCAGCGGCGAGTGCGAGGCCGATTTCGACCTCGGTCTGCGCTCGAATCTCGACACGACACGCGCACTCCTCGATGCCTTGCGCGCGGCAACCGGGCGCGGCGACCCGGCGCCGCGGTTCGTCTTTTCCAGCTCGGTCGCGGTGTTCGGGCCGGATCCCTCGGTGCCGTTGCCGGCGCTGGTCGGCGACGACACCTTGCCGGCACCGAAGACGTCCTACGGGACGCACAAGCTCATCTGCGAGCAACTGATCGCCGACTATTCCCGCAAGGGCTTCGTCGATGGCCGCTCGGCCCGTCTGATGACGGTGACGGTGCGCGCCGGTCGGCCGAACGGCGCGGCCTCTTCGTTCTTCTCCGGGATCATTCGCGAGCCGCTCGCCGGCGAGGAATCGATCTGCCCGGTCTCGCCAGAGGTCTCGCATCCACTGACCTCGGCGGCCCGCACGGTCGAGGGCTTGATCGCGGTCTACGAGGCAAGCGTCGAGGCGCTCGGCGGCCGCCTCGCGCTCAACCTGCCGGCCGTCAACGCCACCGTCGCCGAGATGCTCGACGCGCTCGAAGCGGTGGCCGGCAAGGCAGTGCGCGAGCGGGTTCGCTTCGTCCGCGACGAGACCATTGCCGGCATCGTCGCCAACTGGCCGCGCGGCTCGACGGCCGCGCGCGCGGCCAAGCTTGGGCTCCACCCGGATCCCGACTTCGCCAGCATCATCCGCCAGTACATCGCGGACTGCCGCGCCGCACCGAACGGCGCCGCGGCGCTGAAGGGACTCGCATGAACAAGATCGATCTGCAAGGCCGCGTCGCCATCGTCACCGGCGGCGCCCAGGGCATCGGCTACGCCATCGCCGAACGCATGCTCGCGTCCGGCGCGTCCGTGGCCCTCTGGGATGCCGACGCGGCCAAGCTGGCCGAGGCGAAGGACACGCTCGACGGTGGAGAACGCGTCACGACCCACGTCGTCGAGCTGACCAGCGAAACCGGGGTGGCCGCAGCGACCGCGGCGGTACTCAGGTCGGAGAAAAAGATCGACATCCTCGTCAACAACGCCGGAATCACCGGCGGCAACGGGGTCACCTGGGAGCTCGGCCCGGAAGTCTGGCGCCGCGTCATCGAGGTGAACCTGGTGGCGCCGTATCTGGTGTGCCGCGCCGTCGTCCCGAAGATGCTCGACAACGGCTACGGCCGCATCGTCAACATCGCCTCGGTGGCAGGCAAGGAAGGCAACCCCAACGCCTCGCACTACAGCGCTTCGAAGGCCGGACTGATCGCCCTCACCAAGTCGCTCGGCAAGGAGCTTGCCGGCAAGGGCGTGCTGGTCAACGCCGTCTCGCCGGCCGCCGCGAAGACGGCGATGTTCGCGACCATGACGCAGCAGCACATCGACTTCATGCTCTCGAAGATTCCGATGGGCCGATTCCTCGAGGTCGGCGAAGCCGCGGCGATGGTCGCCTGGCTGGCCTCCGAAGACTGCTCGTTCACGACCGGTTCGGTGTTCGATCTTTCCGGCGGCCGGGCGACTTACTGAAGGGCGTCGGGAGCCTCACGCTTCCGCGTCGAGCCCGGACCCGGCCCGACGCTTGCCGGGCCCCGCCATGGCGACGTCCCTCTCCGCACCGCCCCGGCTCGGCCTGCAGCTCGGCATCGGCGCGCTGCTGCTGGTCGCCGCCGCGTGGATGTTCAGCGCGATCGCCGAGGACGTCGTCAGCAGCGACCGCCTGACGCTGGTCGACGCCGACCTGGCGCAATGGCTGCATCGGCATGCCACGGCCGGCGCGACCCGCTGGATCCTCCTCTTCACGAACCTCAATTCGACGATCGCGATGTCCTTTTACTCGGCGGTCGCCGGGGTCGTTCTGCTGCGTCGGCGCAACTGGTGGTCGCTGGGGACGCTGGCTCTTTGCATGGCCGGCGGGCTGGCCCTGAACGTCGCCATGAAGCTCGCTTTTCACAGGGCCCGTCCGGCCTTCGAGCAACCGCTCGTGACGCTGGCGAGCTACAGCTTTCCGAGTGGCCACGTCGCCGCCAGCACGATCTTCTACGGGCTCGGCGTCGCCTGGGTCTTCAGCCGCACGCCGAATTGGCAATGGCGGCTGCTGGCGCTCGTCGGCGCCGCCGTCGCGATCGCGGCGGTGGCCTTCAGCCGCCTCTATCTGGGGGCGCACTATCTGAGCGACGTCGCCGCCGCCTTCGCCGAGGGCGTCGCCTGGCTCGCCCTCTGCCTGAGCGCGCTGACGGCGTACCGGCATCACCGCGCCGTCTCAGCAACGCCGGGACAGGTCCGCTGATGAACGCTCCGGCCACCGCCAAGCGCCGCATCGTCGTCATCGTCAATGCCGAATCGGGCGCCGACCATGACGAGGCGCTGCCCGAGCGCCTGCAGCGCCTCTTCGAAGGCGCCGGCGCGGTCGTCCGCATCGCCATGGCCCGCGGCGGGACGGAGATCGCGGCGGCGATCGAGGCCGCCGTCGCCGAGCGGCCCGACATCGTCGTCGCCGGCGGCGGCGACGGCACCGTCAGCGGAGTCGCCGCCGCGCTGGTCGACAGCCGCATCGCCCTCGGTGTCCTGCCGCTCGGCACGCTGAACCATTTCGCGAAAGATCTGGGCGTGCCGCTCGAGCTCGAGCAAGCCGTGCAGAGCATCGTCCGGGGTCGGCCGGTGCCGGTCGACGTCGGCGAGGTGAACGGCCGGATCTTCATCAACAACTCGAGCCTCGGGCTCTATCCCGACATCGTCCGCGATCGCGAGCGACAGCAACGTCGCCTCGGGCGCGGCAAATGGCCGGCGCTGCTCTGGGCCAGCCTGGCGGCGCTGCGCCGCTATTCCTTCCTCAGCGTCAAGCTCAGCATCGACGGCACTGAGCGGCTGCGCCGGACGCCATTCGTCTTCATCGGCAACAACGGGTACCGGATGGAGGGCTTCGCGATCGGCGAGCGCGAGCGGCTCGACGCCGGCCGGCTCAGCCTCTACTTCGCCCAGAAACCCGGGCGCTTTCGCCTGCTGCTGCTGGCCTTGCGCGCCCTGGCGGGGCGGTTGAAGCAGGCGCGCGATTTCGACGCCCTGCTCGCCACCGAGATCGTCATCGAGAGCCGGCATCGCCGGCTGCGCGTGGCGACCGACGGCGAGGTCACGAGCATGACGCCGCCGCTGCACTATCGGGTCCGGCCCTTGAGCCTGCAGGTCGTTCGCGGAGAAGCTCCGCATGAGCCGGGTTCCTGAGGCCGGTCCCGTGCGAACGCTCGTCCATCTTTCCGATCTGCACTTCGGCCGCACCGACGCTGCGCTGATCGAGCCGCTGCTGGCCTCGATCGCAGTGCTCGGCCCCGATGTCGTCGTCGTCTCGGGCGACCTGACCCAGCGGGCACGCGCCACCGAGTTCGCGCAGGCCCGGGCCTTCCTCGACCGGCTGGCGGCGCCGCGGATCGTCGTGCCGGGCAACCACGACGTGCCGATGTACCGTGTCTGGGAACGGTTCCTCAGCCCGCTCGGCAAGTACCGGCGCTACATCGGCAGCGACCTCGAGCCAGCGTTCGTCGACGACGAGATCGCCGTGCTCGGTGTCAACACCGCGCGCTCGCTGACCTTCAAGAACGGCCGCATCAACCAAGCCCAGATCGACTCGATCCGGCGCCGCTTCGAGCCGCTCGCCGAGTCGCTGACCAAGGTCGTCGTCACACATCATCCCTTCGATCTGCCCGACGAGCCCGGTGAGGCCGAGGTCGTCGGCCGGGCGCAACGGGCGATGGCAGCCTTCGCCACCTGCGGCGTCGACCTCCTGCTGGCCGGGCACTTCCACACCAGCCAGGCCGGCGACACGTCGAAACGCCACCCGCTGTCGGGCTACTCGGCGCTGGTCGTTCAGGCAGGCACCGCGACATCCACACGCGGCCGGGGCGAGTCGAACACCTTCAACGTGCTGCGCGTGCAGAGAGATGCGATCGCGGTGGAGCGCCGAGCCTGGCACCCGGAGACCGGTGCCTTCGAGCTCGAACGGACCGAGAACTTCAGGCGCGAGGCCGCGTCCTGGCGCGCGTGCTAGGGCGGACACGCAGTCTCAGCGTGCCGCTTCCTGATCCTGCAGCAGCCGCCACATCACCTTGCCGGATCCCGACTTCGGCAAGGCATCGACGAACTCGACGATCTTCGGAACCTTGTAGGCGGCCATGTTCTCGCGCGACCAGGCGATGATGTCGGCGGCCGCCGTGTCGGGGTTCGCCCCCGCGCGCAGGACGACGACGGCCTTGACCGTTTCGCCGCGGTAGGCATCGCGGGCCGAGATGATGCAGGCCTCCTGCACCGCCGGGTGCTTGTAGAGAAGCATCTCGACCTCGGCCGGCCAGACCTTGAAGCCGCTGGCGTTGATCATCCGCTTCAGCCGGTCGGTCATGAAGAAGTAGCCTTCTTCGTCCATGCGGCCGAGATCGCCGGTGCGAAAGAAGGAGCGGCCGTCGAACTTGATGAATGCCTCGGCAGTCGCTTCGGGATGCTTCCAGTAGCCCTTGAAGACCATCGGTCCGCGCGTGATGATCTCGCCCACTTCGCCGATCGGCAGTTCCTTCAGTGTCAGCGGGTCGACGACGCGCGAGTCGACCGAGAAAAACGGGATGCCGAGACATTGCAGCTTGGCGCGTTCCGGCGGATTGGAATGGCTCGGTGCCGCCGTCTCGGTGAGGCCATAGCCCTCGGCGAAGGTCAGGCCGAACTCGTCGAGCAGCCGCTGCGCCACGGCATGCGGCATCGCCGCGCCGCCGCCGCTGATCGAGCGCAGGCCCGACAGGTCGAAGCTCTTGTAGTTGGGGCTGCCGAAGAGGTCGATGATCATCGTCGGGATGCAGACCCAGTGCGAAATGCCGCGGCGCGAGATGAGGCGGCCGGCGAGCTCGCGATCCCAGCGCGGCATGAGGTGCACCGTCGAGCCGGCCACGACCGAGCCGAGCACGCTGTAGAGCATGCCGGTGATGTGGAACATCGGCACCACGCCGAGCGCCACCGCCTCGGCCGAGCCGTAGCCCCACTGGCCGGCAACGGCGTTGGCCATCAGGGTCCGGTGCGTGTGCATGCAACCCTTCGGCAAGCCGGTCGTGCCGGACGTATAGGGCAGCAAGGCGAGGTCGTCCGGCGCCGCGGTGTGCGGGCCCGGCGCGAGGCCGGCGGCGAGCGCATCGGTCCAGCGCACGAAGCCGGTCGGCAGCGCGACCTCGGCGCGAAGCCAGGCGTCCATCGCCGGCGTCGGCGCATCGGCCGCGTCGATCACGCCCTCCGGCATGGCGTCGGTGTAGCGGGTGACGAGAACACGACGGGGCCGCTCGGCCTCGGGCAACGCCGCCTGGGCCGCGGCGACGATCGGTGCGAGATCGGCGCTGCAGACGAGCACCGACGTTTCGGGGTCGGTCAGATAGTGCTTGAGCTCCTCGGCCCGGTTCATCGGGTTGACGGGTACCACCACTGCGTTGGCGCGCAGCGCGCCATAGAGCGCAACCGCGAACTGCGGACAGTTCTGCAAGAACACGGCGACGCGATCGCCGGTGCCGACGCCTTCCTTCTGCAGCCATCCGGCGAGCGACTCGGCCTGTGCCTTGAGCTCCCTGAAACTCAGCTCGCGGCCGAAAAACACATACGCCGCCTTGTCCGGATAACGCGCCGCGGCGACCTCCAGGTTGAACCACAACGAGGTCTCTGGAATGGCAAGCGAACGCGGCAGGCGCTTCGGCCAGATCCTCAGATGCGGTCGGTCGTCGGGGACCTCGAAACCGGACGACGACTGCAGCATGCTCAACGGTTTTCGCGGGCCCGCTTGCGCTCGATCACGCCAATGCACTCGGCCGTGTTGCGAAAACGCGGCTCCTCGCAGCGATCGTCCATGCAGACCGCCAGGGCGATGAAGACGCGTTTTCCGCATGCTTCGCGCGCCGACGTGGCCTGAGCTTCGGACTGCACCGACGGTTGCGGGGACGGCTGCGGTTGCGCCTGCACCTGTTGTTGAGCCGTCTGCTGTGATTGCTGCTGTGTCTGTTGCTGCCCTTGACGCAGTGGCGCCGGCAGCGTGCCGGGTCGGCCCGGTATGTCGCGCAACGCCGGCGAGCCGAGCGGCCG
>JALYXU010000032.1 GCA_030946925.1 Pseudomonadota bacterium
GTTCAACGGCGGCTTCACGCTGGCCTCGGCCGAAGCCGTGCTCGACCTGTCCCGATTCGAAGACGCATGGCCGCTCGATGCCTTCCAATCGCTGGTCGAGAAGTCGTTCGTGCGGCAGGCGATGGACGATCGCTTCGAGCTTCTGGTCAGCGTCCAGGAGTACGCACGCGAGCACCTGGACACGGTGGGCCGCTACCCGGGCAGTGGTCCGGGTGCAGTGACCGCCGCCGAAGCGCGTCACCTCGGTTACTTCGCGGGCATCGATGAGCAGCAAGCGACCGCGCAGCGCTGCGTCGAATTGGGAAACGTGGTGCTGGCGTGTCGTCGCGCGGTGGCGCATGGCGATGCCGAGGCGGCGACGAGGACGTTGGAGCTGGCGTGGGCCGGGCTGCGGCTGTGCGGGCCGTTTAAGGCGGGGGTCGAGCTGGCGGCCCTGGTGGTGACGATGCATAGTCAGCCGGACGGGCTACTCGCACGCATCAACCACGTCGCGGGCCGCGCCCTCCAAGCGGTCGGTGACACGACCGAGGCGCGGTTGAGATATGAAGCGGCACTAGCCCTAGCTACCGCCGCCGCTGAGCAAGGCTGCATAGGGCGATTACGCAGCAACCTAGGATCCCTCGCCGCCAACGCTGCGAGGATGGACGAAGCGCGGGAGCATTTCCTAATTTCGCTTGAGATTGCCAAGGCACTGAGAGACCTTGCTTTGGAATGCGAGGTTCGTAGCGGTCTCGGCACGTTAAACAACTACCTTGGAAGGATTGACGAGGCGCGATGTGAATATGAGACTGCACTCGGGATCGCCCGGACCATCGGTGACCGACGTTGGGAAGGGGGGGTGCTGGGCAACCTTGGCAACCTCGACGTCAGTCAAGGAAGGATGGCAGAAGCCCGCGCTCATTTCGAAGAGTCCATCGTCGTAGCGCGTGAACTAGGGAATCGTCAATGGGAAGGAAACGCACTCTGCAATCTTGGTTTGTTGCATCACGCCGGTGGGCGGATGCTCGAAGCTCAAGAGAAGCTTCAGCAGTCCTCGCAAGTTGCGCGAGACATGGGGCATGCGCGGCTCGAGGCCTTCGTGCTATGTAACCTGGGGATCGTGCGTGACGCGATGGGGGAACCTAACGACGCTCGCAACCATTACGAGGCAGCTTTAGTGGTGGCGCGCCGCCTCGGTGATCGCAGGCTTGAGGGTCAGTTCCTTGGCTACCTTGGTTGCTTGTATGCGCGCATGAAACGATTCGACGATGCACGGCGCGACATCGACGCGGGCTTCGAACTCCTCCGCTCTGCTTCAGACAGTTTCAATTTGGCCGTTCTTCTTTGTGGGCGCGCGGAGATGGAATGGATGTCGGGTGCGACGGAGCGAGCGCGCATTGCGCTGTCAGAAGCTGAGGACATAAGTCTCAAGATTGGCGGCGGTCCGGGCTCTGAACTCGCCCTGGCACTGGATCGCGCACGTGCCCGATTGGAGGACACACCCAACTGAATTTGGGGCATGGGCTCCAATCGCGAAGGGCCCGGGTCGCAGTCACTCGTTGCTGATGTACGGGTCATAACGAGTGCAAGTAGTGCCATCCTTGTTCAGCACGTGAATGGAGTATTTGATCGGGTTCTGACGTTCCGAGTGGTCGTTATGCAGTATGAAGACGTTGCCGTTCTCGCTCACTCCCGGCTTGCGGGTGAAGCCGCCGCCATTGACGACGATCCCGTCCGACGTGACGATGCCATCGGGAGGGAAGTGATAGCCGTCGTTACCAACGAATCGCCAATGAATCTTCTTGGGCTTGTCGATGCCAATGTGATCGGGCAAGACAACTAATCCGGATCCATCGGGGCCGCAGTTCATGACGTCGATATAGACCTGGCAGGCCCCGTCGGCATCGCAAGACGTTGGCGGTTTGATCCGCGCGGTTCTGTAGACCTCCGGCGCCGCGCAAGACGACACAGCGACAGCCGACAGACACAGCGCCAATCTGAATGACATCACGATGGTTCTCCTCGAGTTTTGATTCAGCGTCTAGGACACTTCATGCGCCGTCGGGAAGCGTACGTGACGCCGCGGGGCCGCGCAAGCCATCCCTCAGTCGATTGCGCTTGTCGCCGTCATCAGCTTCGATGATGGGGCTGGGCCGACTCGCTGCATTGCCCGATCCACTAGACTGATCGCGCCATCGAGGCCGTTCTGCGGCCTCTGCTCAGCACCTGACTTTCAGCAACCATGATCGAGCCTGGCGCCGCTTCCTCCTCGTTGCCTGAACACTTTGGCTCTGTCGATTCGCTCGAGGCATACCTCGCCGAACCGAGCCCGGCCCTGATTGTCGACCTGGCCGAGGTCCCGGGCGATCTGCTGATCCTCGGCGTGGCGGGCAAGATGGGGCCGACCCTGGCTCGGTTGGCCAAGAACGCCTCGCCGGGGCGGCGCGTCATCGGCGTCGCCCGCTTCAACGACGCTGCGGTCCGCGAACGGCTCGACCGCTGGGGCATCGAGACCATCGCCGGCGACCTGCTCGACCGGACCGCCATCGAGGCACTTCCGGACGCGCCGAACATCGTCTTCGCGGCGGGCCACAAGTTCGGCGCCAGCGGCAACACGCCGCTCACCTGGGCGATGAATACATGGGTGCCGGCGCTCGTCGCGGAGCGGTTCAGGACCGCGCGCATCGTCGCCTTCTCGACCGGCAACGTCTATCCGCTGACGCGCATCGGGTCGCCGGCGCCGACCGAAGCGAGCGGCCTCGGCCCGATCGGCGACTACGCACAGTCGTGCCTCGGCCGCGAGCGCATGTTCGAGTACTTCTCGGCGCGCCATCGGACGCCGGGCCGGATCGTCCGCCTCAACTACGCGATCGACATGCGCTACGGCGTCCTGTTCGACATCGCCTCGAAGCTGCGCCGCGGCGAGCCGGTCGACGTGACGATGGGCCACGTCAACGTCATCTGGCAGGGCGACGCCAACACGCAGGTCCTGCGCTGCCTGCGCCATTGCACGACGCCGACGACGCCGCTGAACTGCACCGGCGCCGAGGTCCTGTCGGTGCGAGCTTTGGCGACACAGCTCGCGGGCCGCCTGGGCGTCGAAGCCAAGCTCACCGGCCACGAAGCCGAGACGGCGCTGCTGAACGACGCGAGCGAGGCAGCCCGGTTGTTCGGCGCGCCGACGGTGCCGATCGAGTCGATGCTCGACTGGATCGCCGACTGGGTCGGGCACGACCTCCCGAGCCTCGGCAAGCCGACC
This sequence comes from Pseudomonadota bacterium, assembly GCA_030946925.1. Lineage (GTDB taxonomy): Bacteria > Pseudomonadota > Gammaproteobacteria > Burkholderiales > Burkholderiaceae_C > Schlegelella_A. The sequence goes on from JALYXU010000032.1 coordinate 3,239, forward strand.
AAGTTCGAGGTCCGCGATGGCGCCTTCTGAGCTTGACGATCGGTTGCTCGAGGCGGTGCACGCTCCGAGCGCGCTGACGCAGGGCGACGTCGGCCGCGGGCTGGCCCTGTCCGATGCTGCGGGCTGGAACCAGACTGCCGAGGACTGGGCTCTTTTCATCGCTGCGGGCCGCGCGCTCGGCATTCGCGACGGATCCGGCCTGCTCGTCGCGACCGCGGCCACCTTGCACTACGGTGCGCGGGCCTGGATTTCGCTCGTGCTGGTCGACGCCGCTGCGCGTCATCGCGGTCTCGCCAGCGGCCTGATGCGTCGTTGCATCGCTGTCATCGAGGCCGACGGCGCCATTCCGTGCCTCGACGCGACGCCCGCAGGTGCGTCCGTGTATCGGACGATCGGTTTTCTTCCTGGCTTCGAGTTCGAGCGGTGGCAGTCGAACGGCACGTGCGCCGCGACAACCGACCAAGGTGAAGCGAAAGCGCGTTGGCCAGGGCTCGAGGCGAAGTCGGCTTCCACTCTCGATAGCATCGCCAAGCTCGATCGCGAAGCCAGCGGGCTCGAGCGCCGCTCCGTGCTCGCGTCGCTCCTCGGCCGGCCGGAAACCCGGGCCTGGCTGGCCGCCGATGGCAAGGGCTTCGTGATCGCGCGCGAGGGGCGTCGCGCCTGGCAGATCGGCCCGCTGGTCGCCGCCGATGACGCGCAGGCCATCGCTCTGCTCGACAGCGCGGTCGCGGATCTGCAGACGGCTCCCGCAGGATCGGCGCCCGCGTCGCTCGACCCGGCGCCTCGAGCGATCCTGATCGACGTGCCGACGCAGCGTCGGTCGATCACCGGTCCGCTGGCGCAGCGCGGCTTCGTGTCGCAGCGGCCGTTCGTTCGGATGGCGCTCGGCGCCGTGCCGCCACCGCTCGATGCGCGCAGCTTCGCGCTCGCCGGCCCGGAATACGGTTGATGCAGCGGCCATGACGATCGATCGATGGCGCGACATCGACGCCTTGCGTGCCCGGCTGCGCGAAGGCCTGGCGATTCCCGCGCACCCGCTCGCCCTCGACGCCACGCGCCGGCTCGACCGGCGCCGGCAACGGGCACTGTCGCGCTATTACCTCGATGCCGGCGCCGGTGGCCTGGCCGTCGGCGTGCACACGACGCAGTTCGCCATTCGCGAGGCCGGCCTCTACGCGCCGGTGCTCGGCCTCGCCGCCGAGACCGCGCGCAGCTGGCTGCGCCGCGACACACCGCCGGTCCTGATCGCCGGCGTCTGCGGCCGCACGGGGCAGGCGGTGGCCGAAGCGCGCACCGCGATCGGCCTCGGCTACCACGCCGGACTCCTCAGCCTGGCGGCGTTGCGCGGCGACAGCGACGATCTGCTGATCGAGCACTGCGAACGCGTCGCAGCCGAGATTCCGTTGATCGGCTTCTACCTGCAACCGGCGGTCGGCGGTCTCGACCTCGGCGTCGGTTTCTGGACCCGCTTCGCGGCGATCGAGAACGTCGTCGCGATCAAGGTCGCGCCATTCGACCGCTACCGCACGCTTGCCGTCGTGCATGGCCTGGTCGCGGCGCGGGCCGAGGACCGGGTCGTTCTCTACACCGGCAACGACGACCACATCGTGCTCGACCTCGTCACCCCGTTCAGCGCGATCCGCGACGGCGCCCCGGTCCGGGTCCGCTTTCGCGGCGGCCTGCTCGGCCACTGGTCGGTGTGGACCCGGAGCGCGGTCGACCTGCTCGAGCGTTGCAAGGCTGCGGTCGCCGATGCCGAGGCCGGCGGCAGCGTCTCCGCCGAGCTGCTCGCCCTCGACAGCCGGGTCACCGACTGCAACAGCGCCTTCTTCGATGTCGGCCACGCATTCCGCGGCTGCATCGCCGGCTGCCACGAGGTGCTGCGCCGGCAAGGCCTGCTCGAAGGCATCGAGTGCCTCGACCCCGCCGAGGGCCTGAGCCCCGGGCAGGCTGCCGAGATCGATCGCGTCTGCCGTCAGCACGCCGACCTCGCGGACGATGCCTTCGTCGCCGCCAACCTGGCACGCTGGCTCGGCTGAGCCGTCGGTCCGAGCGGTTCTTCACGCTTCGTGAGGCGCATCGCGCGTCCGGCGTGCGCGGCGTGCCGCGGCGGCGTTGCCGCTATCGGAGAATCGATGCCATGACGATCGCGATCGCCGCGCCCCGGCTCAAGGTACTCGGCGTCGAGACCTTCGAGCAGCCGCTGCGCTGGCGCCGGTCCTTGCACTCCGGCGCGGTCGAACCCGACATCGGCAGCCAGGCGATGGTCCGGCTCCAGGTCCGGCTCGACGATGGCCGCGAGGGCTTCGGCTACGCCGCCGAGGTCCTCGCCGCCGGGTGGTTCGACCCGAACCCGCTGCTGACGGCGGCACAGAACCAGCACCAGCTGCGCAAGTCGATCGAGATCGCCACCGAGGCCTATCTCGGCGCGCCGCCTTCGAGCGGGTTCGATCTGTTCGCCGACAACTATCGGCACCAGATGCGCGCCGGCCGCGACCTCGGCTTGCCGCCGCTCGTCGCGAGCTTCGGCCAGGCGCTGCTCGACCGGGCTGTGATGGACGCGCTCTGCCGCCTCGTCGGCGCCAGTTTCTGGACGGCGATGCGCAGCAACCTCGCGGGCATGGCGCCGCACCCGGTCATCCCCGACTTCGCGCGGTTCGACTTCACCGCCTTTCTCGCCGGCCTGGAGCCGGTGCGCAGCATCGAGGCGCAGCACCGCGTCGGCCTCGACCAGCCGATCATCGCCAGCGATCAGACGCCGGCAATGCGCCTCGACGACGGCCTGCCGGAGACGCTCGACGAGGTCGTCGCCGCCTACGGCCAGCGCTGCTTCAAGCTGACCTTGAGCGGCGATCGCAAGGCCGATGTCGAACGGCTGAAGAAGATCGCCAGCGTCCTCGACCCGATCGCCGGCTCGCTGCACATCACGCTCGACGGCAACGAGCAGTTCGACGACATCGAGCCGGTGGTCGCGCTGTGGAGCGCGATCGAGGCCGAGCGCTCGCTGGCCAAACTGTGTGCGGCCACGCTCTTCATCGAGCAGCCGATCAAGCGGCAGGCGGCCCTGCGCAGCGTCGCGCCATTGGCCCACCACCTGCCGGTCAGCATCGACGAATCGGACGGCGACCTCGACGCGTTCGTGCGAGCGCGATCGCTCGGGTACGGCGGCGTCTCGTCGAAGGCCTGCAAGGGCTTCTACAAATCGGTGCTCAACCTGGCCCGCTGTCGCATCTGGAATGCGGCCGAGGGCGGCTCCTATTTTCTTTCCGGCGAGGACTCCGGCACGCTTCCCGGCGTCGCGATGCAGCAGGACCTGGCGTTGGTCTCGCTGCTTGGCCTGGGCGATGTCGAGCGCGATGGCCACCGTCTCGTCGCGGGGTTCGCGGATCGGCCGGAAGGCGAAGCGCGGCAGTTCCTGAAGGCCCATCCCGATCTCTACGAAGATGAAGGCGGCCAGGTTCGGCTGGCGATCCGCGCCGGCGCGATGGCAGTCGATTCGCTCGACTGCAAGGGCTTCGGCAGCGTCGTCGTCCCCGACCTCTCGGAGACGCCGTCGATGCGTCCCGCCGAATGGCCCACCGCAGAGCCACCGGGAGAGGCAACGCGTCCGGCGTCGTGAGACGACGCGCGAGCGTGGGAACTCTCCGACCTGGAGGAGCCGTCAGGCCCGACGTCGTGGGGAAGGCGTCGCCTACCACCCCATCGTGCCGAGCTCCGGACAATCCAGACGACGCCATCTGGAGTGCATCACGCACTGCGAAGCATGAGCCGATTGCGCGCCTACGTCGTCGAAGACAGCTCGGTCATCCGCGACAACCTCACGGAGACGCTGGAGGAGAACGTCCCGCTCCACGTCGTCGGCACCGCTGAAGACGAAGCGGCGGCGGTGGCGTGGTTGCACGACCCGGCGCATGACTGCGATCTGGTCATCATCGACATCTTCCTGCGCGCCGGCAACGGCCTGGGGGTCTTGAAAAGCCTGGCCGAGCTCGGACGGCCGATCGAGCGCGTCGTGCTGAGCAACCACGCGACGCCCGAAATGCGTGCCAAGTGCACCGAGCTCGGTGCCGATCAGGTCTTCGACAAATCGAACCAGATCGAGGAGATGCTCAGCTACTTCAACCGCCTGGCATCGGCGAGCGGTCACTCCATGCCGAGCAGCTTGTAGATGCGGCGGGTGTAGACGCCGAACGCTTCGTGCGTCTTCATGTCGAGGCTGCGCGGATGCGGCAGCTCGATCGTGAAGTCGTCGGCCATTCGAGCCGGCCCGGCGGTGAAGACCACCACCCGGGTGCCGAGGAACACCGCCTCGGAAATGCCGTGGGTGACGAACAGGATCGTCTTGCCCGATTCCTTCCAGATCCGCAGCAGCTCGAGGTTCATCTTCTCGCGAGTCAGGGCGTCGAGGGCGCCGAAGGGCTCGTCCATCAGGACCAGCTTCGGGTCGTGGACGAGGGCACGGGCGATCGCGGCGCGCTGCTGCATGCCGCCCGAGAGCTCGTAGGGCCGCTTGGCCTCGGCGCCGGCCAGACCGACCAGCGCGAGCAGGTCGCGCGCGCGCTCGCGGCTCTCGCCGCTCGGCAGGCCGAGGATCTCTGCAGGCAGCAGGACGTTGTCCAGAATCGTCCGCCACTTCAGCAGCAGCGGCTGCTGGAACACCATGCCGATGTCGCGTGCCGGATCGAACGGCGTCGCCGCCGAGCCGATCGTGACGGTCCCGGCGTCGTGGGAGTGCAGGCCGGCCAGGATCTTCAGCAGCGTGCTCTTGCCGCAACCCGACGGGCCGACCAGGCAGGCCAGCTCGCCGGGCATGACGTCGAAGCTCGCGTCGGAGATGGCCAGATGCGCGGCGGCGCCGTGACCGTAGCTCTTGGTCACGGCCTCGAGATGGATGAACGGCTGCGCCGCCGTCGCGGTGCCGGCATCGCCCATTACGAGACCCGCGCGTCCGGCACGACGAGGGCGCGTTCGAGCACGACCACCGAGCCGTACAGCAGCATGCCGATGCACGTGATGAGAAGCACCGCCATGAACATCGCCGCGGTGTCGAGCGTCACCTGGACCTGCAGCATCAGGTAGCCGAGGCCCTTGTCGGAGCCGAGGAACTCGCCGACGATGGCCCCGGCCACGGCCAGGATCGCCGCCACTTTCATGCCGGAGAAGATGTACGGCAAGGCGCCCGGCAGCTGGATCTTGGTGAAGGTCTGCCAGCGCGAGCCGCGCAGGCTTCGCACCAGGTCGAGCAGGTCGGGCTCGACCTCGCGCAGGCCGCGCACCGTCGTCAGCAGAATCGGAAAGACGCAGATCGAAAAAGCGATCAGCATGTTCGGAACGATCCCGTACTTGAACCAGACGATGATGAGCGGGCCGAGCGCGACCTTCGGGATCATGTTCAGGCTGACCAGCAGCGGCATCATCAGCGCTTCGAGCGGCCGCGACCAGGTGAACGCCAGCGCCAACAGCACGCCGATCACGAGCGCGCCGGCATAGCCGCCGAAGATCTCGGCGCCGGTGACGAGCGAGTTGCTCCACCACTGGTAGTTCGAATGGCCGAGCGTCGCCGCGGTATCGATCGGCGAGGGCATCACGAACTTCGGCACCTCGCCG
>JALYXU010000049.1 GCA_030946925.1 Pseudomonadota bacterium
AAGACGTCGTTGGGCATGCCGCGCAGCGTCGCGCCGAGCACCGCGCCGAGGACGCCGAGCGGCACCGCCAGCAGCACCGCGAACGGGATCGACCAGCTCTCGTAGAGCGCCGACAGGCAGAGGAACACGGCGAGCATCGAGAACACGAGCAGGATCGTCGCCGTCGACCCCGAGAGGCGTTCCTCGCGCGACTGGCCGGTCCACTCGAAGGCGAAACCGGCGGGCAACTGGCCGGCGAGCCGCTCCATCTCGTTCATGGCATCGCCGGTCGAGTAGCCCGGCGCGGCGTCGCCGGAGATGCGCATCGTCGGATAGCCGTTGAAGCGGATCGTCTGGATCGGCCCGGTGACCCAGCGCGTCGTCGCCAGCGCCGCCATCGGCACGGGCTTGCCCTGGTTATTCAGGACGTTGAGCTGGAGCAGGTCGTCGGGCTGCATCCGGTCCGGCGCGTCGGCCTGCACGACCACGCGCTGCAGCCGCCCGGCGTTCGGGAAGTCGTTGACGTAGTTGGAGCCGAGCGAGGTCGAGAGCACGGCATTGATGCTGTCGAACGAGACACCGAGCGCGCTGGCGCGGTCGCGGTCGATGTCGATCTGCAGCTGCGGCGCGTCCTCGAGGCCATCGGGCCGGACGCCGGCCAGGACCTTGCTCTGCGCCGCCATGCCGAGCAGCTGGTTGCGCGCGCCGAGCAGCGCGGCGTGGCCGTTGCCGCCGCGATCCTGCAGGCGAAACGCGAAGCCGGTCGCGGTGCCGAGCTCGGGGATGGCCGGCGGCACGAGCGCGAAGATGAAGGCATCGCGGACGCGCGAGAGCGCGCCGAAGGCGCGCCCGGCGATCGCCTGCGCCGAGTGCTGCGCGCCCTTGCGCTCGCTCCAGGGCTTGAGCGTCACGAAGGCGAGCGCCGCGTTCTGGCCGCTGCCCGAAAAGCTGAAGCCGAGGACGCTCACCATCTTGTCGACTTCGGGCTGCTTCAGAAAGAAGCCCTCGGCCTGCTGCATCACGGCGAGCGTCCTGGCCTGCGTCGCCCCCGGCGGCAGCTGCACGTTGGCGATCAGGTAGCCCTGGTCTTCGGTCGGCAGGAACGACGCCGGCATGCGCGTGAACATGAACACGACGAGGCCGACGATGAGGCCGAAGATGACTAGGAAGCGCCCGGTTCGGCGCAGGATCTTCGCGACCCAGCCCTCGTAGCCGTGCGTCGTCGCCTTGAAGCCGCGGTTGAACCAGCCGAAGACGCCGCCCTTTTCCAGCTTGTGGCCGGCCTCGACGGGCTTCAGAAAGGTCGCACACAAGGCGGGCGTGAGCGAGAGCGCGAGGAACACCGAGCACAGCATCGCGCTCACCATGACGAGCGAGAACTGGCGATAGATGTTGCCGACCGAGCCGGAGAAGAAGGCCATCGGCAGGAACACCGAGACCAGCGTGATGCTGATGCCGATCAGCGCCGCGGTGATCTGCCCCATCGCCTTCTTGGTCGCGTCGCGCGGCGACAGGCCCTCCTCGCTCATGATCCGCTCGACGTTCTCGATGACGACGATGGCGTCGTCGACGAGGATGCCGACGGCGAGCACCATGGCGAACATCGTCAGCACGTTGATCGAGTAGCCGAACGCGTACATCGCGGCGAACGCGCCGAGCAGCGAGACCGGAACGACGATCGTCGGGATCAGCGTGTAGCGCAGGTTCTGCAGGAACAGGTACATCACCAGAAAGACCAGGATCACCGCCTCGACGAGCGTCTCGACGACCTGGCGGATCGAGATGCTGATGAACTTCGAGCTGTCGTACGGGATGTCGTACTTCACGCCCGGCGGAAAGTATTTGGACAGCTCGACCATCCGGTTCTTGATCAGCTGCGCCGTGGCCAGGGCATTGCCGGTCGGCGAGAGCTGCACGCCGATGCCGGTCGAGGGCTTGCCGTTGAGCCGCGCCGAGGTGCCGTAGTTCTGGCCGCCGATCTCGATCCGGGCGACGTCCTTCAGCTTGACGGTCGAGCCGTCGGTGTTGGCACGCAGGACGATGTTGCCGAACTGCTCGACCGAGACGAGCTGGCCGGCGACGACGACAGTCGCGCTGATCGGCTGGTTGGCGGCGATCGGCAGGTCGCCGATCGTTCCCGAAGAGACCTGCGCGTTCTGCGCGCGGATCGCGTTGGTGACGTCGTTGGTCGAGAGGTTGAAGCCGACCAGCTTGGCCGGGTCGATCCAGATCCGCATCGCCCGCTCGGTGCCGAACAGCTGCGCCTGGCCGACGCCGGGCAGGCGCTGGATCTCGGGCAGCACGGTGCGCGACGCGTAGTCGCCGAGGGCAATCGGATCGAACGCCGGGTTGTCCGACGAGAGGATCGTGAAGAGGAGGAAGTTCGAGCGCGCCTTGTCGACGCGAACGCCCTGCTGCGTCACTGCCGCGGGCAGGCGTGGCGCGGCGCGCGAGAGCCGGTTCTGGACGTCGACCTGGGCGAAGTTCGGATCGCTCCCCGATTCGAAGGTGAGCGTGATCGTGCCGACGCCGTTCGCCTGGCTGGTCGACTCGAGGTAGATCAGGCCGGGCGAGCCGTTCATCTCCTGCTCGATGACGCTGATCACGCTGTCCTCGAGCGTCTGGGCGGAGGCGCCGGGATAGACCGCGGTGACGATGATCGACGGCGGCGCGACGCTCGGGTACTGGGCGATCGGCAACTGCTTGATCGCAACGCCGCCCATGACCAGGATGAAGAGCGCGATCACCCACGCGAAGATCGGCCGATCGATGAAGAACTGCGCCATTGCGAGCCGCCGTCAGTGCGCCGAGGCCGCCGGTGCACTCTCCCGCGCTGCGGGAACGGGTCGGGGTGAAGACGCCGCGGACGCCGCCGGGGCCCGCCACGGCACCGGCCTCACCGGCCCATTGCCGCGCAGCTTCTGAAAGCCGTCGACCATCACCATCTCGCCGGTCTTCAGCCCGTCGAGGATGACCCAGTCGCCGCCCTGCGCCGAGCCGACCTTGACCGGCCGTGGCGCGACCTTGCCGTCGGCGCCGACCACCATCACGGTGTCGCCGGTCGAGCCGCGCTGCACTGCCTGCTGCGGCACGACGATGCCTGACGGCGTCTCGGCCTGCTCGAGGCGCACCCGCACATACATGCCCGGCAGCAGCAGTGCCTTCGGATTCGGCACCTCGGCTCGCAGCGTGATCTGCCCGGAAGTGGGGTCGACGCTGAGGTCGGAAAAGAGCAGCTTGCCCGGCTGCGGGTAGACGCTGCCGTCCTCGAGGACGACCCGCACGCTGGCTCCGTCGGCGTCGCCGGCGCGGCGGAACTTGCCGCTCTCGAGGGCACGACGCAGGTTCAGCACATCGGTCGTCGACTGCGTGAAGTTCACATACATCGGGTCGATCTGCTGCACCACCGCGAGCGGAGTCGCTTCGCCCTGGCCGACAAGCGCGCCTTCGGTGACGAGGGCGCGGCCGATCCGCCCCGAGATCGGCGCCGTCACCGACGCGTAGCCGAGCGCGATCTGGCCGGTCTGCACGTTCGCCCGGGCGGCCGCGACATCGGCCTCGGCGGTCTTCTGTGCGGCCACCGCGTTGACGTAATCCTGCTTGCTGATCGCGTTGGCCTCGAGCAGCGGCTTGTAGCGCTCGGCCTGTGCCGCCGCTTGCGTCTGGCCCGCCTGCGCACGCGCCAGCGTCGCCTGGGCCGCCGCGACGGCGCTCTGGTAGGTGGCCGGATCGATCTTGAAGAGAAGCTGGCCCGCCTTCACGTCGCTGCCTTCCGTGAACAGGCGCTTCTGCAGGATGCCGGCGGCGCGTGCCCGCACCTGGGCCACCCGCGAGGCCTCGAGCCGGCCCGGCAATTCGGTGACGAGGCCGACCGGGCCGAGCGCCACCGTGATCACGCCGACCTCGGCCGGCGGCGGTCCGCTGGCCGCTGCCGCGGGGCCTTGCGCGCTGCCGCCGCCCGGACCGCAAGCGGCCAGCCCAAAAAGGATGGCGGCCATTGCGATCAGCTGCCAATCCCGGCGGCCGGCGGCCTCGGTTGCCGCACCGTTCAACGCCAACATGTCCAAAGCCCGGGCCAATGCAAACCGTCGAGGATAGCCGAGCCGAAACAAACGCCGCGCCGCTTCCGATGACGCCACGAGCTCGTCTCAGCTGCGCCGGAACTTGAAGACGGCGACGCTCGCGAGCAGGTTCGGCCAGGTGCGAACTGCCTTGCCGGACTGGATCCCGAAAGCGTCGAGGATGGTCAGCCCGTCCTTTCTGGCCAGCACCTCGAAGTCGGCGTAGGTGCCGACGCGGATGTTCGGTGTGTCGTACCACTGGTACGGCAGGACGCGGGTGACCGGCATCCGGCCGGCGGCGACGTGGAGGCGGTTCGGCCAGTGCGCGAAGTTCGGAAAGCTGACCACGCCGATCCGGCCGACCCGCGCCGTCTCGCGCAGCATCTTCTCGGTGTTCTTCAGGTGCTGCAGGGTGTCGAGCTGGAGGACGACGTCGAAGCTGCGGTCCTCGAAGAGCGCCAGGCCCTCCTCGAGGTTGAGCTGGATGACGTTGACGCCGCGCTGGTGGCAGGCGAGCACGTTCTCGTCGGCGATCTCGATGCCGTAGCCGCTGCAGCCGCGCTGGCGCTGCAGCAGCGCCAGCAGCTCGCCGTTTCCGCAGCCGAGGTCGAGCACGCGCGAGCCGTGCGGCACCAGCTCGGCGATGAGCTCGATGTCCTTCCGATCGCTCATTGGAACTGAGCCCCCACGCTTGCCGCTTCGCGCTGCGCTGCCCCCCGAGGGGGCGCGTCCGGCCTTGGGGCGGCCCGGCGCCCGGACGGGCCTCCGGGCCCGCCCCCCGGCACCGCACGCTCACGCGATCTCCTTGGCGAGGTTGGCGAAGCAGGCGCGCAACACGCCGTGATAGCGCGGATCGTCGAGCAGGAAAGCGTCGTGGCCGTGCGGCGCGTCGATCTCGGCGTAGCTGACGTCGAGCTTGTTGTCGACGAGGGCCTTGACGATCTCGCGAGAGCGGGCCGGGGCGAACCGCCAGTCGGTGCTGAAGCTCACCAGCTCGAACTTGCAGCGGGCCTTCGCGAAGGTGGCGGTCAGGTCGCCGCCATGGCTGCGCGCCGGGTCGAAGTAGTCGAGCGCGCGGGTGATCAGCAGATAGGTGTTGGCGTCGAAGTACTCGCTGAACTTGTCGCCCTGGTGGCGCAGATAGGCTTCGATCTGGAACTCGATGTCCTGCGTCGAATAGCCGAATGCCGCCTTCTGCAGGTCGCGCCCGAACTTGGCTTCCATCGCGTCGTCGGACAAATAGGTGATGTGGCCGATCATTCGCGCAACGCGCAGGCCGCGCCGGGGAATCACGCCGTGCTCGGCATAGTGGCCGTCGTGGAACTCCGGGTCGGTGACGATGGCGCGCCGCGCCACCTCGTTGAAGGCGATGTTCTGCGCCGAGAGGTTGGGCGCCGTGGCGACGGCGACGCATTGGCGCAGCCGATCGGCATAGCGCAGCGACCAGTCGAGCGCCTGCATGCCGCCGAGGCTGCCCCCCAGCACCGCCGCGAGCGTCGTGATGCCGAGCGCGTCGACGAGGCGAGCCTGGGCATCGACCCAGTCCTCGACGGTGACGACCGGAAAGTCGCTGCCGTAGCTGCGTTCGGGCGCAGCCGGATTCGGGCTGGTCGGCCCGGTCGAGCCGAAGCACGAGCCGGGGTTGTTGACGCCGATGACGAAGAAGCGCTCGGTGTCGAGCGGCTTGCCCGGGCCGACCAGGTTGTCCCACCAGCCTTCGCTCTTGGCCTGCCCGGCATAGGTGCCGGCGACGTGGTGCGAGGCGTTCAGCGCATGGCAGACGAGCACTGCGTTGCTGCGCGCGGCATTCAGCTCGCCGTAGGTCTCGTAGGCAAGCGCGTAGTCGAGCAGGCGGGCGCCGCTGGCCAAAGGCAACGGCGCCGCGAAGTGCATCGATTTCGGCAGGACATCGCCAACAGAGCGCATGGCTGGACGCAGGCAAGAAAAGACCCGGCACCGCCAAAGCGGGACACCGGGTTGCCGGATCCTGTCTTTAGCTGCATTTTTAGAGCGCCCGCAAGCCGGAACAAATCAGCGCTGGGCGCGAAGTATAGCGAGGGCCTCCGCGGCGGCGAGGGCGGGCGAGGCGGCCGGCGAGAATGGCACGCCGGCCGTTGCCGGGAGGAGCTGGGCATGACATGGTTCGATGGCTTCGAAGCCGGCCCGCATGCCGCCGGCGAGGTCGAGCTGTTTGCGCGCACCGGCGGCGACCGGGCCAAGCCGGCACTGCTTCTCCTGCACGGCTACCCGCAAACGCACGTCATGTGGCAGCGCGTCGCCGCACGGCTGGCGGCCGACTTCTCGCTCGTCATTCCGGACTTGCGCGGCTACGGCGATTCGGCCAAGCCGCGCGCCGCGCTGGAGGACGAGACCCATGCGCTTTACAGCAAGCGGGCGATGGCCGCCGACATGGCGGCGCTGATGGCAAGCCTCGGCCATCGGCGCTTTCTCGTCGCCGGCCACGACCGCGGCGGCCGTGTCGCGCATCGCCTCGCGCTCGACCACGCCGATCGGGTCGAGCGGGTCGCCTTCATCGACATCGTGCCGACGCTCGACATGTACGACATGACCGACATGCGCTTCGCCAGCTGGTACTACCACTGGTTCTTCCTGATCCAGCCGCAGCCGCTGCCGGAGCGGATGATCGGCGGCGATCCGTCGTTCTACCTGCGCTGGACGCTCGGCGGCTGGGGCGCCAAGGGACTCGCCCACATCGAGGCCGAGGCACTCGCCGAATACGAGCGCTGCTTCAGCCGCGCCGACGCGATCCATGCGGCCTGCGAGGACTACCGCGCCTCGTCGACCATCGATCTCGACCACGACCGGGCATCTCGCGCCAGCGGCGAGAAGATCGCCTGTCCGGCGCTGGTGCTGTGGGGCGAGCATGGCGTGGTCGGCCGCCTGTACCAGCCGCTGGTGCTGTGGCGGGCCCAGTGCGCGGGCGGGGTCGCGGGCAAGGCCCTCGACGCCGGCCATTTCATCCCCGAAGAGCGCCCGGACGAGATCGCGACCCGGCTACGTACCTTCTTCCTCGGCCGATAGCGCCGGGACTTCACGCTTTCCGGGAGGCCGCTGGCGGCGCCGGCACTTACGATCGCGCCACCCTGCAAAAGGAACGCCGATGTTCGCGTGGCTCAACCGGCTCGACCCGTACCTGCCGATCCGCTATTCGGTCTGGGCCCTCTGCATGGTCGGCCTGCTGGCCAGCGCCTATGCCTGGGCCCGCATGGGCATGGACTGGTGGCTGGCGATCGCCTTCCTCGGCCTGGTCGTGGTCGGCCTTCGCGACCGGCTGCAGACCCGCCACTCGATCCTGCGCAACTACCCGGTGATCGGCCATCTGCGCTTCCTGCTCGAGTTCATCCGCCCCGAGATGCGCCAGTACTTCATCGAGGGTGACAACGAATCGGCGCCGTTCTCGCGTCAGCAGCGCTCGCTCGTCTACCAGCGCGCCAAGGGCGATTCCGACAAGCGTCCGTTCGGCACCCAGATGAATGTCGGCGCGATCGGCTACGAGTGGATCAACCATTCGCTGCAGCCGACGGTCTTGAAGAGCCACGACTTCCGCGTCACGATCGGCGCCACCAGAGCCCAGCCGTACAGCGCCAGCCTGTTCAACATCTCGGCAATGAGCTTCGGTGCCTTGTCGGCCAACGCCATCCTCGCGCTCAACGCCGGCGCCAAGCGGGGCGGTTTCGCCCACGACACCGGCGAAGGCTCGATCAGCAGGCACCACCGCGTCAACGGCGGCGACCTGATCTGGGAAGTCGGCTCGGGTTATTTCGGCTGCTGCAACACCGACGGTTCGTTCAGCGAGGCGCACTTCACCGCCAACGCCGTCGATCCGCAAGTGAAAATGATCGAGCTGAAGCTCTCGCAGGGCGCCAAGCCGGGCCACGGCGGCGTCCTGCCCGGACCGAAGGTGACGCTCGAGATCGCCGAGGCGCGTGGCGTTCAGCCCTGGGTCGATTGCGTGTCGCCGGCATCGCACAGCGAGTTCCGGACGCCGATCGAGATGATGCATTTCATCGACCGGCTGCGCACGCTGTCGGGCGGCAAGCCGACCGGCTTCAAGCTCTGCATCGGCCATCCCTGGGAATGGTTCGGCATCGCCAAGGCCATGCACGAGACCGGCATCACGCCCGACTTCATCGTTGTCGACGGCGCCGAAGGCGGGACCGGTGCGGCGCCACTCGAGTTCACGGACCATGTCGGCGCGCCGCTGCAGGAGGGCCTGCTGCTCGTCCACAACACGCTGGTCGGGCTCGGCCTGCGCGACAAGATCAAGCTCGGCTGCGCCGGCAAGGTCGTCAGCGCCTTCGACATCGCCCGCATGCTCGCCCTCGGCGCCGACTGGTGCAACGCCGCCCGCGGCTTCATGTTCGCGCTCGGCTGCGTCCAGGCGCAGACCTGCCACACCGGCAACTGCCCGACCGGCGTCGCGACGCAGGACCCGCAGCGCCAGAAGGCACTCGATCCGCTCGGCAAGGCCGAGCGCGTCTATCGCTTCCACCAGAACACGCTGATGGCGCTCAAGGAACTGGTGCAGGCCGCGGGCCTCGAGGCGCCGTCCGAGATCACGGCCTCGCACATCGTCCGCCGCCACTCCGAGCACGGCGTCAAGCTGCTTGCGAACCTGTTGCCGTTCGTGCAGCCGGGCGCGCTGCTGGGCGGCGAGCCGAACCTTCAGGTGTTCCAGACCTACTGGCCGATGGCCCGCTCGACGAGCTTCACTGCGACTCCGGCGTAGTCGACTTCGCAGGGTTCCCGACATCGCACGTCGCAAGTCGCACGTCGCACGTCGCACGTCGCACGTCGCACGCCACACGCCGCAGGTCGCGACGCCAGAAGCAATGCCCAACGCGCAAGGCGCGACATGTAGCGGCCCAACGTGCTGCGACTGAGCGCGCAAAGCCGTGGCCGCATGGCTGGCTGCGCTTCACTGCGGCAGGCGGAGCGCCTCTGCGCGCGCCGAGGAGCGCAGGGCTCGGGGGTTGCCGCGCCGCACGCGCGGTCGAGCGAAGGTGTTTGAGCTCCGTTCGCGGCGCAGCCGCGAAAAGGGCGAGTTATTCGCTCGCCCCCATCGCAACATGGCCACGGTCGAAGCCGAGCCGACGCCGGATCAGACCGGTGGCGCGGTATCGATGAAGCTCTGGCGGGCGTTGAGCTTGTCGGCGAGGCGTCCGAGGTTCGCGTGCGCCGAGCGCCAGGCGATCTGCGGGAAACGGAACGACAGGTAGTTGAGGGCACAGCCGATCGCGATGTCGGCGAGCGTCATGTGGATGCCGGTGCACCAGGGTTTGTCGGCCACACCGGTCGAGATGGCAACGAGCGACGCATCGATCTTGCCGAGCTGCCGGTCGATCCAGGCCTGGCTGCGCTGCTCGGCGGTCCGGCCGGACCAGGTCGCCTCGAGGCGGGCCAGGATGGCGGCGTCGAGGATGCCGTCGGCCAGCGCCTCCCAGGTGCGGACCTCGGTGCGCTCACGATTCGGCTCGGGGATCAGCCGGGCCAGCGGCGAGCGGGCATCGAGGTACTCGACGATGACGCGCGAATCGAAAACCGCCTCGCCACCTTCCATGACCAGGCACGGCACCTTGCCGAGCGGATTCGATTCGAGGATGGCGTCGCTGCCCCAGACATCTTGCTGCTCGAACTGGTAGTCGAGCTTTTTCTCGGCCATGACGACGCGCACTTTGCGCACGTAGGGGCTCGACAGAGAACCGATCAGTTTCATGGGTCGGCGTGTCGCCTTCGTGTGGGTTGTTCGACCTGATCGGTGCGGCGCGAACGGTTTCGATCGATTTCATTT
The DNA here is from genome assembly GCA_030946925.1 of Pseudomonadota bacterium. Taxonomy (GTDB): domain Bacteria; phylum Pseudomonadota; class Gammaproteobacteria; order Burkholderiales; family Burkholderiaceae_C; genus Schlegelella_A. Next base: position 9,853 of record JALYXU010000049.1, read on the forward strand.
TAGGGCCAGCCGATAATGCCGCGCTCCTTCCGACGCTTCCTTCCGACGCTCCCGTTCGATGCCCGCCTCGCCGCTCACCGCCCTGTCGCCGCTGGATGGCCGCTATGCCGGAAAGGTCGACGCGCTGCGGCCGCTCCTTTCCGAATACGGGCTGATCCGCTGTCGCGTCCGGGTCGAGATCGAGTGGCTCCTGGCTTTGTCGGAAGCCGGCCTTGCCGAGCTTTCGCCCTTCGATGCAACCGGCCGGGCGCTGCTGCGCGGCCTGGTCGAACGCTTTTCGGAAGGCGACGCCGAGGCGATCAAGACGATCGAGCGAACCACCAACCACGACGTCAAGGCAGTCGAGTACTGGCTTGCGGGAAAGATCTCCGGCCACGTCGGCCTCGCCGGTGCAACCGGGTTCCTGCACTTCGCCTGCACCAGCGAAGACATCAACAACACCAGCCACGCGCTGATGCTGACGGCCGCCCGCGACGCGGTGCTGCTGCCGGCGCTCGAGCGCGTGCGCAGCGCGCTGGTGGCCCTCGCCGTGGCCCACGCGACGCAACCGATGCTGTCGCGCACCCACGGCCAGCCGGCGACACCGACGACGCTCGGCAAGGAGCTCGCAAACGTCGCGGTGCGGCTGGCGCGGACGATCGAGCGCATCGCATGCGTGCCGCTGCCGGCGAAGATGAACGGCGCGGTCGGCAACTACAACGCGCACCTCGCCGCTTACCCCGATGTCGATTGGGAAGCCTTCGCGCGGGCTGTCGTCGAGGACCGTCTCGGCCTCGTCTTCAACACGCACACGACGCAGATCGAGCCGCACGACGGCATCGCCGAGCTGTTCGACGCGATCAAGCGCTGCAACAGCGTCCTGATCGACTGGTCGCGCGACGCCTGGGGCTACATCGGCCTCGGCTATTTCACGCAGAAGACGGCCGCCGGCGAGATCGGCTCGAGCACGATGCCGCACAAGGTCAACCCGATCGACTTCGAGAATGCCGAGGGCAACTTCGGGATCGCCAATGCGCTGCTCGCGCACATGAGCGAGAAGCTGCCGATCTCCCGGTTCCAGCGCGACCTCACCGACAGCACGGTGCTGCGCAACATCGGTGTTGCCTTCGGGCACACGGTGCTCGCGCTCGACTCGCTGGGGCGCGGCATGAACAGGCTGGCGGTGGCGCCCGAAGCGATCGACGCCGACCTCGACGCCGCCTGGGAGGTGCTCGCCGAGCCGGTGCAGACGGTGATGCGCCGCTACGGGATCGCCGATGCCTACGAGCAGCTGAAAGCGCTGACGCGCGGCAAGGGCATCGGCAAGGACGAGCTGCATCGTCTTGTCCTGGGCCTGGCGATTCCGGGGCCGGAAAAGGAGCGCCTGTTGGCGATGACGCCGCGCAGCTACATCGGCAAGGCGGCCGAGCTGGCACGCCGAGCGGCAAGCGACGCGGCCGTGGCGGCCGCAGCGCCGGCAGCACTCGCCGTGGCAGCCCCGGCGCCTGCGAAGGTGCGATGAAGTTCGTCGACAAGCTGGCGGGCGCCGAGCGTGCCAACCGCTCGTTGCTTTGCGTCGGCCTCGATCCGGACCCGGCGCGATTTCCCGGAGCGATGCGTGGCGACGCTGCCCGCATCTTCGATTTCTGCGCCGCCATCGTCGACGCGACCAGCGATCTCGTCATCGCCTTCAAGCCGCAGATCGCCTACTTCGCGGCGCACCGCGCCGAAGCGCAGCTCGAGCAGCTGATCGACCACATCCGGCGCACTGCGCCGAAGATCCCGGTGATCCTCGATGCCAAGCGCGGCGACATGGGCTCGACTGCCGAGCAATATGCGCGCGAAGTGTTCGACCGCTACGGCGCCGACGCCGTGACGCTGTCGCCGTTCCTCGGCCTCGATTCGCTCGAGCCCTATCTTCGCTACGCCGACAAGGGCGTGATCGTGCTGTGCCGGACCTCGAACCCCGGAGGCGCCGACCTGCAGGAGCAGCGCCTCGGCTCGGGCGAACGACTGTTCGAGCACATCGCCCGGCTCGCCGCCGGACCCTGGAACACGAGCGGTCAGATCGGTCTGGTGGTCGGCGCGACCTTTCCGGCCGAAATCGCCCGGGTCCGCGAGATCGCGCCGCGTCTGCCGCTGCTCATTCCGGGCATCGGCGCGCAAGGCGGCGATGCCGCAGCGACCGTGCAGGCCGGCTGGCGCGGCAGCGCCGAAGCGAGCACCGGGCCGATCATCGTCAGCTCGTCGCGCGCCGTCCTCTACCCGGCGCTCGCAGACAACGGCGTCGGCATCGACTTCGCTGCCGCCTCCCGCCGCGCCGCCGAAAGCGCGCGCGACGGGCTCGAGGCCGCCCGGTCGAGCGTGATCGCACGAAGCGAGCCAGGAGCTGCGCGACCGCTGTCATGAAGCGAGCCGACCCGCCGCTCTGAGCCGCAACGCCGGACGGTTCCGAGCCATCGTCCGAGGAAGCTACAGGGTCAACGGCAGCTGGCGATGCCGCTTGCGAGTCAGAACGAACAGTGCCTGAGCCAGCGCCGGCGCCAGCGGCGGCGTGCCGATTTCGCCGACGCCGCTCGGCCAGCGGCTGCTTGCGACAAGATGGGTTTCGACGAGCGGGGCATCAGCCAGACGCACCAGCGGAAAGTTCGGGAAGTTCGTCTGCCTGACGACTCCACCCTCGATGTCGATACGTCCGTAGAGGGCCGCGCTCAGGGCGAAGATGACCGCGCCTTCCATCTGCTGGGCAACGATGCCGGGGTTGACGGCGATGCCGATGTCGGCGGCGCAGACGACGCGGTGAACCCGCAGCCGGCCGGCCTCGATCGACGCCTCGACCACCTGCGCGACGATGCTGCCGAAGCTCTCGTGCATGGCCACGCCACGGGCTCGCCCGGGAAGCAGCGGCTGGGCATCGCCGTGGCCCGGCCAGCCGGCGCGCTCGGCGGCCAGCCGCAGCACCGCCCGATGCTGCGGTGCATCGCGCAGCAAGGCCAGCCGGTAGTCGAGCGCATCGCGACCGGTCGAATCGGCCAGCTCGTCGATGAAGCTCTCGGTGAAAAAAGCATTGTGCGAATGGCCGACCGAGCGCCAGTAGCCGATCGGCACGCCGCTTCGCGTCGAGACGTGGGCGATCCGCTGATTGGCGATGCCGTAGGGCTGGTCGAACAGGCCTTCGCTCGCGGTCTTGTCGGGCGTGTCGACCGGCCCGGCCAGATAGGGAATGTCGCGCTCGATCCAGCGCGGCGTCACCGCGTCGCCGGCACTGGTGATGCGCAGGGCCACGGGCATGCCGTCGCGGTCGAGCGCCGCCTGCAGCACGGCAGCCGCGGCCGGGCGATAGAAGTCGTGGCCCAGGTCTTCCTCGCGCGACCAGACCAGCTGCAGCGGCCTGCCGCCGCATTCGAGGGCGATGCGCACCGCCTGGCCGACCGCGTCGACCTCGAGACGGCGGCCGAAGCCGCCGCCGAGATAGGTGACGTGAACGGTGACGTTCTCGAGCGCGACGCCGGCGACCTCGGCGCAGCATCGCCCGCCGTCTCATGGACGCTGATGCATGGCAATGTCGATCGCGCCGCGCAACTCGGCGGCGGCGGCATGGATCGCGGTGCGGATGCGCGGATAGGTGCCGCATCGACAGATATTGGTGATGGCGGCATCGATGTCGGCGTCGCTCGGCGCCCGGTTGCTCGTCAGTAGCGCCGCAGCGGCCATCAGCATGCCGCTCTGGCAGTAGCCGCACTGCGGCACCTGGTGCGCGAGCCAGGCCCGTTGCAGCGGGTGCGGCCGGCCTGCGGCCCCCAGCGCTTCGATCGTGACGATGCGCTTGCCGGCGACGCTCTCGAGCGGCGTCACGCACGACCTCACGGCGCGGCCTTCGACATGCACGGTGCAGGCACCGCAGGCGCCCACGCCGCAGCCGAACTTGCTGCCGGTCAGGCCGAGCAATTCGCGCAGCACCCAGAGCAGCGGCATCTGCGGCTCGGCCAGATCTTCGGGCAGCGCCCTGCCAAGGCCGTTCACGACAATCTCCACACGCCTCCTGAGTCGACTGCCGCGGTGTCCACGCAACAGGCCGGGCGCGGCGACCCGGCCGCTGCGCCAGAATACGCCGAGCCGCGTCGACGCGGCCGCGTCGGCCCGTGTCGTGGTCCGGCATTGCCGAGGTGTTGCGCATGTTTCGTTCGTTGCTCACGGCCGTGCTGGCCGCCCTCGCCGTCCTCGGCAGCGTCGAGGCGCGGGCGCAGAGTGCCGTGCTCTATGGTCTGGTCGACGTGTCGGCAAGCCGGAGCCGGCCGGCCGGCGGCCTGTACCACTGGCAGCTCGACAGCGGCGCCATGACGCAAAGCTTTCTCGGCTTTCGCGGCACCGAAGACCTGGGCGGTGGCCTGCGCGCGGTCTGGAAGCTCGAGTCGTACGTCAAACCCGACACCGGAGGCACCGGCCGCTTCGACGGCGACGGCATGTTCAGCCGCGAGTCGAACGTCGGCCTGTCGGGAGAGTTCGGCACCACCGTGCTCGGCCGCAACGTCTCGCCGCTCTACAACGCCACGGTCGCCTTCAACCCGTTCGGAGAATCGATGGCCTTTTCGCCGAGCGCGCGCCAGTACTTCGGCAACAGCGGCGTCGGCGGCGTGATCCTCGGCGACCGCACCTGGAGCAACTCGATCGCCTACAACAACAGCGCCAGCGACAAGGCGTTGCGGGTCAGCTTCGTCATCAACGCCGAGGAAGACCCGCCCGGGTCTCTCTCGACCGGCCGCAACTACGGCATCAGCCTCGCCTACATCACCGGGCCGTTCGCGGCCACCGTGGCATTCGAGCGCATCAAGAACAGCGCATTGGCATTGCCCAGCGGGTTCGAGCGGCAGATCGCCTATCAGGCCGGCGCCACCTACGACTTCAAGCTGGTCCGGATTTACGGCCAGGTCGGCCGGGTCCGGACCGATTCCGATCTCGACGCCACCACGCTCCTCTATCAGCTCGGTGCCGCCGTGCCCTTCGGCAACAGCCTGGTGCTGGTCGCCTACGGCCGCTCGCAGACGCGCACTCCGTTCTCGCACATCACCGACCGGATCGCCTCCCTCGGCTACGACTACTTCCTGTCCAAGCAGACCGATCTCTACATCGCGGCGTCGTACGAAAAGACGTTCCGGCTGTCGACGGGGACCTCGATCGCCGGCGGCGTGCGCCTGCGGTTCTAGGGTCCGCGCTCAGTCGAGGACGACCTCGGCGCGGACCGCGCCGGCCCGGTCGGCCCGCGCGCTCAGTGTCAGCCGGGTGCCGCGCGAGGCGCGGACAACCCATTCGCCCACGGCGCGGTCTGCAGTGACCTCGCGATTCGGCAGGAATGCATTGAGCGAGGCCTTGGGCGCATGGCCTTCGAGTTGCGGCCCTTCCATGCGCGGGCTGCCGCTGAGCAACGACACCGAGCTGTCGCCTTCGGGCAGGTGGATCTCGAACATGACGCCGCGAACGATCTTGCGCAGCAGCGCCCGCTTGGTTACGTAGGCCGGCAGCCAGCCGCTGTTGGCGACTGCCAGCTTGACGCGCCAGGTGTCCGGGCCGAGCGCCCGCACCTCGGTTCGCAGCAGCTCGAGCTTGGGCAGCGACAGCGCGATCGTCGTCATCCACTTCGGGAAGCGCGCCGCTTCCCGCTCGCGCAGCGCCGGCGGCGGATTGCGCCAATAGTTCATCTTGTCCCAGCCGCCGATCTCCAGCTGGCCGAGCTGCGGATGCATGAACGGCTTCCAGTCGACGTGGGCCCGGCCGCCGCACTGCTCGTCGTTCCACTTCATCAGCTTGAGGTCGTCCTCGACCGGGTGCTCGCGGTACCAGTCGATCCACTTGTAGTCGGTGATGCCGGCCTCGACGTTGGGCGCCCAGATCTCGACCACCCAGAACAGCGCGCCGAGGTGCTCGTAGACCCAGTCCTGGGTGCCGCTGATGATGTCCTTCGGGTGGTACTTGAAGTCGTGCCAGATGCTGATCGCCGGATAGCCGGTGGCCTTGGCGCCGATCTCGCTGAATCGCTTGATCGACCACAGGTCCTCCGGGATCATGTCGTCGTCGCTCTGCGTCCCCATCGGCCGCAGGATCACGCCGCTGTGGGTGTGGTAGCTGATCGCCGCGCCGATGTTCTTGTGCGAGACGATGAAGTCGACCATCGCCTTCACCTCGGGCTCGCTGGTCGGATAGTCGCCGGCGCCGACCTGCTCGAACTCCTGGCGCCAGAACGACGGGAAGTTGCGATTCAGATCGAGACCTTCGATGTCGGCGTTGACCTTGATCGTCAGGCCGTCGTAGTTCTTAATCAGCCCTTCGGGCATCAGGCGGAAGTACTCGCCGCCGAACTCGCCTGGCTGGCGCGCGACCATCAGGCGCGGCTCCTGCTCGCACTTCTTCCACGTCCCGTGCGGATCGGCGA
>JALYXU010000081.1 GCA_030946925.1 Pseudomonadota bacterium
ACGCCACGCTGCGCCGCGGCCGGGATCCGGCTCGGCGCCATCGTCGAGCTCGCCGTCGGCAGGCCGGCCGGCGGGCCGGCCGGTCTGGCCCAAGCGCTGACGCGCGGTTCCGCCGGCTGGCGCATGACGCAAGAGCGCTTCACCGTCGCCTGATCTCCAGACGCCGCCGGCCGATGTTCGTGCTGCCTGAGCCTGCCAAGCCCATGCACTCGGCCGTCATCGTTGCCGGCCTCGTCTGCCTGTTGGCCTGCGTCGGCTGCGCGCCGATGCCGAACCGTTTCGACGTCGGCTCGACGGCCGCCCCGACCGCGGCTGCCGCCGGCGATGTCGTTCTGCCGAACGCCAATTTGTTCGTGCAGGGGATTCCGCCGATCCCCAGAAGCGTCGTCGACGCGGTTGCGCGCTACACCGACTTTCGAGGCCACTCGTTCGTCGACTGGCATCCGAACGAGCAGAACATGCTGGTGTCGTTTCGCAAAGCCGGCGGCGACACCACGCAGATCTTTCGCCTTGCCGGGCCGATGGCGGTCCCCGAACAGCTCACCGATTTCGTGGACCCTGTTCGAGTCGCCAGCTACGAGCCGCTTCGCGGCGATTCGATCGTCTTCGAACGCAGCCACGGCGGCGACGAAGCGGCGCAGATCTACCGTCTCGATCTGGCCAGCCGCAGGGTCAGCGTCGTCACCGAGCCGAACCAGCGCCACGCGATGCAGGGCTGGTTGCATGGCACCAGCCGTTTGCTCTATCTGTCGCTGCCGCTCGATCGAACCGCGGCGAGCGGAACGCGAACCGACATTACGCAGACCTTGACCGTCGTCGACCCGGTGCATCCGGAGTCGCGCCGCAAGCTCGCCGAGCTGCCGGGCGGCGGCTGGGAAGTGGGCGGCGTCGCCTGGGACGACCGGACGCTCAGCCTGACACGGTCTCTGTCGGTGACCGATTCGGAGGTCTGGCTGCTCGACATCGCCAGCGGCGAGCGCAAGCAGGTCCTGCCTGCGCCCGGCACCGGCAGGGCGACGCACCTCGCAGCCGATTGGAAGCACGACAACTCGGGCTTTTTCGTGCTCAGCGATCGAGCCGGCGAATTTCGCGAACTGATGTTCTATTCGTTGGCGGAGGCCCGGCTCGTGCCGATCTCGCGGCGGGTGCACCGCGACGTCACGCAGCTGAGCATCAGCGCCGACGGCCGGCTGATCGCCGCCGGCGTCGACGTCAACGGTCGCGACGAGTTGCTCTTCTTCGACGGCGATTCCTTCGACGAGCTGCCGTCGCCGCAGCTGCCGCCCGGCAGCGTCATCGCCGCCCGCTTCCATCCGCGCCTGCCGGTGCTTGCCTATGCGCTGAACAGCAATGCAGGGCCGAGCCGGATCGGCAGCCTCGATCCTGCCGATGGCCGGAGCGTGGCGTGGACCCGGCCGGAGGCGCCGGCGGGCGTCGACACATCGAGCTTCGGCGAGCAGCAGATCGCCCGTTGGCCGAGCTTCGATGGCCGCGAGATCTCGGCCATCGTCAACCTGCCGCCGGCGCGCTTCACCGGCAGGCGGCCGGTGCTGATCGACATCCACGGCGGCCCCGAAGGCCAGGCCCGGTTCGGCTTTCTGAACCGCGCGAGCTATTTCGTCGAAGAGCTGGGCATCGCCGTGATCCGACCCAACGTGCGCGGTTCCACCGGCTTCGGCAAGAGCTTCCTGTCGCTCGACGATGGCCTCCGGCGCGAAGATTCCGTCAAAGACGTCGGCGCCCTGCTCGACTGGATCGCGCTGCAACCGAATCTCGATGCCTCGCGCATTCTGGTCAGCGGCGGCAGCTACGGCGGCTACATGAGCCTGGCCGTTGCGACGCACTACGCCGACCGGATCGCCGGCGCGATCGACGTGGTCGGCATCGCCAATTTCGTCACCTTCCTGCAGAACACCGAAAGCTATCGGCGCGACCTGCGCCGGGTCGAATACGGCGACGAACGCGACCCGGCGATGCGCGCGTTTCTCACCCGCATCTCGCCGCTCAGCGATGTCGGCAAGATCACCAAGCCGCTGTTCGTCGTCGCCGGCCGAAACGATCCGCGCGTTCCGTACACCGAAGCCGAGCAGATCGTCGCCGGGGCCCGGGCCGCCGGCACCCGCGTCTGGTACCTGCGCGCCGAGAACGAAGGACACGGCTTCGCCCGCAAGGAGAACGCCGACTACCAGTTCTACGCGACGGTGATGTTCGTGCGGGAAACGCTCCTGAAGTAGCGGCAGTGCGGGCGTTCGCGGCGCATGCGGCTGCATGGGACCGGCTCCGCATCGCTACATCTCGATACGCGGGAAGGCCGTTTCCAGGCCGGATTCCCGCTGCATCTGCTGACATCTGACGCATTCGCACGCAGAGCTGTCAAAACTGGCGCATCGCCGCTCCAGCCGCAAGGTCTGGAAGGCATTGCTAACAATATTTGACGGCGAGGACGGCCGCAGACGTGGTCAAGTCTCGGCCATGTCTTCTGCGTACCGAATTGCACACGGAACCGGTCTTCGTGGCCAGCCGCTGCCGCTTCCGATTTCGCTTCTGCGCACGACCCTCCACACTGCCCGGGTGACCTCACGCCGATGCTAGCCGCCGTCCAGCCCCTGCCGCGAAGCGGCGCCATTGCGGGAGCCACGACCAGCATCGCCAATGGCATCTGGCTGCGCCGCGAAGAAGCGGTCATGGGCACGGCCATCAGCGTCGAGCTCTGGTGCGAAGACCGTGCCGCCGGCGTTGCCGCGATCGAGGCGGTGATGGACGAGATGCACCGGATCGACGACGCGATGAGCCCGCACAAGGACGACTCGGAGCTCTCGCGCATCAACCGTCGTGCCGGCAAGATGGCCGTCCCGCTCAGCGACGAGATGACGAAGCTCCTTGTCCGTGCCGCCGAGTTCTCTGTCCTCAGCCACGGTGCCTTCGACATCACCTATGCCGCGGTCGGCCACCTGTACGACTATCGGCAAGGGGTGCGGCCGAGCGATGTCGCGCTTGCAAAGGCCCGTCAGGCCGTTGGCCACCACCATCTCCAGGTCGACGCCAAGGCGCAGACGATTCGGTTCGGCCGGCCCGGAATGCGGATCGACCTGGGCGGCTTCGCCAAGGGCCACGCCGTGGACAACGCCGCCGCGATCCTGCGCCGCCACGGCATCCGCCACGCCAACGTCAGCGCCGGCGGCGACAGCCGGGTCATCGGCGATCGGCGCGGCCGGCCCTGGACGATCGGCATCCGCGATCCGCGCAACGCCGAGAAGATGGTCGCCGTTCTGCCGCTCGAGGACGTCTCGATCTCGACCTCGGGCGACTACGAGCGCTTCTTCGAGGCCGACGGTGTCCGCTTTCATCACCTCATCGATCCTGCCACCGGCCGTTCGCCGGCAAACCTGCACAGCGTGACCATCCTCGCCGACGACGGCCTGACCTGCGAGGCACTGTCGAAGGCGGTCTTCGTGCTCGGCCTCGACAAGGGGCTGGCCCTCGTCGCATCACGTTCCGGCATCGACGCGGTGGTCGTCGATGCCGCCGGCACCCTGCACTACTCCTCTGGACTGCTCGCACCTTCGGTGCCTGGCCGGACTTGAGCGTTCACTGCGTTTTTGATCTCACTGCGTTTTAGCTCACTGCGTTTTTGCACCGTTCCCCAGAGGAGGACACCATGAACAGGCTCTGGACCCTTAGCGCGACCACATGCGCCGTCTTGATTTCGATCATCAATGCGGGCTGCAGCAGCGGCGCCAGCAGCGAAGCAAACACGCTCACCGTCGCCGGTGACGTGCCGATCGCCTACGCACAGCGCACCAACACGATTCGCATGAATCCGACCAATGGCGCGCCATCGGCGGCAGGCGGCGACCTGATGATCCGGGACAAGTCCTCGGCATCGGCGATCGAGCACAACATGACGACGCAGTTCACGCAAGGCAACGGTGACGTCACCAGCCCCGACGTGTCCTACGACGGCAAGAAGCTCATCTTCGCGATGCGCTGTCCGTCTTCGAACACCTCGATGATCGGTACCAGCAAGGCCTGCACCGGCAGCTGGAACATCTGGGAATACGACATGACCGTGGGCGGCCTCACCGGCGGCACGTTCAGGCGCATCACCAACAGCGGCGACGACGTCGATCCGAGCTACCTGCCCGCGGGCAAGGGCTTCGTGTTCACCTCGAACCGGCAGACCAAGTCGAGCATCAACCAGGCGCTCGGCCACAGCTACAAGGCGCTCGACGAATACGAGCGCGAGACCGTCTTCAACCTCCACACCATGGACGCGAACGGCGGCAACATCCAGCAGATCACGTTCAGCCAGAGCCATGACCGCAGCCCGACGGTGCGGCCGAACGGCGACATCATGTTCTCGCACTGGGACCACGTTGCCGGCCGCAACCACTTCAAGATCTTCACCGCCAAGCCGGACGGCACCAACCTGTTCGTGCTGTACGGCGCGCACAGCGAAGGCAACAGCTTCCTGCACCCGCGCGACATGGATCCGGCCGGCAAGTACGCAGGCTTCCTGACCTCCGACCTGATGCCGCTCTCGCGCACCAACGAAGGCGGCGGCCTGATGTTCATCGATGCCGCCCACTACTCCGAGCAGAACACGCCGGCAGCTACCGGGGTCCCGGGCACCGGTGGCCAGGTCCAGGCCACCGCGCAGCAGCTCAGCATCGGTGGCGGCCTTTCGAAATACGGCCGCATCAGCTCGCCCTATCCGCTGTGGGACGGCACCAACCGCGTGCTCGTGTCCTTCACCCCGTGCGAAGTCTCGAAGAAGGGTGTGGGCGTGATTCCGTGCTCGACCCTGACCCCTGCCGAGATGGACCGTCTGTCGATGAACGACCGACTGACCGTCGACATCGTCAAGGACGATCTGCAGCAAAACGTCTCGCCGTCCTATGCGATCTACATGTTCGACTCGGTGCAGCAGACGATGCTCATCGTCGCCGCGCCGCCGGCCGGCAAGATGAACCTGCATCCGGTCGCGATCCTGGCTCGCACCGAGCCGAATGCCACCGAGCCGACGGCTGTCGACGCCACGCTCGCCTCGGCCAACCTCGGCTTGCTCGAAGTCCGTAGCGTCTACGACACCGATGGCCTCGGCCGCATGGGCGACGGTGCGCTTGCCGCATCGGACATCCCCGCCGGCTGCACGACCGCGATCGCCAAGACCGCGCCGTCGGATCCGCAGGACACGCGCGGCCAGGTCGCCGATCTGGTCAAGATCAAGGACCCGGCCAACCCGGCGTACCACTGCGCCCCGGCCCGCTTCATTCGTGCCGTCCGGGCGATCGCACCGATGGCCGGCATGTCCGGCATGCGCAGCGCCATCGGCGAGACCGAATTCGAGATGCAGCAGGTGCTTGGCTACGCGCCGATCGAACCAGACGGCTCGTTCAAGCTGACGGTCCCTGCGGACACCCCGATCGGCCTGGCCGTGGTCGACACCGAAGGCCGTGCCTTCCAGACGCACACCAACTGGATCCAGGTGCGCCCGGGCGAGCGTCGGACCTGCGACGGCTGCCACAGCCCGCGTCGCGGCGCCGCCATCAACTCAGGCGCCGTCGTCAACGCGATCCCCGCCGGTGCGAGGGCGACCATGGCCAGCGCCCATCTGTCGGGTGAAACGATGGCCGCGACCCGGACCCGTCTCGATGCGACCCGGCTGGTCCTCTCCGCCGACATGGTGTCGACCGACGTCTGGGCCGACACGACCAAGGCCGGTGTGACGGCGCGTCCGAGCGTGACCCTCAAGTACATCGGCAACCCGGACCCGGCCAATGACCTGGGCACCGCGGTCCCGGTCAACGGGATCGTCAACTATCCGACCCACATCGCGCCGCTCTGGAGCCGTGATCGCGGCGCCAATACCTGCACCGCCTGCCACAACGACCCCGACAAGCTCGACCTCCAGTCGACGCTCGGCGGCGACGGCCGGATCACTTCCTACAACGAGGTGATGATCGGCGATCCGGTCCTCGATGCAACGACGGGCCTGCCGCTGACGCGCATCGAAGAAGGCGTGCTCGTCATCGTTCGCGGCCCGGCGCTGGTCAGCACGATGGCCAGCGAAGGCGATGCGCTCGGCCTCAGCCGGCAGAGCCGCCTCGCGGAAATCGTCTGGGGTCAGCGGTTGATGTCGGATGCCGGCTCGCTTGCCGCGCATCCGAATCCGCCGGCAAGCGCGCCGGACCACTCGAAGATGCTCAACGCCGCCGAGAAGCGCCTGCTGGCCGAGTGGATCGACACCGGCGGCAAGTACTACAACGATCCGTTCGATGCCAACAACGGCATGCGCGTCATCACTGGCTTGGATCAGGCTTCGTTCACCAAGGACGTGCTGCCGATCATCACCAAGACGTGCGCTGCGGCCTGCCACCAGGCGATCGGCAGCGACGATCCGACCCTGCCGAAGATCGGCTCGTCGTTCCGCAACAACCGCTACGTGCTGACCGGCGATTCGGACGGTGATTACGGGGTGACGCTGTCGATGATCACCAACGCGTGCAACCCCGGCTCGAACTATCTGCTCAAGAAACCGTCGACAGTGCCACATCCTCCCGGTGCAGTCGGAGTTGTGGCCCCGGTACTGCCCGTTGGCAGTGCTGACTACAACACAATCGCCGCCTGGATTGCCAAAGGCTGTTGACGCTGATGTCCTTTTCGACAAGAAGAAGCACACTGACCTCGCCGCGGCTGATCCCAGCCTCGGCGAGGTCTTTTTTCGCTCTGGCGCTCGCTGCCCTCGTCTCGAGTTGCGGCGGCAGCTCAGGCAACCCGCTCGACAACCCCTCGACGGTCGTCAATCCGACGATCCAGGCGGGAAAGCACCTGGCCTTCGCGTACTTCCAGAAGTGCGTGAACCCGATCTTCATCGCCCAGCTGCAGATCAATCTGGGCGGCACGACTTCGATCAATACCTGCGCCGGCGCCGGTTGCCACGCCACGGCGACGGGGACCGGTGGCGCTTTCCGCCTGGTCCCGGATGCGCAGCCGATCGACGTCGCCGATCCGGCCAACACACCGGCAGTCGTTCGCCAGACCGACATCTACAAGAACTTCTACTCGGCCCAAGGCGAGGTCGTGATCGGCTCGACCGCGCAGAGCAAGCTACTCGACAAGCCGCTGCTGCTCGGCGTGCTGCATGGCGGCGGCCTGATCTTCCCGAGCATCGCCGACCCGAACGCGCAGATCATCAAATATTGGCTGACCCACCCCGCGCCGGACGGCCAGGACGAGTTCAGCACCGCGACCTACTCGATGTTCACGCCGGCGGATCCGAAGCTCGGTACGTGCAACACCCAATGAGCGGCCGCCCGTGCTTCGTGGCGGCGCTCGCGTTCGCGGCGCTCTTGCAACTGGCCGACGCCGACGCTGCCGATCCGATCTCTTTGGGTGCTGCCGCTCCGGCGTCTGCAGCCTCTGAACCGGCAGGCGCGGCGCCAGCGGCACCGGCATCGGCACCGGCAGCGTCGGCGGCACTTCCGGGGCCCAGCAACGCCAACGGCGCAGGCAAGCCGGCCAGCCGCGTCGCCCGATCAAGCTCCGGCAACGAACGGCTGCAGATCACCGATCCGTACATCGAGCTTCGCACCGGCGCCGGCCGCGGCTATCCGATCTTCTTCGTCGCGCCACGCAACGAGTGGATCGAGATCGAGCTGCGTCATACCGACTGGTACCGCGTCCGCACCGACAGCGGCAAGGTCGGCTGGGTCATCCGCACTCAGCTCGAGACCACGCTCAGCGAAGCCGGCGTCCAGAAGAGCTTCCGCGACACGCTGCTGGACGACTTCCTGAGCCGGCGCGTCCAGCTCGGCGCGGCATGGGGCCACTTCAAGGCCGAGCCGATGCTCAAGGTCTTCACCAGCGTCCGGATGTCGGAGACGCTCAGCACCGAGCTGACCATCGGCCAGGTTCAAGGCGTGTTCTCGGGCACCGACTTCTGGCACATCAATCTCGTCGCCGAGCCTTGGGCCGATCAGCGCTTCTCGCCGTTCTTCGGTGTCGGCATCGGCAAGTTCAGCAACTTCCCCAACCTGAGCCTGGTCGGTGCCAAGACGACCAGCGCCAAGCTCGCCAATGCGGGCCTCGGCGTGCGCTATTACCTGACCGAACGATTAGTGTTGCGGGCCGACTACTCGCTCTACACCGTTTTCGTCAACGATGCGCAGACGACGCAATACCGTGCCTGGAGCGGCGGTGTTTCCTTCTTCTTCTGACGGCCGCAAGAGCCCGGACACTGCATGAACAAGACGACGATGCGCCTCGCCCTCCTCGCTGTCGCCGCGACCGCGATCTCGAGCGCGGCGCTGGCGGCCGACCCGCCGACGACACAGACCGACCAGGTCGTCGTGCCGCAGGTCGATCGGCGCGGCATCCGGCTGCCGCACTTCGCCTCGAACGATTTCGAGATCGGCTTGTTCGGCGGCAGCTTCGCGACCCAGAACTTCGGCACCAGCGCCGTCGGCGGCGTGCGCCTCGGCTATCACATCACCGAAGACTTCTTCGTCGAAGGCGTCTACGCGCAGACCAAGGTCAGCGACGTGCTGTTCCGGCAGATCCTGCCGGGCGGCATCTTCCCGCAGACGAAGTCGAAGCTGACCTACTACAACGCCTCGGTCGGCTACAACATCCTGCCCGGCGAGATCTTCGTCGGCAGCCGCTTCGCCCGGCCGTCGCAGCTCTATCTGATCGCCGGCGTCGGCAGCACCAAGCTCGACGTGCAACGGCGGCCGACCCTCAATTTCGGCTTCGGCTACCGCGTCTATCTGGCCGACTGGGCGGCGCTGCAGCTCGACCTTCGCGACCACATCTTCTCGCTCGATCTGCTCGGCACCCGCCAGAGCACGCAGAACCTCGAGCTGACCGGCGGCCTCGCGTTCTATTTCTGAAAGGACGAACTGTCATGGCCACCAACCTGCACGCTGTCGCCCAGCGTCTGTCCCGCTTCACCCTGGCGACCGTGCTGGCGTTCGTTGCCAGTGCCGCGGTCCCGGCGATTGCGCCTTCCGCTACGGCGCCCGACTTCACGTTGCGCACGATGACCGGTCCCAACCTGCGCCTCGGCGAGCAGCGCGGCCGGGTCGTGATGGTGAACTTCTGGGCGACATGGTGCGGTCCGTGCCGCGAGGAGATGCCGCAGCTCAACCGCCTGTACGAGCGCTACAAGGCGGCCGGCTTCGTCCTGCTCGGCGTCAACGTCGACGAGGACTCGCGCAAGGCCGCCGAGGTGGCCGCGAAGCTCGGCGTCACCTTCCCGGTCCTGCTCGACTCGGACAAGATCGTCAGCAAGCTCTACGACCTGAACACGATGCCTTCGACGGTGATCATCGACCGCGAAGGCAAGGTCCGCTACGTCCATCGCGGCTACCTCGCGGGCACCGAGAACGACTACGAGAAGCAGATCCGGGAGCTCTTGAAATGACGGGCTCGACCGCACCCGCCGCCGCCCTGCTGGCCATCGCCGCGATGCTCGGTGGCTGCTCGATGCTGAAGATGCCCGAGCCGTGGGTCAAGCCCTACGAGCGCGAGCGGCTCGCCGATCCGACCATGAAGCTGTCGCGCGACACGCTGCCGGAAAAGCACATCGAGCACGTCCGCGACGTGCGTGAAGGCGCCCGCGGCGCGACTGGCGTGCAAGGGGGAGGCTGTGGCTGCAACTAAGGCGGCGATGAGCCTGTGGCGGCGCCTTGCGGCGCTGCTTGGAAGCCTGTGCGGAAGCCTGCTCGGCGGCCTGCTGGCTGCCAACAGCGCCCGCGCCCTCGACCTGCCCGAAGACAAGGCCGAGGCGCTGATCCACACCTACACCGGTGGCGGCGTCAACGCCTACGGACCGGCCCTTCTGATCAGGAAGAGCCTGCTCGACAGGGTCTCGCTCAGCGGCACCTATTACGTCGACGCCGTCAGCAACGCCTCCATCGACGTCGTCACGACCGCGAGCAAGTACCGCGAAGTGCGCAGCGAGTACGGCCTCAGCGCCGACTACGTCTATCGCGATTCGCAGATCACGATCGGCGGCTCGACCAGCCGCGAGCCCGACTACACCGCCAACACCGGGAACCTCGACGTCTCGCAGGAGGTCTTCGGCGGGATGACCACGGTCGCGCTCGGGTTCACGCGTGGCAGCGACACCGTGCTCAAGCACAACTCGCCGGAATTCCACGACCGCGCCGAGCACTGGCAGTACCGGCTCGGGCTGACCCAGATCCTGACGCCGCGCTGGCTTCTGAGCGGCAACGTCGAGGCCCTCTCCGACGCCGGCTTTCTCGGCAGCCCGTACCGGGTCGCGCGAATCTTCGGCGCCGCCGTCCCGGAGCGCAACCCGCGGACCAAATCGGGCCGGGCCATCAAGTTCCGGCTGATCGGCGACCTCGGCTCGCGCGACTCGATGCATCTCGAGTACCGCTACTACCGGGACACCTGGGGCATCACGGCGCACACCGCCGAGATCGGCTACAGCCGGCACTTCGGCGAGAACTGGCTGGCAGATGCGTTCGTCCGCGGCTACAGCCAGCAGCACGCCGTGTTCTACGCCGACAACGCACAGACCGAGACGCAGTACGTCTCGCGCAACCGGCAGCTCAGCACCTTCAACGACGTCGGCATCGGCGGCAAGCTCGCCTGGACGGTCCGCAAGATCCCGGGCCGCTACGACATCAAGCTGAACGGCAGCTACGAGTTCACGCACTTCGCATTCAAGGACTTCACCGACCTTCGCACAGGCAGCCCTTACGCCTACAACGCGAATCTCGTGCAGGTCTTCTTGTCCGCCACTTACTGAGACGGGTCCGGGCTCATGCTGCAACGATTCTGCAAGACCGTCGGCCTCGCGCTGCTGCTGTCGACCCTGCCCTCCGCCTGGGCCGCGGACGCTCCGGCGTCGGCTCCGATCAAGGCCTCGCGCTCCGGGGCGGCCAGCGCCGCGGCATCGAGCGCGCCGCTGTCCGGCGTCTCGGTTCCGAACGTGACGGTGCCAGTCGTGACCATGCCTGCGGTGACGATGCCCTCGGTCACGCTGCCCGGCATGGCGTCCGGCGGCCCGGCGGCGCGCGCGTCGGCTGCACCTGCGGCGCCGGTCCGATCGGCGACCGCTGCATCGGCGGCCGTCGCGGGAGCCGCCGCCGCGTCGGCAACGGCGGGATCCGCACTTGCGGCCGGCCTGCCGGCCAGCGCCCCCAGCGCTGCGGCCGCAGCGGCCGACGCGGCCAGCGCACCGAGCGTCGCGTCGGCGGCGAGCGCCCCTGAAGCGGCGACGCTCGACGGTCGCGTCCAGGACGTGAAGAGCGACGTCATCAAGCTCAACCGCGACCTGCTCGTGCTCGAGGAAGAGCTGCTGTTTCCGGCCAACACCCAGGTCGCTCTGTTCGTCTCGATGGACGTCGGCAAGATGTTCGATCTCGACTCGGTGCAGATCAAGCTCGACGACAAGCCGATCGCCAACTACCTCTATACCGCGCTCGAGGTCCAGGCCCTGCACCGCGGCGGCGTGCAACGGCTCTATCTGGGCAACCTGCGCACCGGCCCGCACGAGATCATCGCCTTCTTCACCGGCAAGGGACCGCACGAGCGCGACTACAAGCGTGGCGCGACAGTCAAGTTCGAGAAGGGCACCGAGGCGAAGTACATCGAGCTGCGCATCACGGACTCGACCGGTCAGCTGCAGCCGGAGTTCGACGTCAAGCTCTGGCAGTGATCGGCGATGCCGCGTCTTTTTCCTGCCCGCTCCGCGCTGCGCGTCGCCCTGTCGATCGCGGTCGCCTCCGGGTGCGTCGCGCTACCGAACGTGTCGTTCGCAGCCGACGTCCGGGTGCCGAACCACCAGGTCAAGGATCCGCAGTACGGCGACGCGCTCTACCAGTTCTTCCAGGACCGCTACTTCACCTCGATCACGACGCTGATGGCGTCGCAGAAATTCGAGCGGGTCGAGCACCACGCCGATGAAGCGGAGATCCTGCGCGGCGGCATGCTCGCCTCGTACGGGCTGACCCGCGAAGCCGGCGAGATCTTCAGCCACCTGATCGAGCGCGGCGCAACCCCGCCGGTTCGCGACCGGGCCTGGTTCTACCTGGCCAAGATTCGCTATCAGCGCGGCTACCTGGCCGAAGCCGAAGAGGCGATCGGTCACGTCGAGAAAAGCCTGCCGCGCGAGCTCGAGGAAGAGCACGCGCTGCTCCTCGCCAACCTGCTGATGGCGCGTTCCGATTTCGCCGGTGCCGCCGGCGCACTCGGTCCGCTGGTCGGCAAGTCGTTTCTCCTGCGCCGCAGCGTCGGCTCGAGCTACGCCCGCTACAACCTCGGCATCGCCCTGCTGAAGTCGGGCGAAGGCAAGCGCGGCGCCGAGCTGCTCAACCAGATCGGCAACGAGTCGGCCAAGGACGAGGAATTCCGGAGCCTGCGCGACCGCGCCAATGTCGCGCTCGGTTTCTCCGCGCTGGCCGAGAACCGCCCGAAGGAGGCACGCGTCTATCTCGAGCGGGTCCGGCTGCAGAGCCTGCAGTCGAACAAGGCGTTGCTCGGCTTCGGCTGGGCCGCCGACGCGATGAAAGATCCGAAGCTGGCGCTTGTTCCGTGGACCGAGCTGGCCAAGCGCACCGACGGCGACTCCGCGGTTCTCGAGGCGCAGATCGCCGTGCCGTATGCCTACGCCGAGCTCGGCGCCTACGGCCAGGCGCTCGACGGCTACGAGGGCGCCATCGGTGCCTTCGAGCGCGAGAACGCCGATCTCAACGAATCGATCAAGGCGATCCGCTCGGGCACGCTGATCGACTCGCTGGTCGAGCAGAACCCGGGCGACGAGATGGGCTGGTTCTGGCGCATCCGCGATCTGCCCGAGATGCCGCACGCCCGCCATCTGGCCCAGGTGCTGGCGCAGCACGAGTTCCAGGAATCGCTGAAGAACTACCGCGATCTGCGCTACCTCTCGAAGAACCTCGAGGAGTGGCGCGACAAGCTGGTCGTCTTCGACGACATGCTCGCCACCCGACGCAAGGCCTTCGCCGATCGGCTGCCGCAGATCCAGGCCCGCCGCGAGCAGATCAGCGTCGAAGCCCTGACGGCACGCCGTGACGCAGTGGCCGCGCAAATCGGCAAAGGCGAGGCCGATGCCGACGGCCTGGCCTTCGCCGACGACAAGCAACTGGCCATGCTGGCGCGGCTCCAGGAGGTCAGGAAGCTGGTCGACGATCCGGTCGCGCCTGTCGAGGTGACGCAACTCCGCGATCGCGTCCGGCTCGTCGCCGGCGTGCTCAGCTGGCAGCTTGCCTATGACTACGCGGCACGCGTCTGGATCGAGAAGCGCGACCTTCAGACGATCGACAGCGGCCTGGCCGAAGCGTCGGTTCGAGCCAACGTGCTGGCCGTGGCGCAGCACGACGAGCCGATCCGCTTCGAGCGCTTCGGCCAACGCATCGCCGCGATCCGCCCGCTGCTCCAGGTGATGATTCCGCGCGTCGCCGGACTCAGCCGCGAGCAGCGGACGGAGGCCCAGGACGTGGCCATCGCCGAGCTGACCAACCAGCAGCAGCGGATCGCCTCCTACACCACGCAGGCACGCTTCGCGCTGGCCCAGCTCTACGACCGTTCCAACGCCAAGCTCGACGGCACATCGGACCCGAATGCAGCGGCCAAGCCTTAGCCTGGCGCTCGCTGTCGCCTGCGCGCTGTCCGCCTGCTCGCTCTGGCGCGGCGGCGGCACGCCCGACAACGAGCCGACGCTGAAGACGCTGGCCAAGCGGCAGGTTGACGTGCAGAAGGAAACCGGCGTCGTCGCCCTCAACGAAGGCAAGGCGATCGAGGCCTACCGCAAGTTCCTCGACATCGCGCCGCAGGCGCCGCAGCGATCGGAAGCGATGCGGCGAATCGGCGACCTGGAGATGGACAACGCCGACAACAAGAGCGCCGACAGCAAGGCGACCGACGCGCCCGACTACAAGGCCGCCGTCGTCCGCTACCAGGACTACCTGAAGACCTACCCCGCCGACCCGAACAACGACCGGGTCTACTACCAGATGGCCCGCGCTTACGAGCAGGGCGGCGATCTGGAGACGGCGCTGAAGACGCTCGATCGCCTGGTCAAGGACTATCCGAAGACGCGCTACGGCAACGAGGCGCAATTCCGGCGCGGCGAGCTTCTCTTCACGATCAAGAACTACGGAGAGGCCGAGAAGGCCTACCAGTCGGTGCTCTCGGCGACCGAAAGCAGTCCCTACCAGGACCGGTCCCTCTACATGATGGGCTGGTCGGTCTACAAGCAAGGCCGGCTCGAAGACGGACTTCGCTCGTTCTTCGCCGTGCTCGACCTGAAGGTAGCGGGGCGTGCCGGCGACGGCCCGCTCGACACCATCCCGGGCCTGAGCCGGGCCGACCGCGAGCTGGTCGAAGACACCTTCCGGGTCGCCAGCATCAGCCTCGCCAACCTGCAAGGCGCGGCGTCGATTCCGGCTTTCATCAACACGCCGGCGCGAAAGACCTACGAGTTCCGCATCTACGAACAGCTCGGCGAGCTCTACGTCAAGCAGGAACGACCGAAAGACGCGGCCGATACCTTCGCTGCATTCGCTCGCCTCAACCCGCTCGACGCGCAGTCGCCGGTGATGCAGGCGCGCGTCATCGAGATCTACGAGCGGACCGGCTTCGTCAACCAGGGCATCGAGGCACGCAAGGAATACGTCGCGCGCTACGGTCGGCAGAGCGAATTCCGCCGCGCCAGCCCGGACGGCTGGGAGAAGGCCCAGCCGCTGGTCAAGACACGGCTCTCGGAGCTGGCGCGGCACTACCACTCGATCGCCCAGAAGAGCAAGAGCAGCGCCGACTTCCAGGAAGCGGTGCGCTGGTACCGCGAGCTGCTGACCTCGTTCGCGAGCGACGCCGGCGCGGCGCAGAGCAACTTCCTGCTCGCCGAGCTGCTGTTCGAGGACGGCCGTTTCGGCGAGTCCGCCACCGAGTACGAGAAGTCGGCCTACAGCTACGCGAAGTACGAGAAGAGCGCCGATGCCGGCTACGCCGCCCTGCTCAGCTACGCCCAGTTGCTGAAGAAGGCGACTCCGGCCGAGCAGGCGGGCCTGCAGCGCCTGAGCATCGCCAGCGCCCGGCGCTTCGCGCAGAACTTTCCGACCGACGCGCGCAACGGCCCGGTCCTGTCGGATGCCGCGGAGAAGCTCTATGCGCTGAAGGATCCCGAAGCCGCCGGCGTCGCCCAACGCGTCATCGACCTCAAGCCACCGGCCGCTCCGGCGCAGCGCCGTGTCGCCTGGACCGTGCTTGCCTATTCGGCCTTCGACAGCAGCGCCTTCGAGCTCGCCGAGAAGGCATTCGGCGAAGCCATCAAGGTCACGCCCGAGAAGGACGCCGGCCGCGCCGATCTTGTCGAGCGCCAGGCTGCGGCAATCTACAAGCAGGGCGAGCAGGCGCGGGCATCGGGCAAGGGCCGCGAGGCGGCGGCGAGCTTCGCCCGGGTCGGATCGGTAGGCGCCAGCTCGACGGTCCGCGCCGCCGCTCAATACGACGCGGCAGCCACGCTCATCTCGTTGAAGGACTGGGACGGTGCAATCCGCACCCTCGAAGAATTCCGCAAGAGCTTCCCGAACCATCCGCTGCAAGGCGAGGTCGGCAAGAAGCTGGCGGTCGCGTATCTCGAGAAGGGCAACTGGGCCGGCGCGGCCGGCGAGTTCGAACGCCTGGCCGCATCGAGCAAGGACCCGAAGGTGACTCGCGATGCGCTCTGGCAGGCGGCCGAGTACTACGAGAAAGCCGGCTCGCGCGCGCCGGCGGCCAAGGCCTATGAACGCTATCTGGCGCAGAACCCGCAGCCGCTCGAAGCGGCCGTCGAATCGCGATTCCGGCTGGCCAGGATCGCCAAGGCCGATGGCAACCTGAGCCGCGAAACCGCCCTCACGCGGGAGATCTTCCTGGCCGACCAGAGCGGCGGTGCGGGCCGGACGCCGCGGACCCGCTACCTGGGCGCCAGCGCGGCGCTGACGATGGCCGAGCCGGTCGCCGAGTCCTATCGCCAGGTGGCGCTGGTCGAGCCGCTCGCCCGTCAGCTCAAGCTGAAGAAAACGAAGATGGAAGAGACGTTGAAAGCCTATTCGGTCGCCGCCGATTACGGTGTTGCCGACGTGACCACCGCCGCGACCTATCGGATCGCCATGGTCTACCGTGACTTCGGCAAGGCGTTGATGGCGTCGGAACGGCCGCAAAAGCTCTCCAAGGCCGAGCTCGAGCAATACAACGTTCTGCTCGAGGAACAGGCGTTCCCGTTCGAGGAGAAGGCGACCGAGCTGCACGAGCTCAATGCGCATCGCGCCAGCGACGGCGTCTACGACAAGTGGGTCAAGAGCAGCTTCGATGCGCTGCGCGAGCTGCGCCCGGTGCGCTACGGCAAGACCGAGCTGAGCGAAGGAGTCGTCGATGCGGTTCGCTGATGTCTGCCGCTCGCTCGCGGCTCTGTCGCTCGTCGCCGGCGCGGTCGGCTGCTCGACCGTCTCCGAGCCTTTCAACGCGATGCGCCAGGCCATCACGCCGGCGTCGGGCAATGCGTCCGCCTCATCGAACCCGCGCGGCGCGGCGCCGGTTCCCGACGAGCCGGTCAACCCGGTCACGCAGCGCGCCTTCGACGACGCCAGCCGGGCCCTGCGCAGCGGCCGCGCCGACGACGCCGAAAAGGCCTTCCGCGCGCTGGCCCAGGCCAATCCGGAGCTCGGCGGCCCGCACGCCAATCTCGGCGTGATCTATCGACAGGCCGGCAAGCTGACGGAATCCGTCACCGAGCTCGAGCTTGCGGTGCGGCTGAATCCGCGCCAGCCGATCTTTTTCAACCAGCTCGGCGTCAGCTACCGGATGCAGGGACAGTTCGCCAAGGCCCGCGATACCTATCAGAAGGCGATTGCCCTGAATCCCGCGTACGGGCCTGCGACGCTGAACCTCGGCATCCTCTACGACCTCTATCTCGGCGACGCGCCGCGCGCCCTCGAGCTGTATGGCCGCTACCTTGCTTTGTCTCCAGGTGGCGACGCGACCGTAACCAAATGGGTCGCCGATCTCAAGAACCGCAAGGCCGCGCCGATCACGGATGGCCGCAAGGAGAAGGCATGAACTTCGCACGACATCCGGCGCTCGCCGTCGCCATGACCGCGGGCCTGATGGCGGCTGCTTTTCCGGCCGCCGCGCAGACGCGCGCCGCGAAGGCCGCAGCCGCGGCCACGCCGGCCGTCGCAGCGACCCAGGACCAGGCCGATCTCGAGCGCAGCCAGATCATCGGCAACCGGGAGCTGCCGAAGGTGCTCTACATCGTGCCGTGGAAAAAGCCCGGTCCCGGCGACCTGAGCGGGCGGCCGCTGGTCAGCGTGATGGACGAGGCGCTCGCACCGCTCGACCGCGACGTGTTCCGTCGCCAGGTGCACTACGACACGCAAACGACGGCGCGAACCGCTGCTGCAGCGGCACCCGCACCAGCCGCCAAGTAACCAAGTCTCACCACCTCGTCGTCAGCTTTTCAAGATCATCGTCAGAACACCGGAGTCAGCGTCATGGATCCCATCAGCACCATCGTCAAGTTCATCCAGGACTGCGGTCTCTTCATCTACCCGAGCGCGCTCATCATGGCGCTCGGCGTGACGATCGCGATCGAGCGCTTTATCTTCCTGACCCGGGCCCGGACCGAGAACCGCAAGGTCTGGTCGCAGGTGCTGCCGATGCTGCAGAAAGGCCAGTTCCGCGACGTCCAGGCCGTGACCTCGCAGTCCGACGCGGCGGTCGGCAAGATCGTCAACTACGGCCTTTCACGGATGCAGAGCCCGGGCCGCCGCGAAGACTTCGACGCGGCCATGGAAGAGGGAATGATGGAGATCGTGCCCCGCCTCGAGAAGCGCACCCACTACATCGCGACCTTCGCCAACGTCATCACGCTGGTCGGCCTGCTCGGCACGATCATCGGCCTGATCAAGGGCTTCACCGCGGTGGCGCAGGTCAACCCGGCCGAGAAGGCGGAGATGCTGTCGGCCTCGATCTCGATCGCCATGAACAACACGGCGTTCGCGCTGATGGTCGCGATCCCGTTCCTGCTCATCCATGCATTCCTGCAAGCCAAGACCAGCGAGATCGTCGACGGCCTCGAGGCGGCCAAGATCAGCTTCCTGAATCTGGTCCAGCGGCTGCGCTCGGAGCAGGCTGGCACCGCCGCGCGCTGATCCTCGCGCCCGATCCTCGCGCCCGATCCTTCCCGCTGCCCCGCCGGAGCCCTGACCCACCATGGCCGTTCGCCGCCTGCGCAAGACGCCGGCCCATCTCGAGATCACCGCGTTCATCAACCTGATCGTGGTGCTGGTGCCGTTCCTGCTGTCGGTCTCGGTGTTCACGCACCTGGCCGTCATCGACCTGGCGCTGCCGGCGCAATCGAACGAGAAGCTCGAGCAGCTCGACCCGAACAAGCTGCTCAAGCTCGAGGTCGTGATCCGGCCCGAGTCGATCGAGGTCGGCGACCGCATCGGTGGCCTGATCCAGCGCATTCCCAACCTGCCGGCGGGCGCCGACGTGAAGACCCTCTCGGCGCTGATCCAGGGCATCAAGCTGAAGTTTCCCGAGCAGAGCGACGCCACGGTTCTGTCCGAGCCGAACACGTCCTATGACGCGCTGGTCCAGGTCATGGACGCGGTCCGCTCGGGTGCTCAGGTCCAGGGCGCCAAGATCGTCCGCACCGACTACTTCCCCAACATCTCCATCGGCGACGCGCCGATCAGGAAGCCCTCCTAGGCCGCCAGGATGAAGCTGACGCCACTGCAAAAGCGCGCCGAGCGAAAGGGCCGCAGCCACTCGATGGTCGACATGAACCTGGTCTCGCTGATCGACGTGTTCACGATCCTGATCTTCTTCCTGCTGTCCAACGTCGGCGGGGTCGAGACGCTGGCCAGCCCGCGTGCCGTGAAGCTGCCCGAATCGATGGCGCAGAAGGCGCCGAAGGAAACCTTGCTCGTCGTCGTCACCAGCACCGAGATCCTGGTCGACAGCAAGGTCGTCGCAAGCGTCGCCGACGCGCTCGCCGTCGAAGGCGACCTGATCCAGCCGCTCAAGGCCGAGCTCGATCTGCAGATGGGCCGTCAGGTGATCCGCAAGGAGAACGAAGCCGACAGCAAGCGCCTGACGATCATGGCCGACAAGGAAATTCCCTACCGCTTGCTGCGCAAGGTGATGTTCAGTGGCGCCCGCGCCGGCTACAGCGACGTCTCGTTCGCCGTGCGGCAAAGGTTCGAGCCGTGATCCCTGGCCGCATCGCACTCGCAGAAGCCGGTCGGGTGTCAGTCAGCAGCTCGCTCGGCGACGGGCGCGAGCACAAGCGACGCAAGAGCAAGCACAAGACGCCGAAGTCGGGCGTGACCTTTCACTCGCGGGTGTTGCCATGGTCGGTATCGCGCGACGACGACGCCCGTTTCAACACCGTTGCCTGGCGCGTCCTCGGCCTCTGGGCGCTGTTCTTCCTGGCGATCCCGTTCATGCCGGTGCACCAGCCCGACCGGACCCAGCCGATCGCGCTTTCGGCGCCGATGGCCAAGCTGCTGCTCGACAACAAGCCGCCGCCACCGCCGCCGCCTGCGGTCAAGAAAAAGCCCGAGCCGGTGCAGAAGGAAGTCGTCCGCGAGCTGGCGTCGAATCGTCCGGATCCGGTCAAGGCCTCGGCACGGAAGCCCGCGGCCCCGGCCAAGGTCGCGCTGAACAAGGAAGCGGTGGTGCCGGAAGCGCGGGTGCCGGTGCCGAACAAGCCGCCGGGCGAGATCGACGCGGCACGCCGCAAGGCCGCCGGCATCGGCCTGCTGGCGATGGCCGACGACATCCAGCAGCTGCATGGCGCGCCGCTTGCGGTGCAGCTCGCGCCGGTCAAGCAGGGGCCGGGCGTGGGCACGACCACCGGCATCGGCGTCGGCGCGGGCAATGAAGCCGGCGTGCCGACGCGGGCCCTGATCACGTCCAACGCCACCGGCGGCAGCGGCGGCATCAACACCGCTGCCTACAGCAAGAACACCGGCGGCGGTGGCCTGGCGGGCCGCTCGACAACGCTGGTCGAAGGCGTGATCGGCGGCGGCGGCGGCGGCGGTGCCGGCGGCGGCGG
>JALYXU010000097.1 GCA_030946925.1 Pseudomonadota bacterium
GCAGCGCGTCGACGCGGGCGCTCGGGTAGTAATAGCCGCCGAGGAGGACAAGACGTCGCACCTGTTCGGGATGGTCGAGCGCGAGGGCGAGCGCGACCATCGCGCCCATGGAATGGCCGACCACGGCCGCCGGCCCGACGCCGAGTTGCGCGAGGGCGGCGTGCAACAGCTCTGCCTGCGCCGCGGGCGTCCAAAGGCGATCCCTCGGCCGGCTGCTGTGACCGAAGCCCGGGCGGTCGAAGGCAATGACGCGGTGATTGCGCGCCAGGTGTTCGATCAAGCCGCTGGCCTCGAAGTCGCGCTGCGACACCATGTTGCCGTGAATGAGGACCACCGGCGGCCCCTCGCCGCGCTCGACGACGTGCAGGCGCACGCCATCGACGGACAGCAATCGGCCGGCAGGCGGCTGCTCGCGCTCGGCGCGCCGCGAGCGCCGCTCGACCCATGTGGCGGTGGCGGCGGCAACCGCAACGGCGGCGCCGGCCCAGAGACCGCGGCGGGTGGCGAGAGATGAGGTCAAGGCGGAGCGTTTCATGCGCACTTCGAGGGAGCTTTGTTGCAGTGCAATATAAGGCGCCGACGCGGTGGTCACCGTAGGACGATTGGCTGCGATGCCGGCCAGCTCAGTGGGGAGCTTTCATCCTTAGCCCGAAGGTGGAAGCAGAGTTCGTGAACCCGCATTTTCGCAACTGCGTGAAGCTCACAAACACGAAGACGAAAAAGGCAGTCAAGGCGTCCACATAAGAAATACGCCTGAACAAACCGCAACGTTTCTCAGGACAGGATGATCTTGAACATGAATGCGTGGGTGTGGATGACGTTGCCGGACACATCGGTCAGCATCACCCACAGCTCCGGGTATGCGGGCGCCCAGCAGGTCGTTCCTGTCATCGGCGTCGCGGCGAAAGTGCCCAGGGACGACGCCGTCAAGCAACCGAACGTCTCGTACCGCAGGCGCGGGCTGCCCGAGTAATCGGTCACCTTGCCCGAGGGGTCGGTGACGGACACCTTGAGGATGTAGTTCTTGCCCGCGACCAAGCGAGGGCGGTGGGTTGGCGTCATAGGCCACGCCGTGGTCGGTGTTGGCCTTCGACAGGATATAGAGCTCCTGCGAGCCCTTGAGCGCGATGACCGTGCCGCCGGGCCTGAGAAGCTGGACGGCAATCTTGTAGCGGTCGTCGAACCCGATCTGACCGTCGGCGCGCTTCACCTGGCCGTGACTGGCCGTCGGCGCGAGGAGCGCGCATGCGAGCGCGAAAAGTTTCAAGGAGTGCATATTTGCCCCGCGTTGGTAGGGTTGATCGAGGTGTTCTGGCCGGCGGCGGTGCGAGTCGCCACGCACGCATTGCGGGCTTGGCTGCGGTAGAAGTAAGCACCGAACGCCGAGAGCGTCTGCGAGCCCAGTGGCATGTTCTTCCCGGTGCAGACTGCGATCACGGCGTAGACCTTGGCCCAGTAAGGGTCCCGGTAGTTGCTCGAGGTCCAAGGCAGCGTGCTTGATCCACTGCCTTGTTGCTGACACAGCGAATAGTTCGCCGCCGGTGAATGGCACTGCCACTTGACGTGAGCAACCCTTCAGGCTCCGGCTGTCGATCCGCTAAGTCTGGTTGGCCTGCTCGATGCTGGGCAAGCTGTCGGGGTTTTTGACGCGAGACGACGATCGAAGGCTCCTCGGCTTGACTGCTAGCTCAAAGAGCTGAGGCAGCGAGGTCGCTTGCGCAACGCAGGCGCCTGAGTTCTACTTCCAGGGGCAAGCCGGGCCGCTCGAGCTCGACGAAGACCGATGCCCGCGCTGGCGACGGCGCTAAACGTTGTCGTCTAGACACCGCGAAAACTCAGCGCAACTCCCAGCCCTTACCGTTCATGCACTGGCCGACCGCTTGGCGCTGTTGTGCATCGATAGACGCAATCTGTGCAGAGACCAATCTAGGAGGGCCGGCGCGCTTCACGCTGAAGGTCACCGACGCGACGGGGTACTGGCAGCTGAAAGGCGGCACGACCTCGGGCGGCTTCGGGGATTGGGACACGTGCCAGATCGCGACCGCCTCGCCCTTATCGGGGCCGTGCGGCGCCACCGTGGCAGCGCTACGAGCCTCGGTCCCGAAGGACCCGACCGATCCGACCCGTGTATTCCATTCAACGCAGACGTGCATCGCCGATAAGGCGTGCGCGCTACGTTGCAATATGGATAACTGCGATTGGCTGAAGTGGGTCATCCCGCAATTCGTCGGCAAGTACCTGAACAAGGTCGAGCGGTGGCCCGAAGTGATCGAGAAGTGTCGAGCGCCCAACGCGCTGCTGAGTCCGGCAGGGATGGATATCGCCTGCGCCAACCGGGAGGCTTTCTATCACATCACCCAGGACCTGGTGCCGGCGCTCGCGCAGTACGGGTGCGGCACGGACGACGACTGGGCCAAGGTCTACGGGGTCATCGCAAGCTGCACCGGCGAAAACCTCAGCGGCTACTTTCCGGGGTCAGGGACGATCGCCTCTAAAGGGACTTACGCCTACCGGCAGGGCGCCCGCTTCACCTGCCTCGCGCAGCGCCAGCTTTCGGGCCAGCCCATGATGATCAATGCTTCAATCCAAGGACAGACATGCACGCCTTAAAACTGCTGGCGCTCGCCGCCACCCTCACCTGCACCGCTGCGTCGGCGCAGACCCTTGCCCTCTACCGAGGCGCGGAACGGATCACTGGCACCCAAGAAACGCCGTATCCACCCGACCCCACGCCGTTCGCCTATCACGTGCCCATCGTGCCGGGCGAGACCTTCCAGGCAAAGGTCGTCTACACCGATGCCAACGGCACCGCGACCGACCTGACGGGAAGTCAGCGCCTTTACTTCCAGCCGCTCGGCTGCCTAACGGCGACGCCAGGAGGACTCGTCTCCGCGCCTGCCCTCGGCGATCCATCGGCGGACTGCCAGACGGGCGGAATGGGCCGGATGTTCCCGGTGCTGTGGGTCTACGCGCTCGACGGAGCCGGCAACGTCCTGTCAGCCAACAGCTACTTTTTCCGGGTGCCGACGCTCGTCAGTAGCGGCCGGGTTGCGCCGCCGATCGTCCTTCCTATTGATCCGCCGCCACCGGCGAACTGAAACGGAAAAAGCCCCGCGCCACCCGAAAGGGCAGCGTGGGGTTAGGCCGCGAAGGTTTTAGGTGGCCCCCACGTGCCGGAAAGGAAATGGCACCGGGGCCTGTCGGGGTTGCTTGCTGGCGCGCGACTAGCCAACTGAGGCGCGACCGCCTACCCGCTTTCGCGGCCGGGCGGCACGGTTAAAACTCAGGACACGCCCTTCACGCCGCAAGGATCTCTAATGTCGGAAGGATGTTGGCTTGCTCTGCCTGGAACGTCTTTGGGCGCCACGGAGTTGTCGAGCTGACTCCATGCTCGCCATATTAATGAACCGTCGCTCGACCAAGGACCTGCGCAACGTCGTCACCTGGCTCGAGCGGCACTTCGAACCCGATGCCGCCGGCGGTTAGGGTGCGTGCCCGCGCTGGCGAAGATGCTTTACGGCGGAGACTTCCAGGGCTCTGGCACGCTCGGAACGCCCTAGCCGGTCTAGCCGGTGGAGCTTTGGGGCTTCACGGCGGCGGTGCGCTTGCGGGGATTGCTGGAGCTTCCGGTGCCGGAGCCACCGCAGCGAAGTTAGGCCAAGTCGTCGGCGGTCGGCTCAACGCCAAGCTGGCGGAACTGCTGATGAATCCGGACGCTTTGAAAACGGCGCTTGGGAAGCAGACGGCCCAAACCCAAGCCAGCGCGATAGCACGTGTATTGAAGAAATCGCAGCCCGTGCCATATGCGGCGGCACAGGATCGACGCCAGTAGCTTGACGCGCCATAGCAGCGGATCCACCAGCCAGTGCGTGACGATGCCGATCGCGACGGCTGCGGCGATCTTTTCAGTCATGAGCTACAGGCCATCGTGAAAAGGCAAGCCACCAAATGAAGATGAGGTTCACCAGCGGCACCCAGAGCAGGATCGACAGTGCCGGATGGTTGCCAGTCCTGCCGACGATGCGCCAAAACGGGAACCCGACCGCAACCAGCCAAAGCGCGATGATCAGCCAGTGCCAGACGCTAAACCCTTCCATAGCAACGCCCTCCGGGCGTGAATGTATACCCGTTCGATCGCGCCCTGTCCGCCGTTACGCGCTATGAGCTGGAGCTAACCAGGGCCCCAATCCGGAGGTGCCAAGCCGAACCGTCGCAGAATGCATGGATGAACGGCTTTTTGTTTCTTCTTGTGGTCGTAGCAGCAGCACCCGGCGCATATAACGCGTCGAAAAACCGCGACGCTAGCGAACAGGAGTTCCTCTCCTGTTGGCGCCCACTTGAGGCCCAAGACATGAAGGCAAACCCTCCTGTCGGAGGCATCGCCGCCATGGCGGAGGGGATGCGAGCGGAGGAGGTTCGCATCGGCCCTTCCGTTGATTATTGCATGGCACAGAAGGTTCTCTTCATCACGCGCGAGTCACGGCAATCCTGCGTTTCTGACCGTGTCCAGGGCTGCTACTTCCGGCCGTGGCTCCGCGCGGCTGCGAAGTGAGCAGTTGATCGCAGCGTCAAAGCCTGCGCTATCGTCCGCCTCATGAGAATTATTCAGTTCGCGGCAGGCTGGCTAGTGCTACTGAGCGCGTGCGGCGGAGGCGACGGAGGCGCGCCGCCAACGCCGCCGTCGAGCTTCTCCATCGGAGGCAACGTCAGTGGGCTGGTGGCCGGCTCGCCGGTGTCCTTGACCAACAACAGCGCCACAAGCCCGCTGGTCGTTAGCGCCAACGCGCCGTTCACCTTCCCCGTAGCAGTCGCGTTGGGTGGCAGTTACGCCGTCACCGTCGTCGCCCAGCCTGTCGGGCAGATATGCACGATCTCCAATGGCTCGGGCACCAACGTCACAGGCAACGTCACCTCAGTAAGCGTCGTTTGCGCCGCTGCCCCACCCGAATTCGCCTACGTTCTGAACTCCGGAGACAACACTGTCTCGCAATACACCATCAGCCTAGATGGAGCCCTGACGCCGACCGGGGTGCCTGTCGCCACAGGGCGATTCCCGAGCGGCATTGCGTTAAGCACCGTCGGTCGGTTCGCCTACGTCACCAACTTCGCAGACGAGAACACCTCGCAGTTCTCACGCGGCCTCACCGGCCAACTGGCAGCCTCAGGCTCCGCCACTGCTTCGACGTGTTGCGAACCGTTCTCTATTACTCTTGATCCCCTGGGACGTTACGCGTTCATCTTGAGTCCGCCAGGGCGGGTGGAGCAGTACGCCGTTGGGCTTGACGGGCAATTGACCGATGCAAGCTCGGCCCTTGCCGGGGGCATTTCGGCTGCTGCGATGGCGATCGATCCAACCGGCCGATTCGCATATGTCGCGAACCCAGAACGCGGCAGCGTGTCTCAGTTCTCGATTGGCCCGACGGGGGCGTTGATCGCACTGAGCCCCTCCACCGTCCCAACTGAGGCCCTGCCGGTGTCCATCGCCATAGATCCATCGGGAGCCCACCTGTATGTCTCCAACGCTCAGAGCGCTTCCGTATCTCAATTCTCAATCGCGCCAACCGGTACGCTCGCGGCCTTAACGCCGGCGACGGTCGCAGGCGGGACTTCACCTGGAGCCATCGGTATAGATCCCAGCGGGCGATACGCATACGTGCTGAACCCAAGCCAAAAATTGATCTTGCAGTTCGCAGTTGCCGCCGACGGCTCCCTGAGCGCAACAAGCGTTTCAAGTGCGGCAACTGGCACTCGCCCAGGCTCTCTTTCCATCGATCCGGCGGGTCGTTTCGTCTATGTGACGAATCAATCGGATAACACGGTTTCGCAATACTCCATTGGCGCGACAGGGGAGCTAACCGCGCTTGCGTCAGCCACAGTCGCCACGGGCGGGCGGCCCACGTTCGTCGTGACCTCCCGGTAGCTGTGTCGATGGCTTCGGGGGGTACCGATCGGCACGTCTGTTGACACCTGCTGGCGCAGAAGGACCTTTTCATTACTCGGGAGTCGCGGCAATCCTGCGCGTCCAATCGGTCCAAGCCTGCTACTTTCGACCTTGGCTCAGAGCGGCAGCAAAGTGAGCGGACGAAGCGAGAGGGCAACGACCAGCGTGAGAAATTTCACTTATCCGCACACCGCCCCCATATTTGCGACAATCGCGTATCAACCCATGGAGGCCGCTATGCAGTGTCACAGCTTTGCGCTATCGCTAGACGATGTGAAGGCGCAGGCCGCCGTGTCCCAACGCACGCTGATCCAGCCCAAAGTGGCTGTCAAGGCTACGAGCCCCGACGATCGCAAGAAGGTCGTTGAAATCGCGCGGCGTGTGATTGCCGAGCACCGCGAGGTGCTTCTAGCACTTAAGGACCGCTGATTGCTCGAAACAGATTTCGTCGTAACCATCCACGATGAAATCATTGCCGAGCTAGGCGGACTCCCAGGTTTTGCGAGCGGCGGACGCGGAGGAGTTGAATCCGCGCTGCAACGCGTAGAGAACCATGCGTGCTACGCGGGCCTGGGGGATGTGCTCGGGATTGCCTCCCTTTACGCCGAGGCTATTGCCCGTGGGCATGTCTTCAACGACGGTAACAAGCGCACAGCACTCGCATGCGCTCTCGCCTACCTTGCTGAGCAGGAAGTCCATGTCCCGAAGGATTGGATCTTGGAGGAGACCATCGTGATGCTCGCCGAAGGTACCTGGGACTACGGTGACTTCGCTTGGCTGCTTGGCCTGCTCGCGGGCATCCACAAGAGGAAACCCATCAAGCACCCAAAAGGCACTTTCGAATAGAGCGTTAGCCGTGGGGGAGGCGTGGGCACGGAGGCGCCTGGATTCGCAGCTTTCGCAGGGGGTCGCCGCTACGCACGAGGTCTACGCACCCTCAAAAAATCCTGGCCGAAATCCGCGTTACGCCGGCCGTTACTTCTCCCCCAGAAACAACAAAGGGCTGACCGTGTAGTGAGCCCTTTTTACCTATGGTGCCGGCGAGAAGAGTCGAACTCCCGACCTTCGCATTACGAATGCGCTGCTCTACCAACTGAGCTACGCCGGCGTCGCGCATGGCCTGAGGGCCGTGGCGAGCCGCGCATTCTAGCGGAGCCCCGAGCCAGGCGAGCCCGCGCGGACGCTGGCAAAGCCCATGCGATCGCCCGCGAAACGCCCGGTCAGGACATCGCGAACTCGGGCAACAGGCGGGGCACCGCCACGTTCTCCAGCGTCGCATAGACAGGCAAGCCGTTGCGGTAGGCCGGATAGTCTTCGCCCTCGATCAAAGGCTCCAGGTAGCGACGGCATTTCTCGGTGATACCGAAGCCGTCGTCGCTGATGAAATCGCGCGGCATGAACTTCTCGACATTGGCCACGTCGGCCAGGTTGGCGACGCCGATCTTCCAGCGATAGGGCACGTCGGAGACGCGCTCGATCGTCGGCATGACGGCGTTGGCGCCTTCCATGGCCAGCTCGACGGCGCGCTTGCCGAGGTCGTAGGCCTGGTCCACGTCGGTCTTCGAGGCGATGTGCCTGGCCGCCCGCTGCAGGTAGTCGGCAACGGCCCAATGAAACTTGTGGCCGAGGGCGGCCTTGACCATGTTGGCGACGACGGGCGCCGCGCCGCCCAGCTGTGCATGCCCGAAGGCGTCGCGCGAGCCCTGCTCTGCGAGAAAACTGCCGTCGGGGTGATGCGCGCCTTCCGAGACGATCACGGTGCAGTAGCCGTGTGCCTTGACCAGCGAGTCGACCTTGGCGATGAACTTCTTTTCGTCGAATTCGATTTCCGGAAAAAGGATCGCGACCGGGATGCCCTGCGCCTCGATCAAGCCGCCGGCAGCGGCGATCCAGCCCGCGTGCCGGCCCATCACCTCGAGCACGAACACCTTGGTCGACGTGCGCGCCATCGAGCGGACGTCGAACGAGGCCTCGAGGGCCGACACCGCCACGTACTTGGCGACCGAGCCGAAGCCGGGGCAGCAGTCGGTGATCGGCAGATCGTTGTCGACGGTCTTCGGCACGTGGATCGCTTGCAGCGGGTAGCCCATCGCCTGCGAGAGCTGGCTCACCTTGAAGCAGGTGTCGGCCGAGTCGCCGCCGCCGTTGTAGAAGAACCAGGCGATGTCGTGGGCCCGGAAAACCGCGATCAGCCGCTCGTATTCGCGGCGGCTGCTCTCCAGCGACTTCAGCTTGTAGCGACACGAGCCGAACGCGCCGGCCGGCGTCGAGCGCAAGGCGCGGATCGCGGCAGCCGATTCCTTGCCGGTGTCGATGAGGTCTTCGGTCAGGGCGCCGATGATGCCGTTGCGTCCGGCATAGACCGCGCCGATTCGCTCGGGGTGGCTTCGTGCGGTCTCGATGATTCCGCACGCCGAGGCGTTGATGACCGCAGTCACGCCGCCCGACTGAGCGTAAAAGGCGTTCATCTTTTTCATCGCGTTCCGGTCGGCCATCTCAACTTGCGCCGAGCGCGCGAGAAACGATCTCGCGCGTATCGCTCGACAATTTCGGCTGCGCCGCGACCCGGGCGATCGCGTCTCGGGCCGCACTGCGATAAGGCTCGGCGAGCTTTGCCCAACGGTCGAGAGCGCGGGCGATCCGCGAGGCGAGCTGCGGGTTGGCGGCGTCGAGCTCGAGCACCCGTTCGACCCAGAACGCGTAGCCGGCACCGTCGGCCCGGTGCAGGCCGGCCGGATTGCCGAGGCAGAAGCTGCCGATCAGGCTGCGGGCCCGGTTCGGGTTGGCGAGGTTGAAGTCGGGGTGCCTGAGCAGGCGCTTGACGCGGTCGAAGACCCGGCCCTTGTGCTCCTGCGCCGTGGCCTGCAACGTGAACCACTTGTCGATGACCAGCGGGTCGGCCTTGAACAAGGCGTGGAAGCGCTCGAGTGCCGGCTCGGTGAGTTCCGAGCCGCTCACCATCAGCGCCATCAGCGCGCCCTGCCGATCGGTCATGTTCGAGGCGTCCTTGAAGCGCTGATAGGCGCGGCCGGGCCAGATCGGGTCGCCGCGCCGGACCGCGTCGATGCAGCACATCGTCAGCGCCAGGTTGGCCAGCGCACGCGGGCCGGCCGATGCCGGGTCGGGCGAATAGGCGCCGCGCACCTGATTGCTCTCGAAGGCGCGGGCCCAGTCGTCGGCGAGCGCTTCGGCGAGCTGCCGCCGCATCGACTCGCGGGCCGCGTGGATGCGCTGCGGATCGACGCTCGTCAGCTGCTCGGCGATGTAGACCTCGCTCGGCAGCGACAGCACCAGCTCCTTGAAGGCCGGGTCGAGGCTGTCGCTGCGCAGCACATCGCGCATCGCCTCGATGAACTCGCTGTCGAGGTCGGCCGGGCCTGCGGTCTCGTCGTCGCCGGTGGCCGCGGCCACCAGGCGGTTCAAGGCCAGCCTCTGACCGGCCTCCCAACGGTTGAAGGGGTCGATGTCGTGGCGCAGGAGCACCAGCAGGTCGGCGTCGCTGGCGCCGTCGATCAGCAGCACCGGCGCCGAGAAACCGCGCAGCAGCGACAGCACCGGCGGCTGCTCGACGCCGACGAAGGTGAAGAAGGCGCGCGCCTCGTCGAGCACCAGCACCCGTTGCGGCACCGCCGCCGACTCGGGCTCGTCCTCGAGCCGCGTCGGCAACGCGCTGCCGTCGCGCCCGACCAGGCCGATCGCCAGCGGGATCACGAACGGCTGCTTCGCGGCCTGACCGTCGCCGGGCGACGACGCCTGCTCGAGACCGAGCGTGTAGGTGCGCGACGGCGCGTCGTACCGGCCGCGCGCGGTCACCCGCGGCGTGCCCGACTGCGCGTACCAGCGCTTGAATTGCGGCAGCCGTGTCGCCAGGTCGCTGCCGGGATTGGCGTCGGCGATCGCCTGTGCGAAGTCGTCGCAGGTGACGGCGTGGCCGTCGTGCCGCGCGAAGTAGAGGGTGATGCCGCGGGCGAAGCCGGCACGGCCGACCAGCGTCTGCATCATGCGCACGACCTCGGCGCCTTTGTCGTAGACGGTCGAGGTGTAGAAATTGTTGATCTCGACGTAGCTGTCGGGCCGCACCGGGTGCGCCATCGGCCCGGCGTCTTCGGGAAACTGCACCTGCCGCAACGCCCGCACGTCCTCGATGCGCTTGACCGCGCGCGCGCTCGGGCTGGCCAGCATGTCCATGCTGAACTCCTGGTCGCGAAAGACGGTCAGACCTTCCTTCAGGCTCAGCTGGAACCAGTCGCGGCAGGTGATCCGGTTGCCGGTCCAGTTGTGGAAGTACTCGTGGCCGACCACCGATTCGATCGCCGCGAAGTCGGCGTCGGTCGCGGTGGCCGCGGTCGCCAGCACGTACTTGGTGTTGAAGACGTTGAGCCCCTTGTTCTCCATCGCGCCCATGTTGAAGTCGCCGACGGCGACGATCATGAAGCGCTCGAGATCGAGGCAGAGGCCGAACCGCGCTTCGTCCCAGACGATCGAGGCCACCAGCGAATTCATGGCGTGCTCGGTCTTGTCGAGGTCGCCGCGGCGGACCCAGACCTGGAGCAGATGGTCCTTGCCGGAGCGCGAGCGGATGTGCTGCTCGCGGCCGACCAGATCGGCGGCGACCAGGGCGAACAGGTAGCTCGGCTTCGGGAACGGGTCGTGCCACTTCGCGAAGTGGCGGCCGTTGTCGAGCGGACCCTGCTCGACCAGGTTGCCGTTCGAGAGAAGCACCGGGTAGGCGGCCTTGTCGGCTCGGATCAACACCGTGTATTCGGCCATCACGTCGGGCCGATCGAGGAAAAACGTGATCCGGCGAAAGCCCTCGGCCTCGCATTGGGTGAAGAAGCCCTTGCCCGACGTGTAGAGGCCCGAGAGGTGCGTGTTCTTCTCCGGCGCGCACGTGGTCCGGATCTCGAGCGTGAAGGTGCCTTCGGGCAGGTTGTCGATGACGAGGAAGCCGTCTTCGTGGCGAAACGACACCGATTCACCGTTGACGAGGCAGCGGGTCAGGGTGATGTCGTCGCCGTTCAGCCGAAGCGGGCCGGCCGCGACGTCGCCATTGCGCTCGACCTGCATCCGGTTGATCACCATCGTCTTGGCCGGGTCGAGATCGAAGCTCAGGTCGACCTTGCGAATCCAGTACGGCGGCGCCGCGTAGTCGTCGCGGCGGATCAACGGAGCAGTGTCGGTGAGCATCATGGTGGCGAGGAAAAGGTGATGACTTCCAGGCCATGCCTGGCGGCAGCGCGAGCCAACTGCTCGTCGTCGGTCGCGAACGCGTCGGCCTCGATCTCGAGCGCGGTCTTGACGTGGATGGCGTCGAGCGCGGCCAGCGGCGCGATGCCGTCGGCGATCAGCTGGCGCGCACCGATCAGGATCGGCCGGGACAGCGGGTGCAAGGTGAAGAAGTCGAGGCGCAGATCGCTCTCGAAGCGCGTTCTGAGGGCGCTGAGCTTGCGTGCCGTGACCCGGCCTTCGCGATGCTGGCGCGAGAGCGCCGATTCGAGCTCCACAAGAGACAGCTCGCTCAGGGCGAAGGTGTGCGCCGGCTCGTCGAGCAGGGCGTCGACAGCGTCGGAGATCGGCGCGCGCAGGTACCGGTTCGCCAGCGCGCTGGTGTCGAGATAGACGAGGCTCATCGGCAGCTCATCGCCGGTTTCGCTCTTCGCGGATCTGCTCGGCGACGGGGCGCTCGAGCATCGGCAGCGTCGCCCGGAATGCCTTCATCGAAGGCAGCTTCGAGCGCGTCGCGTTCGGCAGGACCGGCAGGAGCCGAGCGATCGGCTCGCCGTTGGAGACGAGAAGAACCTCGCCCTCCTCGGCGAGCGTCTGCTTGAGCCGAGGCGTCTGCTGGCGCAGTTCCCGTACGTTCATTGTTTTCATGGTTTTGCCCCGGCCCGGCGTGACACGGATCCTAGCATGCGTGTCACGGGCGACCGTGCAATGGCGCCCTAGACGCCCTGCTTGAGGCTGGCCTCGATGAAGGCATCGAGGTCGCCGTCGAGCACCTTCTGCGTGTTGCTGATCTCGACGTTGGTCCGAAGATCCTTGATGCGGCTCTGGTCGAGCACGTAGCTCCTGATCTGGTGGCCCCAGCCGACATCGGTCTTCGAGTCCTCGAGCTTCTGCTGTGCCGCCATGCGGATCCGCATCTCGTGCTCGTAGAGGCGCGAGCGCAGCATCTGCCAGGCCTCGTCGCGGTTGCGGTGCTGCGAGCGGTCGTTCTGGCATTGCACGACGATGTTGGTCGGGATGTGCGTGAGACGCACCGCCGAGTCGGTCTTGTTGATGTGCTGGCCGCCGGCACCGGAAGCGCGAAAGGTGTCGGTGCGCACGTCGGCCGGATTGATGTCGATCTCGACCGTGTCGTCGACTTCCGGATAGACGAAGACGCTCGCGAAGCTGGTGTGCCGGCCGCCCGCCGAATCGAAGGGGCTCTTGCGCACCAGCCGATGCACGCCCGTCTCGGTGCGCAGCAGGCCGAACGCGTAGTCGCCCTCGACCTTGATCGTCGCGCTCTTGATGCCGGCGACGTCGCCCTCGCTGGTCTCCATCATCTCGGTCGCGAAGCCCTTGCGCTCGCAGTACTTCAGGTACTGCCGCAGCAGCATCGCGCACCAGTCGCAGGCTTCGGTGCCGCCGGCGCCTGCCTGCAGATCGACGAAGCAGTTGAGCGGGTCTTCCGCCTTGTTGAACATGCGCCGGAACTCGAGCTCGCCGACGCTCGTCTCGAGCTTCGCCGCATCGGCCTCGATCGCCAGCAGAGCGTCGAAATCCTGATCGGACTTCGACATGTCGTAGAGCTCGGTGTTGTCGGACAGATTCGAGGTCAGGTGGTCGATCGTCGCGACCACGTTCTCGAGAGTGCGCTTCTCGCGGCCGAGCTCCTGCGCTCGCTTCGGCTCGTTCCAGACGTTCGGATTCTCGAGAGCGGCGTTGACCTCGTTCAGCCGCAGTGCTTTGCGGTCGTAGTCAAAGATACCCCCGAAGCGCGGCGGTGCGCTGGCTCAGATCGGCAAGGCGATTGCCGATGGCGTTGATGTGTTCGACGTCCATGTGTTTCTCGAAAAATCCGGTCGCTCAGGCAGGCGGCGATTCTGACAGGAACGCCTCGATCAATCGGCCGACGTCTTCCGGCCGGTCGTGGTGCAGCATGTGCCCCGCCGGCGCGACGATCTGTCGCTCGACCCGAGCCACGCCGTTCAGGCGCTCATGGAATTCGGCCTTGGTGTAGCGGTCGCCCCACCAGATCGAGACGTCGGTGCGGTCACCCTCGACCCAGAGCAACGGCGCCGTGATGCGCGCCCAGCAAGCCAGCCACTCGTCGGCATTGGCCAGCAGCGGGCTGGCACGCTTGTGGTTCGGGTCGGCAAGCAGCTGCCAGGTGTCGGCCGCGCCGTGGACGCCGGCGGTGCGCGTCGACCAGTGGCCG
>JALYXU010000118.1 GCA_030946925.1 Pseudomonadota bacterium
ATGCAAGGGCCCCCGACACGGCGCTCGACGGCACGCTCAGCGCGTCGAGCCGGGCGCCGTCGACGGCGCACGCCGAACGCACGATCGCCCTCGCCGGCGACCTTGCCGGGACGCTCGTCGATCGACGCCTGCCGCGCAGCGCACCGCACCTGGCCCGGCTCCGCTTCGATGCGCGCGCCGGCGACCGCGACATCGAGCTGCACAGCGCCGAGGCCAGCCTGGGCAGCGCCAAGGCGTCGCTGGCCGGCCGCATGAACCGGCCTGCGGCCGATGCGCCGTGGCATGCCGCCGGGCGCGTCGCCTTGAGTGACTTCGATCCGGCGCCATGGTGGCCGGGCCCTCCCGACTCGCTGTTGTCGCGCGGCCCGAACCGGCTCAACGCGAAGGGCGATTTCGACGTGGTGCTGGCGCGCAGCTTCGCGGGGTCGGTCTACGACATCCTCGCCGCGACGCGCGGCAAGGCCACGCTGTCGATGGCCGACAGTGCGCTCGCTGGCGTGCCGCTCGAAGCCGACGCCAGCTTCGTCAACAGCGACGGCACGGCCCGGCCTTCGCTCGATCTGCTGCTCGCCGGCAACCGGCTGAAGGCGCGCGGCCGCGTCGCCGCATCGGCAACGGCCGACGCCTGGACGCTCGACATCGACGCGCCGCAGCTGCTGCGGCTCGCGCCACTGGCACGTCGACCCGGCACGGCGGCGTCGGGGCCGGCCGCGAGCGGAACGCTGACCGCGAAGGCAAGCATCGACGGGCGCTGGCCGAACCTGAGGAGCGAGGGCGAGCTGCACGCGTCCGCACTCCGCTTCGACAGCGTCGCGGTTCGCCAGGCCGAGGCGCATTGGCGGCTCGGCAGCGCGACAGACGCACCCGTCGAAGCCACTCTGACCCTCGACGGCGTGAGCGTCTCCGGCCGGGTCGTCGAGCGGGTCCGCGCCCAGGCCAGCGGCACCGCCCGCGCGCATCGGCTCCTCCTCGACATCGCTTCCGACGCGTTGCCGCCGCAATGGCTCGATGCCGTCGCCGCACCGAACCCGAGCGGCGTCGGCGGGGTCACCGTCAAGGCGATGCCCGGGCCCAGTGCAGCGCCGGCCGGTGCTCAAGGCGCCGCCGACATCGGCCGCAGCGCGCTGACGCTGCGAGCCGAGGGCGGCCTCGTCGATGTCGGCAACGATCGCTCGGGCGGCTGGTCGGGCACCGTGCAGGAGCTGATCGCGCAATCGACCGCGTCGCCGAGCCGCACCTGGCTGCATGCGCAGGGCGTTCGCGGCAGCGTGCTCTGGGCCGGTGGGCCGATGCGCGCCAGCGTCGAGCCCGGCATGGCCGAAGCGCTCGGCGCCACGGTGCGCTGGAGCCGCATCGCCTGGCAGGCGGGCGATGCGCGCACGGCAGCGCGGCTCGACGCCCAGGGCGTCGTCGAGCCGGTCCTGATCGCGCCGCTGCTGCGCACGCTGCAGCCCGATTTCGGCTGGGCCGGCGACCTGCGCGTCGGCGCCCACGTCAACGTGCGGAGTGCGCCGAGCGTGCTGGTCGATGTCGTCGTCGAACGCGCCAGCGGCGATCTCTCGGTGACCGACGAATTCGGGACCCAGGCGCTCGGCTTTTCCGACCTGCGCTTCGGCATCGCCGCCAAGGACGGCGTCTGGAACTTCACCGGCGCGCTGGCCGGCAGCACGCTCGGCGTCGCCTCGGCGGCACTGACGGCGCGAACCAGCAGCGCATCGACCTGGCCGAGCGCCGACACGCCGGTCCAGGGCGTCGCCGAGCTGCGCGTCGCCAGCCTCGGCACCTGGGGGCCGTGGGTTCCGGCGGGCTGGCGCCTGGCCGGCGCGCTGCACGCCAACGCCAGCATCGCCGGCCGCTTCGGGCAGCCCGAATACGTCGGCCACGTCGAAGGCACGAACCTCGGCGTCCGCAACTTCCTGCAAGGCGTCAACATCACCGAAGGCGACGTCGCGATCGCCTTGCAGGGCAGCACGGCACGGATCGAGCGCTTCACTGCGAAGAGCGGCAACGGCAGCCTCAAACTCGACGGCAGCGCCAGCTTCGATGCCGCGCCCGCCGCGCAGCTGCGCCTGAGCGCCGATCGGTTCGAGCTGCTCGGCCGGCGCGATCGGCGCATCGTCGCCAGCGGCGCTGCGTCGATGCATCTCGATGCGCAATCGCTCGGCATCGACGGGGCCTTCAAGGTCGACGAAGGACTCATCGACTTCACGCGCTCCGATGCGCCGTCGCTCGGCGACGATGTCGAGGTCGTGCGGCGGCCGACCCGCGCCGCCTCGAGCGCCGCCGGCGGCTCCGGCCGAGCCGCGGTTGCCGCGGTCCCGTCGACGGCCGCGTCGGCGCCGGTGCCGGCATTGACGCCTGCCCCGACCAGCCGCAAGGTCGCGCTCGACCTGCGCGTCGACCTCGGCGAGAAGCTGCGCATCCGCGGCCGCGGTCTCGACGCCGGCCTCCGCGGCGAGCTCCGTCTGACGTCGCCCGGCGGCCGTCTCGCCGCCAACGGCACGGTCCGCGCGGTCGACGGCACCTATCAGGCCTATGGCCAGAAGCTCGGCATCGACCGCGGCGTCATCACTTTCGTCGGCCCGATCGAGAACCCGCGCCTCGACATCGAGGCGACCCGGCCGAACCTCGACGTGCGCGTCGGCGTGGTCGTCGTCGGCAGTGCCCTCGATCCGCGCGTCCGGCTGTTCTCGGAGCCCGACATGTCGGACATCGACAAGCTCAGCTGGCTGGTGCTCGGCCGGGCCAGCGAAGGCGTCGGCAGCAACGACATCGCCCTGCTGCAGAGCGCCGCCCTGGCGCTGCTCTCGGGCGAAGGGCCGGGCGTGACCGA
Organism: Pseudomonadota bacterium; assembly: GCA_030946925.1. GTDB lineage: Bacteria > Pseudomonadota > Gammaproteobacteria > Burkholderiales > Burkholderiaceae_C > Schlegelella_A. The sequence continues at coordinate 2,834 of JALYXU010000118.1, forward strand.
CCGGCTGATCCAGGCGGTCGGCCTCGATTCGTTCGGGGTCCGGCAGCAGAGCGTCGGCGACGTCAAGGAAACGATCGTCACGCTCGGCAAGCAGATCTCGAAGCGCTGGTACGTCGGCTACGAGCGCGGCCTGAACGCGACCACCGGCAGCTGGCAGCTGATCTACCGGCTGGCCCAGCGCGTGACGATCCGGGCCCAGGCCGGCGGCGACAACTCGGTCGATCTGATCTGGACCTTGCGCTGGAAGTAGCGCTGCCGGGCGCACCGCGCCGGCGACGTGCGTTCAGGGCGAGACGTCGCGATCCGATTTCTCGATGTGGTTCTGCATGAAGGCATCGACGGCAGCCGCCGCGTCGACCTTCGAGGCATCGAAATCGAACTCGCCGTCGTGCGACGCGCCGGGGTCGAACGTGGCCTTGAAGTGGATCGTGGCGCCGACCACTTCGTAGTCGACCCGATAGCGAACCTGCCGGCCGCCGGCGCCCTGCGTATGCGTTCCCTCGACCGTGGCCATCGCGATTCCCTCGGCGACAAATGCCGAGTATGGCGTGACCTCGGCCGGACATCGTGCCGTCTAAACTCCCTGCCGCACGCGCCTCGCCGCCGCAGCCGCTCGCCGTAGTTCAATGGATAGAACGGCCGCCTCCTAAGCGGCAGATACAGGTTCGATTCCTGTCGGCGGGACCAGGCCCATGACAGTCGCCAGCCCCCTAGTCCCGATCCACGTATCGCAGGCCGAGCGCGGCAAGCTTGCCGCGCATGTCGTAGATGTCGAGGCCGAGCTCGCCGGCGGCGAGGCGATCGCGGTTGATGGCTTCGCGGATCTTGCGAGATGCGCTCGCCGCGGCCACGTCGGCCGCCTGCAGCCGCGGCACCACGACCACGCCGTCGGCGTCGGCGATCACCACGTCGCCGGGCTCGACATGCATGCCGGCGCAGACCACGGCCACGTTGACGGAGCCGAGCGTCGCCTTGACCGTGCCGCGCGCCGAGACGGCGCGCGAGAAGACCGGGAAGTCGATCCCCTGCAGCTCCTTCACGTCGCGACAGCCGCCGTCGATGACGAGCCCGACCGCGCCGCGGGCGCGAAACGACGTGGCCAGCAGTTCGCCGAAGAAGCCGTCGCTGCTCTCCGCCGTGCAGCCGACCACGACCACATTCGGCGTGTTGGCGGGTGCCAGCAGTGCCCACCAGACGCTGGCCTCGAAGCCCGGCAGGCCGGCCTCGGCCATCGATGTGCTTCGCCACGCGCAACCACCGCCGCCACCGGTTCACCCGACGGCGGGCCGCGGACGTTCCGGCTCTTGCTCGCCATCTGCTCGGCAATGCCCAGTTTGCCGAACAGCGTATTGGTCAGGTACGCGCCGTGGCGTTGCGACCTCGGACCGGCTATTCCGGCAATCTCTTCAGGCCGGCCTGATCCTTCGGAATCTTGTATTGCGCCGCATTCAATTGCATGGCGAGGAAGGTGTAGTACCCGGCGATGCCGTTCAAGTCGACGACGCCCTTGGTGCCGAAGCGTGCCTTCACCTTGTTGAAGGTGGCGTCGGCGACGCGCTTGTTGCGGAGCAGCTCGGATGTGTAGTCGTAGACCATCTCTTCGTCGGGACTCATCCCGACCGGACGGCGGCCATCGCCGATCGCATCGGCGACCTCGCGCGAAATGCCGCTCTTCAGCGCGATCGGATAGTGAAACCACCACTCGAAGTCCTGGGTCCATTCCCGGGCGACGACAAGGATCACCAGCTCGCTCAGCGTGTTGCCCAGAGCCGACTTGAAGCGCAGGTAGTCGCCCATCGAACGCGACAGCGTCATGACCTGCGGGCTGTGCATCAAGGGCTCGAACGGTCCGAAGACCTTGGTCTTGCGCGCCGCCTCGAAGTCGCTCGCCGCCTGTTGCTGTTCGGCGCTGTATTGCGCCGGCGGGATGGTCGGCAAGCGGTCCTCTGCATGGGCGGCAGCAGCAAGCAGGACGGTAGTGATGGGGAACAGCAAGGACGCTAGGTTCATGGGACGGGCCTATGTTGCATGGGACTGGCAGGTTACAAGAGGTCACGATCAAGGCAGGTCAGGGCTCGCCCGGAGTGGGCGGCCCGCCGCAAAACACACAACAGCACGGCGGCCCCCCGCGATCGAGGTGATGCCCAGCCGAGGGTGCTGAGGGAGACTCCGGCCTTGCGGTTCTACCGCTGTCCTCCGTGTTGCTACGTTTCTTTAGAGGTCCAATCCATGAAGTTCAAATTCCCGTTGGCAGCCGGTGCAGTGGCCGCCGCTGCTGCGCTCCTCGCCCCCCAGACTGCCTTCGCCAGCCTGGTCTACGACTCGACGATCTTGGTGAGCGCCCAAGGCTTCGGCAACGCCCCTCGCGATCTGACGCTGTCGTCGCCGAACAACGACACGTTCGAGTCCGGTGCCGTTGGCGTCGTGTTCTCTGGCGGAACAAATGTCATCACGTTCGGCGACCCGATCCTCGACAGCCAGGTTTTTATGGGCAATGGCGTTTCGACGGTGGCGGGCACGGCATCCTTGCCGTCGCCCCGCGTCGACGATCAGAAATACGGTATCCCCACGATTGGCTCGCTGGGAATCACGACTGCCAGTCAGATCGGCATTCTTTTTAATGCCACAGAGCCAGGCGGCGATAGTGCCAATGTCATCGACCTCACGCTGAAGTTTTACTCTTCGACCGGCGGTTTTCTCGGTGCGATCGACGGGCAGCAAAACTTCCTGAGTACCTTTCCCGGCAATGGTGTCGCGGGGTTTGTTTTTAAGGTCGACGCTCTCCAACAATCGTTTGTCAACGGCCTCATCCTTGCGGGGGGTTCCGGCACGACCCTGGCGCTCGAGGCGTCGATCGCAGACGCGACCGGCGGACCCGAATCATTCACGGTGATCAACCTCGGGCCGGTCAACCCGGTGCCCGAACCCGAGACCTACGCGCTGATGCTGGCCGGGCTGGGCGCACTCGGCTACGTCGCACGGCGTCGCCGGCAGGACAACTAAGCTCAAGCCGATCGGCTGACGCTGGGTCCCCTTCGGGGGACCTTTTTTTTGGGCCGACCCCGGCGGCTCGATGCCCGGAAAAAACGGCCCTGGCAATCAGCGATCCCGTCGCCCGGCATGGGTTCGGCGATTGGATTTTCGCGGGGGCAGTACTAGGATCGTCGCGTTGGTCAGGGGATCAACGGCCTGTCGCCGGCACGCGGCGACAGATTCCAGCAATGAATGGAGACTCCTACATGAACAGAATACTCATCGGCTGCGCGGCGGCCGGGGTGATGCTCGCCGGCTGCGGCGGCGACGACAGCTTCAATCCGAGCACGCCTCGGTTCGTTCAGGTCACATCGGTCCCCGGCGTCGGCGCGGGGTCGAATTTTTCGTTCGACCTCGGCGTGATCTCGGGCACCACCTACTATTTCACCGATCGCAACAACGCGGCGGTTGATCAGGTGGATATCCCCAGCCTCAAGACGACGGCGCAGATTCCAGGGGTCGGCGCCAATGCGTTCGCCGGCCTGAAGCCATCGAACGCGAATTCCGGGCCCGACGGCCTCAACGTCGTCGGCACGAACCTGTACGCGGGCGACGTCAATTCCGTCAAGGTGATCGATCCCACGACCAGGCAGGTGGTCAAGACGATCGTCGTCGGCACCGGTGGGGTTCGGGCCGACGAAGGCTGCTACGACTCCGTGCATAACCTCTACATGATTTCGACGCCCGAGGCCACGACGCCGTTCGCCTCGTTCATCGACCCGGTGTCGCAGACGGTCGTGGCGACCGTCACGTTCACCGATTCCGCGAACGCGCCTTCCGGCGGTCTCGAGCAGTGCCGCTATGACGCCGGGACCGACACGTTCTACGTCAACAACGATGGCACGACGGCCAACCCGAACGGCGAGCTCGATGCGCTGCCCGGGCCGGCGATCCGCGCCCTCGCCAAGGGCACGACCGTGAACTACACGGCGCTCGCCGGCGTGCGCGTGTACAGCGAAGGCAATTGCGATCCGACCGGCCTCGCGCTCGGGCCGGGAACCGACATCGCCGTCGGCTGCCGCGAGGGAACCGCCGGCGCGCCGCTGCTGGTGCAGATCCTCAACCGCAGCACCGGCGCGATCGTCGCCTCGGTGAACGCCGGCGGCGGCGACCAACTGGAGTACGACGCCAGCACCAATCGCTACTACAACGCCGGCAGCCGCTGGACGGCAACGGGCACTGCGGGCATCAACGGCGCCTGCAGCGCGGCGTCGCCATGCACGCCGGTCCTGGCCATCATCGACGCCACGACGCACAGCGTCGTGACCCGCCTGCCCACCGGCAACAACGCGCACTCGGTGGCGGTCGATCCGGCTTCGGGCCTGGCCTTCATGCCGATCTCGTCGGCGACGGCGCCTGCCGGCTGCGCGACCTGCGCAGCGAACGGCTTCGTCAACGCCGGCGTGGCGGTGTTCGCGATCCGCTGAGGCCGACGCTAGGGCTTGAGCACCACGTCTCGCCGTTCCGCGAAGCAGCGATCGAGCTGCTCGGAATGTGCGGACGTGGCTCGCTTGGCCTCGGCGGCGATCCGCACATAGCTCCATGCGGGGTTCTCTGCCTTCAGCTTGATCGCGAGGCTGGAGTGGAACGCGGCGCGCAGGCTCTCGCGCCAGACGAGCCACGCCGGCAGCGGGCCCCAGTGGCCATTGAAGAAGTCGTATTCGGTATAGCGCGTCGTCTGCCGCCGAGTCGCCTCCAGCACCACCATGCCGTCGCTGGCAATCAACTTGTCGCCGCGGCGCAGCTTGTAGCGATAGACCACGCGCATCGGGCTCGCCTTGTCGACCAGGTGCGACATCTCGTACTCGACGTCGGGCAGGAAGGCGATCGGCGCGCGCTGGCGCCACGCGGTCGCGAAACGCGCACCCGGCAGGCCGCCGGGGAGCACTTGAACGCTCAGCACGTCGGGAAACAGATCCTTGAAGTGGTCCAGGTCGTCCAGCACCGCAGCGACGGTTGCCAGCGGCGCGCCGATGTCGGCGCGCTCCACCATGCCGACGTAGCGGCGATCCCCCGCCGTGCCGAGACAGGTGATCGCGACCGGCCCGGGGTCGAGGTCGAGCGCTTCGTCCGGCGCCGGCGCCCAGTGCTGCAGCAGCCGCGTCAGATGGTGCGCGTAGACGTTCTCGACGCCGCTCCATGCGCCGCCTGTCGACTCTTGCGCGTGGGCCATGGCCGGAGACGCCAGGAGCAGGAGCGCAAGGATGGCTCGCCGAGTCATGTCGCTGCAGGTGCAAGTGCAGGTGCGGCTGTCGCGGCCAGGGCGCCGATGCAGCGAGTACGCAGAAACGTCATGTAGTTCATCGCCGTCATCTGCGGCACCATGCGCCGGATCGTGCGCTGAACAGTTCTGCTGATGCTCGACCGCGCGACGTCCGCGGGGTGGATGGCCAAGCGCGTGTCGACGGGCCGTCGCTGCGATTGCAGCCAGGCGTGCGCCGCGGTGGCGCAGGCCTCGATCGCGCTGAGCGAGCCGAAGCCGATCAGCCGGCGAGCGAGCATGGCGTCGCCGACCGAAATGCCGGAAAGCTGCTCGTAGAAGCTGAAGCCGGCTTGGCGTACGACCCGATGCGCGGCGTCGGAAAGCAGCCATGCCGGTGGCACGAAGCCGTGAACTGCATCCGCGAGCCCGGCCCGATCGATCGCGGCAAGCGCCGCGTCGAGACGGCGCCGGCAGTCATCGGCATCGCTCAGGTACAGCTCGGCTTGGCCGCGGGCAAAGCCACGCGCCCACGCCCACTGCCAGGGATTTCGCGGCCGCCCCGACATCCGATGCGTCCAGCCGTGAAGGCAGAGGCAGGCGCCCCCGTCGGCAAGCCGGCGCAGCCAGTCGACAGTTTCCCGGTGCGCGTCCAGCGGCGCCTGGCCGTCGTGGCAAGGAATGACCAGGATCGTCAGGGCATCGATGCCCACGCCAGCCCGCAGTGCAAGGTCGACCGCGCCACGGCTGGCCTCGAGGGTCAGCGGCGAGACATCGTGGATCGAGACCAGGAGTGCGGGCTCGACGTGCGACCTCGGCTCGGCTGCTGGTGTGTTCGGCACGAGGTGCGCAACCAAGTCGGGTCGTCGCGATCAAGCCGGATCGAGGCTCGGCTTTGTTCCGGCCATGCGCTGCCAGACGGCTTCGAACTGGACCTCTTGCCAGCGCGACACCATGTGTTGTCGGCCGTTCGCAGCAAGCTTGGCGGCCATGCCTGGATTGTCGAGCAACGCTGCCAGCGCCTGCCGAAGGCCGTCCGCCGAGGCGTCGAAGAACAGAGCGTCATGGCCATCGTGCAACGACTCGGCGATCGCCGATCCGCACGGCACCAGCACCGGCACGCCGCTCGACAGCGCCTCGAGATTGACGAGCCCCAGCCCGTCGATCCGGCTCGCAAACACGAAGATCGAGGCCGACGCATAGAGCTCGCGCAACGGACGTCCGGTCTGGGTTCCGAGAAAGACGACGAAATCGTCGCTGCAGCAACTCCGCTGGAGCGCGGCGGCGGCGGGGCCGTCGCCCACGACCACCAGCAATGGCGCCGGCTGGCGGTGCTGCAACCCACGCACCGCTTCGACGATCGACGCGACGTTCTTCTCCCCTGAGAGCCGGCCCACCGTCAGCACGACAGGGCGATCGCCGGCCGGCACCCCCAGCTCTGAAAAGATCGATGTCGAGGTGCAGGCCGGAGAAAAGTCGGTCGGATCGACGGTCATGACGATCGCTTCGACCTGTTCGGGCGGAACGCGGAGCTCGAGGACGCGGTCGCGCGACGCCTGCGAGAACACGAACGTTCTGTCGACGCGGCGATAGAACCAGCCCAGGTACGCCCGCGCCAGGTCGGAGAGCTTGGGATCGGCAACCCACAGCTGGAGCAGCGCCGCGAAATCGGTGTGGTACGTGGCCGTCACCGGCAGGCCGAGGATCCGCGCCGCCGCCAGGCCGACCAGACCCATCGGCCCGGGCGTCGCCACCTCGACGTGGGTGATGCCCTCTCGCCACAGCCGATCGACCGTGGCGGCCAGCGATGGCACGCAGATCTCGAGCTCGGGGTAGAGCGGGATCTTGAAGCGGGCCAGCGCCGGATAGGGCCGCGGCATCGCCTCCGGCCCGGCGTCGTGGGCCGCATCGTCGCAGGTGGCAAGCCAGACCCGCTTGCGTGACGCCGCAGCACGCTGCGAGAAGTGCCGGCACCACGTCGAGACGCCGTCGTGCTTGCCGACGGCATCGGAAAAGACCGCCAGGTGGTCGTCCTTTTTCGCTGTCTCGGTCGCCGTCCAACCGCTCCAGACGCGCTGGACCTGGGCGTTCTGGCGGCCGAAGTGGTGGGCCGCGAAGAGCAGCGGCGAGGCCACGCCAAGCGCGGCAGCAAGGTCGGTCAGAGCGGCCAGGATGCCGTAGATATCGAATGAGACAAGGGCCTCGCCCAGCGCCTCGGCCGCCGTCGCTGCGAGGGCATCGCTGGTCCGCGACACCGCCTCGACGATGGCCCGATCGCTGGCGTCGCTCGGCTGCTCCGGCACGACCGTGATGTCGAG
>JALYXU010000119.1 GCA_030946925.1 Pseudomonadota bacterium
GTGGTGCTGGGCGACCTCGTCGTGGTGCGGCCCGGTGAACGCATGCCCGTCGACGGCGCGGTCGTCGAGGGATCGAGCCAGGTCGACGAGTCGCTGATCACCGGCGAGAGCCTGCCGGTCGAGAAGCACGTCGGCAGCCCGACGACGGCGCGCGAGTTTGCCCAGGCGGAGCTGGCGGACCACAAGTACGTGATGGTGCTGCACGACCATCAGGCCAATCCGCACGGGCACCTCAGCGTTCGAAGCTTCGCGACTGGGGTGTTGACGCCGAAGCTACCCGTCAGGCCACGCGGGGAAAGATGAGGGACTACCCGGCGCTGTGGCGAGTGAAGGCGCGTGAGGAAGGGCGTCTGCGCGTCCTGGGCAGGTCGGAGAGGTCAGACGTCAAGACCGACCGTTCCCAGCTCGAGGCAATCGATGCGTGGCGACACATCGGATCGGCGCTGGCGGCGTCGCCGCATGACGCCGATCGCGAGCTCGCCGCGGATATCTTGCGATTCCTGAAGCGCACGCCCATCGTGCAGACTCGAGACGAGCGAGGCCGGAATGGCGCACTTGGGGATCGGCAACTTGATCTGGGCGGGTCGCGGTGGAGCGCGCCAGCGCGCGGCCCGAGCAAGGACAGGGACCTGACCCGCTGAATGAGCGCCACTTTGGAGGAGCCGGGTGATGATACAAAACGTCGGATAGAATCTGCATTCGAACAACGTTTTGTATCAGCGTGGCCTCCACTCCCACCCAGCGAACGCGCGCCATCGCCTACATGAAGATGCATGGGATGGCGCGGCTGCGCGAGCTCATGGCCGAGGGTGTCACCGCGGCAACCGTCACCCGGATGGAGCGCGCCGGAACGATCGTGCGGCTGGCGCGTGGCCTCTATCAGCTGCCCGACGCCCCAGTGGATTCGAATCACACCCTGGCGCAGGTCGCGAAACTCGTCCCCCGGGGCGTCGTCTGTCTCGCGTCAGCGCTGGCCTTTCACGGGCTCACCGATCAGCTTCCGGCCAAGGTGTGGATCGCGCTCGGAGCCAAGGAGCGTCGGCCTGCTTTTTCGTACCCGCCGGTGCGATTCGTGCGCTTCCCGGACGATCGGTTGACCGTGGCCGTTCGCCGGCACGTCATCGATGGTGTCGGCGTCCCCATTTTCAACGTCGCCAAGACCGTCGTTGACGTCTTCCGCTACCGCCGCACCGTCGGTGTCAGCCTCGCCCTGGAGGGACTGCGCGAAGCGCTGCGCCAGAAGAAAGCAACCCCTGCCGAGATTGCACGCCTCGCCACGAAGGCGAAGGTGTGGCCCGTGATGGAGCCCTACGTGATGGCGCTGACGGCCGATGGCTAAGCCGGTCCGCGACCTCGGCGCGTCGGTGCGCGCGAGGCTGCTCAACCTGGCCCGGGAAAAGAACCAGGCCATGGATCTGGTGCTGACGCGCTACGCGATCGAGCGGCTGCTCTATCGGCTCAGCATCTCGAAGCACGCCGATCGGTTCATCCTGAAGGGTGCCGTGCTCGTCACCACCTGGTTCGATGATCCGCATCGACCGACCCGTGACCTCGACCTGCTGGGCTTCGGCGACGCAGCGCCCGAGGCGATGCTCGCCGCATTTGCGGAAATCGCGCAAGTCGCTGCTGACGACGGCCTAACCTTCGATACCGATTCACTGGGCGCCGACCTGATCCGCGAACATCTCGACTACGGAGGCGTGCGGTTGAAGATCAACGCGACGCTCGCGGTAGCGCGCATTCCAGTGGTGATCGACGTCGCTTTCGGAGATGCCTTGGAGCCGGGCGCGGAGGATGTCGACCTCCCGGTGCTTCTGGACTTCCCTCGACCCCATCTGCGAGCGTATGCGCGCGAGACCGTGATCGCCGAGAAATTCCACGCGATGGTGGCCTTGGGCTTGGCGAACTCCCGGATGAAGGACTACTACGACATCTGGATGCTGAGCCGGATGTACGAGTTCGATGCCGATCGCATGGTCCGCGCGCTGACGGCAACGTTCGGGCGCCGCGGCACGGAGATGCCAGTGGGCGTGCCCGAGGGTCTTTCAACGGCGTTCGCTGCCAGCCCCAGGAAACAGGCGCAGTGGACGGCGTTCGTTCGGGATCTGGCTGTCGCTGCTCCATCGCTCGAGATCGTTTGCGAGGACATCGGCGCGATTCTGATTCCTCTTGCAGCGGCTGCCAGGGAATCTAGAACGTGACGTCATCCCGGTGTCCGAAGAATTGAACCGCCCCGGCTTTTGAGGAGGCTCAACTCTCTGAGAGGATTGAGCCATGAGCAAGACGAACAAGTTCTCACCCGAGGTCCGCGAACGAGCTGTTCGCATGGTGCAGCAGCACCGAGGCGAGTACCCCTCGCTGTGGGCTGCCATTGAATCCATCGCGCCCAAGATTGGCTGCGATATCCCAAGTTTTACCCTGGCGAAAGCAGCCCGTTTTCCTCGATCGTCGAAGGCAAACTCCATCCATCGTCCACGTTGCAACTCAAGAGCGGCGACCACGTGCCCTGGGTTTGGTGCGAGTACGCTTTAGTGGAAAACGGGGCGAAGTGGAGGCTGCTAGCTCAAGGATCTCGGTTCCCCTCGCACGCTTGGTACGTGGCTGGGAGGCAGGTGGCCAGGCGCTATCAGAGCCCCGTCGCAGCCTCTGACAGAGATCTGGCGATCTCAACTGGACAGCCGGCCAATCTGCCGCAGAGCGACGCTGCCAGTGACAAAGGGACCGGTCAGTGACTGGACACGAGTACACCCTTAGAGAGAGGGCACCGCGTTCGACGTGGACGTTACCCACCTGCTTTCATAAAGCGCGTTCGGTAATACGAGAGCCGCGCCGGTGACGTTTGCTGTGCTTGACCGCCGACCCGACGCTCGCACCGGCTGCGTCGCGATGACCTGAAAGTAGCCGCCGGAGAGGTGCTGCGTCGGCTGTATGCCGCACAAGCTAGCGGCGCCGGCGACGAGCGTGCCACTGCAGACCGCGAGGTGCCGATGCAAGTCGTATCCCACCGATGATCACCGCCGTCCACTGGGACGTGCTTGCGAACCGTACGCTCTTCGCGATCGAGGCAGAGTCCGCTCAGCTTGTGATCTGGCCGGCTCCGGTTCAGCACGACGCCTGCCTGGCCGAGGCGCGTTCGGGCGCTTCGCCGACGACGCCGCGTCTGCGCGGACGTACCGCAGTGCTGCGCACCGCCGCCGAATGCCTGGCCGATGCAGCGGAGAACGACAATTTCCTGCCCTGCGTCGTCGATGTCGTGGACAAGGATAGCGTGACCGCAGCAACGGGCGTGAGCTCGGACGGTCATCCTCTCTTCTGGATCGGCCTGCGGCGAGGCCGTTGCCTATCCACCGAGAATCTGATGACTTGCGTTGCCGCCGGGCTGTCGGCGCATCGGACGACATTGCGCTGGGATGTCCTCCCGCCAGCACCTCAGGCCCAATCTCAAAGAAATTGGAAAGTCTTGAGCTCACCGGACCGGCACTCGTGCAATGAGAAGCGCAACCGCGAAGGCCCAAGCTATTTTTGGGCGCAGAAGATTCGCCATCCATGCGCTAACAACAGGCTTGAAGCTGCCTCGCCGCGCGCGCAGATCCTACCGGTCAAACTGCCGGTGTGTCGGCCCTCTTCAGGATCGTCTCGTTGCCGAACCTTGGCCGATGTTGTGGAGCACTCTAAGCGTCCGATAGGAAGACGCCGCCACGGCGCGAAGCAGCCCGCCGGTTGGCAGCCGCCCGATCGGTGTGCTGTTTGAGAGAGTGGCGGCCGGAGTCAGCGGTAGCCTTGCTCCGCGGCGCTGTGAATGATCCATATCAGGTGCGCGTTCGAGTCGAAGCCTGCTGAGCCGGCAAAAATCAATCGGCCTTGGCCCTTGTAGACCACTTCGTAGCGGTAGCGGTCGCCGCCGTAGAAGAAGGGGATGAAGGCCTTGCCGGTGACATAGGCGCCTTCGTCCGTGGGCGTGCCCACTATGTCCATCACCTGCTTGCGGCTCATGCCGATCTGTAGTTTGGTGAACTTGGTGCCCGGGGCCGGCTTGCCGGTGATCTCGCCGTCATAGTCGTTCAGACCCTTGACTGTCTGGCCATGGCCGGATTCGACCTTCTTGGGGTCAGTCACCTCGCCGCGCTCATTCATGCCCGGGCCGATCTTCGGGCCTGACGGTGCTACCGCGGCGGCGGCCGGCTTGCTAGAGGTGTCCGATGCGTTGTCAGATTTCGTGCCACTCGTGGAGACGCACCCGGCCACTAGACCTGCCGCCGCCAGCAGGGGAACGAAAGTGTGCGGGCGCCGAGACGTTTTCATGTTCTTCCTTTAGGTGGTGTCGTGGTTAATGCGGAAGTCTCGACTGCTGCGGGGTACTGAAACGGGTCAGGGTCACCGTTGGTCCGGGCGCCTGTACTTGGCTACAGATATCCCGACATGTCAATGGGGCCAGGCTCGCCCTGGATCGTGCTGACGGCCCGGCCAGACGGCGGGCTATGTCATCGGCGGTCGTGGGGAATGATTACGGCAATCAGCTGGCGTTTATTGCCTGAATAGTCATTTAGGACCAGCGCCTCGTGACGACAGAGGTCGAAAGGCGGTAGCTCGTGTTCGGTATCAGAACGAGGATGACGTGGCTTCCTATGGGTTCATTTTCGACTCGAGCAGAAACTGTCCGGGGCCGATCGGCTTGGCCGTGTAGCTGTATGTCTTTCCGGCCAAAGATTCAGCCGTACCAGTGGCGATGGCGTAATGGCCTTTCCCCGACGCAGCGAAGCCGGTGACCTTACCGTCGGCCATCGTCAGCGAGTTCCTCATCTCGTCGTTGACGTAGACGACAGTCGCGCCGGGTTTCCGATACACACCGTATCCAGCATGTCCCACCGCGTTGACGCCGTTCCACTCGTAAATTTGGGACCCGGTCATCACTGCGCCATCCAATAGACCTCCCTCGGCTCGGCAAGTGAACTGACTGATGGAAATGGCGTGACCTTGGCGATCGTTCAGTTGCTCTTGCGGGTTGACGCCGATGAACGTGCAGATGCTTTTGTCGGTTCCCTGCGACTGCCCCATCGCCCCGCCGGACAGGGCTAGGGCAATCCAAACGAGTGAGTTCCTAGAAATGAACGTAGTCATCGCGACTCTCCTGAAGTGGGGTCTGCAATCTAGTCCCTAGAACCGTCAGCAGCAAGGGCCTCGGGTGCGGCGAAGTTCGGCATCAGAAAGACAAAGGGGCTACGCCAATCGACGTAACCCCTGAATTCTCTGGCTCCCCGACCTGGGCTCGAACCAGGGACCTACGGATTAACAGTCCGGCGCTCTACCAACTGAGCTATCGAGGAACAACCGGAAATTATAGCGGCGGGTCCTCGTGCATTGCCTGCTCAGAGGTCGGCCTGCAGCGAGATGCGCACCGTCCGCGGCTCGAGGGGGAACAGGTAGGCGTGGCTGAACTGGTAGGGGCTCTCGCGCCAGGCGCGCCGGTCGAAGACGTTGTCGATGCCGGCGCGCAGCGTCCAGGTGGTGCCGGCGCTCGACTTCGTCGCGTAGCGCGCGCCGAGGTCGAACTTCGTCACGCTCGGGATTCGCGCGCTGTTGTCGGGCAGCACTTCGCGCGGGCTCTCGTAAGTGCCGGCGGCGAGCAAACGCAGGCCGCCAGTCGCGGCGATCACTGACGGCAGCATCTGCCAGTCGGTCTGCAGGCGCGCGGTAAGGGCCGGTACGTTGGTCGGCTTCTTGCCGTCCAGCGTCGGGTCGCCCGTGCCCTCGACGCGCGCGTGCAGCCATTGCGCGCCTGCGCGCACGCCCCAGGCGCCGCCGCGCCACGCGGCGCTGCCCTCGACGCCCTGGTGGCGCTGGTTGCCGACGAGGCCGCGCGTGCATTGCAACGGGCCGCACCGGCCGATGTCGTCGAAGCGCGGGCGGCGGATGTCGAACGCCGCCGCGCTCCATTCGGCCCGCTCGCTGCTGCCCTTGGCGCCGATCTCGACCTGCCGGCTCTTCGATGCGGGCAGGGCCTCGCCGGCATTGGTGTAGCGCGGCACCGGCGGTGTCGCCGTCGGGTCGAGCGGGACGGTCGGCGCCACGTCGCTCTCGACGCCCTGGCCCCAGCTGGCGTAGACGAGCTGGCCCGGTGCGAGCGCCTGGGTCAGCGCGGCGAAGGGCGTGGTGAACGTTTGCTCGAACGCGGTCGGAGCGTCCGTCCCCGAGGTCGGCGCTGTGCTTCGCGCCAGCCGTGTGTGGCGCGCGCCGAGCCAGGCCGTCGTCCCCGAGCGGCCGATGGCGATGGCGTCGCGCAGCGAGAGCTCGGTCGAGTGCTCGCTGCGGTTCGCCTGCGGCGAGGGATCCTGTGAACCCGGCGGCGTGACGAGGGTGCCGGCGACGTTCCCGGTGCCGGCGACCGTGAAGATCTGGTCCTGGAAGCTGTTGCGCACGACGTTGCGCTGCACGCCGAGCCCGAGCTCGTGCGCGAGCGCCCCGGTGGCCGCCGCGCCGTGCAGCGAGATGTCGAGCGTGCTGCTGCGGCGACGCTCGTTCTCGCTGCGGAAATCGTAGAGGTCGAAGGTGCCGTCGCTGCAGTAGCTGCGGAAGTTTTCTTCGGCGCCGCAGCCGAACGGGAAGGCGATGCGGTCGTCGGTTCGCAGCCGTTGCACGAGGCCGTGCGCGACGATGCGCCAGCCTTCGCCGAGCTTTTGCGTCACGCGCAGCGATGCCGTCGTCGCGTCGAACACCACCGGCAGCGACCACGGCTGGTTGTTGAGGTTGAGCTTCGGGTCGGGCACCGTCGGCACGCTCTCGCCGAGCAGGCTGAGGCCGGGAACGCTCGGTTGCGATCGATGGCTGTTCTCGATCTCGGCCTCGACCAGCGTCGCTGCGCTCGCGCGCCAGTCCGCGGCGAGTGCGAGCACGTCGCGGTGGCCCTTCGCGTTGCGGGCGATCGGGTCGATGCGCTCGGCGCCGGCGTTCAGGCGAACGCCGAACGCATCGTTGATGCCGAAGCGCTGGCTGATGTCGACCGAGCCGAGCACGCTGCCGCGCTCGCGCCACTCGATGTAGGCGGAACGCAGCGAGGCATCGAGAGGTCGCTTGACGACCAGGTCGACCAGGCCGCCCGGCGCGCTCGTTCCAGCCTGCAATCCGCTCAGGCCCTTGAGGGTGTCGACGCGCGCCTTGTTCTCGAGCGGGATCGAGGTTTCCGCGTTGATCGGCAGGCCGTCGCGGCGGAAGTTGAAGCGGTTGTCGACGACGAAGCCGCGGATGGTGAAGTAGTCGATGTAGCCCTCGGCGTCGTACGCCGTCGTCACCGACGGGTCGAAGCGCGTCAGGTCCGCGAGGCGACGCGCGCCGGCGTCGCGGATCTGCGCGGCGTCGATGCTCGTCGCGGCGACGGGTGCTTGCGAGAGGGGCGTATCGCCCCAGCCCGCAACGCTGGCAGGCGCCGGCGCCTTGCCCGTGATCGTCACAGGCGCGAGGGAGGCCGGCGCTGCAGGTGCCGAGGCCGCGTTCGCCGGAGGTGCCGCCACCTGCGCGGTCACGCTCGAAGAGAAAAAAGTTGCCGCGGCAATGCTGGCGAACAGCGCCGTGCCGCGGAGCGTCAATGTCGTATGGGCCATCGTCTTTCCGATGGCAGAGCTCTGGGCCGAAAGAAACCGGCAAGAACCGATTCGGCTTGCTTCCCTGCGCGAGGATTACCTCAGTCAGGTTCAAAGGGACTGTCTCAGTCGAGCGATCGGCAAGCCGGCTGCTCAACACCCCTAGCGAAGCGCGCCGGCCCGGACCGGCACGCGAATGGATTATGCGAGCTTCGTCATTCCCGTGCTGCGGCCTCGCCTGTCACGCCGAGCAGGCGGTGCAGCTTCGGGCTCGTGGTCGTGTAGAGAAGCGGCTCGGCGCGCTCGGGCCGGACACGGTCGGCGATCGCGTAGGCGGCGAGGGTCGCTTCGTGAAAGCCGGAGACGATGAGCTTGCGCTTGCCGGCATAGAGGTTGATGTCGCCGACCGCGAAGATGCCGGGAGTCGAGGTCTCGAAGCGCGCGGTGTCGACGACCACCTGCTTGCGTTCGAGCGCAAGGCCCCAGTCGGCGATCGGCCCGAGCTTGGGGCTCCAGCCGAGGCGGATCCAGAGCAGGTCGAGGGCCAGTGTTTGGGTGGAACCGTCGTTGCAGTCGACGACGAGGCCGCTCAGCCGGCCATCGTGCTCGGCGAGGCCGCTTGCCTGGCCGGCGAAGAAGGCGATGCGGCCTTCGCTGCGTGCGGCGGCGAGACGAGCGAGATGGCCGTTCGATGCATCGAAGTCGTCGCGCCGATGCAGCAGCGTCACGCCGGCTGCGCCGTGCGCCGCAGCATCGAGCGCCGCGGCCACCGCCTCGGCGCCGCCACCAGCGACGACGACGCGCTGCGACGATGCGTCCGTGTCCTCGTGATGTCGATACGAGACCTGCCGGCCGCGCCAGCGATCGAGCCCGTCGACCTTCAGGCGCCGTGGCTGGAACGAGCCGACGCCGCCGGCGACGACGATCGCCTTGGCGACGAAACGCCCGCCGGCATCGGTTGCGACGTCGAAGCGCTGGTCGTCCCTGACACGCAGTTCTGACACCTGCTGGCCCAGATGAAAGCCGGCAGCAAAGGGCGCAATCTGTTTCGTCAGGCGCTCGATCAGCTCGCGACCGGTGCAATAGGGAAGGGCCGGGATGTCGTAGATGGGCTTGTCGGCGTAGAGCTCGAGGCACTGGCCGCCGGCGTGGGGCAGGGCGTCGACGACATGCGATCCGATCTCGAGGAGGCCCAGCTCGAAGACCTGGAACAGGCCGACCGGCCCGGCACCGATGATCAGTGCATCAGTCTCGATCAACGGACCAGCTCGCCGAGCTTGCCGGTGCGGTCTTTCCATTCGTCGGCGTCGGCCGGGGCCGGCTTGCGCCGCGTGATCGCGGGCCAGCCCTTGGCCAGCTCCGCGTTCAGCTTGGTCATGTGTTGCTGGTCGCCGGGCACGTCCTCCTCCGGAACGATGGCATTGACCGGGCACTCGGGAATGCAGACCGCGCAGTCGATGCACTCGTCCGGGTCGATGGTGAGGAAATTCGGGCCCTCGCGAAAACAATCGACAGGGCAAACGTCGACGCAGTCGGTGTACTTGCAGCGGATGCACGATTCGAGAACGACGTGGGTCATGGGGAAGAGGTTCGGGTGACGGGCCGCCCGATGGGGACCGAGAACGGAGGGTGGGCGGCGGGCATTTTAACGATCGGCCGGGCGCCGGCTCCGATGATGACCACAGTCGGTCGGCCGGCATGCAACATCGCCGCGCGGTCGAGCGTCGCGACCGTGTGGTCGCTGGCCAGCGCGTCGGGCCAGCCGGCGCGCGAGACGACCGAGATTGGTGTCTCGACCGGCCAGCCGGCGGCGCCGAGGCGGCGGCCCAGCGCCGCGAGCTGCCGGCCCGCCATGTAGAAGACTTCGGTGTCGGCGTGCCTGCCCGGCACCAAGCCGCCGTCCCGGGTCATCGCCGTGGCCATGCCGACGCTGCGGCCGCTGCCGCGCCGAGTCAGTGGCCGTTGCGTCTCGGCCGCAGCCGCCATCGCGGCGGACACGCCGGGAACGACCTCGCATTCGATGCCGGCGGCCGCCAGCGCCTCGAGCTCTTCCTCGAGGCGGCCGAACACGCCCGGGTCGCCGCCTTTCAGGCGCACGACAAGTCGTGACTCGCGGGCGTGCTTGACCAGCAGAGCGTTGATCGCCGCCTGCCCGGCGCCGCCTTGCCCGGCCGGCCCGCCATGGGCCACGCCGCTGAAGCCGCGCTTGCCGACATCGATCCAGCGCGCTTCCGGCGCCAGAGCGCGAAGCGCCGGATCGGCCAGCGAATCGAACAGCACGACGTCGGCGGCAGCCAGCCGCGCTGCGCCGCGCATGGTGATGAGGTCGGCCTGGCCCGGACCGGCGCCGACGAAGACGACGCTGCTCCGCGCCGCCCCGCTCATGCAAGAACCCTCATTGCGGCGGCGTCGCGTGGAAGCGAGCGAACAGCGGCAGCGGCTGCGTCACGTCGCCCTGATAGTGGCCCAGCGGGAAGAATTCGAGGGCCCGCTTGGCGGTCTCGATCGACTGGTCGGCGCGCAGCTGCACCGCATCGAAGCCGGCGCGCTGCAGCAGCGGCAGCATGTCGACGAGGACCTCACCGGTGGCGCGGATCTCGCCCGTGAAACCGAAGCGCACGCGCAGCAGCCGCGCCTGGCTGTAGGCACGGCCATCGGTCCACTTCGGGAAGTCGAGGGCGATGCTCTTGTAGTTCGCGACGTCGTTCTCGATCGTCTCGACGTCGACGTCGTTGGCGAGCGCGAAGTCGATGGACGCATCGGCGGAGACGTACCTCATCGCCCCATCCTCCGCAGCCCCTCTTCCGCCTGCGGGAGAGGAGGCACGGGCGTTCTCATGCGTGCACCTCCGTCGCGTGGCGGACAGCGTTAGCGGCGGCCTTGAACGGATCGAGGCCGACCCGCTGCACCGTGCTGACGAAGCGCTCGGCGTTGCTGTTGCGGATGCCGCGATAGGTCTCGATCACGGCTTCGATCACATCGGGGACCTCGTCGGCCGCGAAGGACGGCCCGATCACCTTGCTTGCCACCGCCACGGGCGCCAGCTGCGAGCCGTCGGAGCCGCCGAACGAGACCTGGTACCACTCCTTGCCGTCCTTGTCGACGCCGAGAATGCCGATGTGGCCGCTGTGGTGGTGGCCGCACGAGTTGATGCAGCCGCTGATATGCAGGTCGATGTCGCCGATATCGTGCAGCTCGTCGAGGTCGTCGAACCGGGCGTTGATCGCCGCGGCGATCGGAATCGAGCGGGCATTGGCGAGGGCGCAGAGATCGCCGCCGGGGCAGGCGATCATGTCCGTCAGATAGCCGATGTTCGGCGTTGCCAGGCCGTGCTCGCGTGCTGCATGCCAAAGCGCTTCGAGCTCGCCCTCCCGGACCCACGGCAAGACCAGGTTCTGGTCGTGCGAGACCCGCAATTCGCCGAGGCTGAACAGCTCCGAGAGACGAGCCGCGCCGTCCATCTGCTCGGCAGTGGCGTCGCCTGGCGGCAGGCCGGCGCGTTTGAACGACAGCGTCACGGCGCGGTAGCCGGCGATCCGGTGCGGGTGGACGTTGCGCTCGAGCCAGCGCCGGTACGCGCGGCCGTTGCGATCGGCACCGGCGAAGAGGTCGACGGCTGGCCCGGTGGCAGGAGTAACGCCTGCAGGCAGCAATTCGAAGTCGGCCATGACGCGGGCCAGCTCGGCGTCGCTCAACAAGTGCGAGGAGCCGTCGCGATCACGGTGGAGGATGGCTCGGTACTCGGCCTCGACCGCGTCGATGAACTTCTGGCCTTCTGCCTTGACCAGGATCTTGATGCGCGCCTTGTAGATGTTGTCGCGCCGACCGTAGCGGTTGTAGACGCGAACGATCGCCTCGATGAAGACGAGGACCTCGTGCCACGGCAGGAACTCGCGGAGGACGGTGCCGATCATCGGCGTACGGCCCATGCCGCCGCCAACACGCACCTGAAAGCCGACTTGGCCGGCGGCATCCCTGCGCAGGTGCAGGCCGATGTCATGCCAGGCGGTCGCGGCGCGGTCTTCTGCAGCGCCGCTCACGGCGATCTTGAACTTGCGCGGCAGGAATGCAAATTCCGGATGCAGCGTGCTCCACTGGCGCAGGATCTCGCAGTACGGTCGCGGATCGATCGCTTCGTCGGCGGCAATGCCGGCGAAGCAATCGCTCGTGATGTTGCGAATGCAGTTGCCGCTGGTCTGGATGCCGTGCATGTCGGCATCGGCGAGCAGGTCCATCACATCGGCCGAGTCTTCGAGGGCGATCCAGTTGAACTGACAGTTCTGCCGCGTCGTGAAGTGGCCGAAGCCGCCGCCGCGGCCGGCATACGGGCCATCGTCCCTGGCATCGAATTCGCGAGCGATGCGGCCTAGCGCGCGCAGCTGTTTCGCGCTCAGCTCGCCGTAGGGAACGGCAACGCGAAGCATCGGCGCGTGGCGCTGCACGTACCAGCCGTTCTGCAGGCGCAATGGCCTGAACTCTTCCTCACCGAGCTCGCCGGCCAGATGCCGCTGCAGTTGATCGCGAAATTGGGCGGCGCGCTGGTGCACGAAGGCACGGTCGAAATCGTTGTACCGATACATCCCTTCGGACTTTAGGCAAGCTGCCTGCGCGTGTGAAACATCGATTTGTCGTATCGGTATCCTCAGGCGGAATATGAGACCGGCTCGACCCCGTTGACTGAGCTCGATCGGCGTGAGGCGCTGGGCGCCATCGCCGTTGCCGCAGGCGCCATGGTCGGGCTCGGCCTGGTCGGCTGCGGCAGCGCGCCGTCGACCAGCGTGGCGCCGGGGACTGCACCGATCGCCGCCGTCTTGCCGCCCGTGCCGCCGGTTCCGGTGCCGGTCCCGAAGCGGCCACGGGTCGGGCTCGCCCTCGGTGGCGGCGCGGCGCGCGGCTTCGCGCACATCGGCGTCATCCAGGCACTCGAAGAAAGCGGCGTGCACATCGATCTCGTTGCCGGCACGTCGGCGGGGAGCGTCGTCGCGGCCCTCTACGCTTCCGGAAAGAACGGCGCCGAGCTGGCGGCGCTGGCCGATGCGATGGACGAAACCGCATTCGCCGACTGGGCTTATCCGGGCCGCGGCTTGATCCGTGGCGAGGCCCTCGCGAAGTTCGTCCGCGACAAGACCGGGGGCCGGCTGATCGAGCAGATGCGGATCCGCCTCGGCATCGCCGCGACCGATCTGGACAGCGGCGAAGGCGTCCTGTTCCAAAGCGGCGACACCGGCACCGCGGTGCGGGCCTCGAGCGCGGTCCCTGCGGTGTTCCAGCCGGTCAGGATCGGCAAGCGCGAATACGTCGACGGCGGCTTGTCGGCGCCGGTGCCGGTCCGACATGCCAGGGCGATGGGGGCCGAGTTCGTGATCGCGGTCGACATCTCGGCCGTCCCCGAAGGCAACGCCACCGGCGACGCCGCGCGCATGCTCCTGCAGAGCTTCGCGATCATGGGCCGCAGCATCAAGAACTACGAGCTGCGTGAAGCCGACCTCGTGCTGCAACCCAAGCTGACCGGCGTCTCCGGCACCGATTTCACGACCCGCCGGCAATCGATCGCCGCCGGCCGCCAGGTGGCGCTGGCGCATCTCGCGGAGTTGCGCGGCCGGATCGTCGCGAAGAGCCATCTCTGAGCGCGCATGAAAAAAGGCCCGGAGCTGTCCGGGCCTTTTTCACGCACCGCCGAGGCGATGCGTTTCGTCGCGAGCAGTCGCTCAGGCAGCGCGCCTCGACTTGGTCGCGGCCTGGGTCGCGCGGACAGCCGTCGACGACATCGCCTGCAGGTTCGCCTCGGCCACTTCGGTCGCTTGCTTGGCCGCCTTCTGCACGCCTTCGAACGCGTTGTTCGCAGCGGCGACAGCCGACTTGACCAGCGCCACCGCGTTCTCGGTACCGGCAGGTGCGTTCTTGACGGCGGTGTCGACGACGGCCATGAATTTGGCTTGTGCGTCGGCGGCAGTCGCCTCGGCCACGCGGTTCACTTCGGCACCGGTCGACGAGGCGATCTCGTAGACGTGGCGGCTGTAGGCAGCGGCCTTTTCGGCGGCAGGTTGCAGCAAGCTGGCTTGCAGGGCAACCAGTTCCTGCGCGTCCTTGACGGACAGCGCTGCCTTGGTCGTGCCGGCGGCTTCGCTCATCGCGGTCTTGGCGACCTGGATGTTCAGCTCGATCAGCTTCTCGACGCCTTCGAAGGCGAGGCCAGTGAGGCCGAAGAGGGTTTCGACGTTGGACTTGTGGGCAATCATCACTTGTTCGGCGGTCATCATGAGAGGTCTCCTAAGATTTGAAATCGCGAAGAGGATCGACCTGTCTGTCCAACCTCTTTATGCTGCACTGCAACATGACGTAAATATAGCGGCTGGCACCTGGCATTGCAAGGCGCAAATGGTGCATTGCACCACTTTAGTCCGCGACCCCTAGAACGTGCCCTCAAACCGGCTCCTGCAGCCACCGATCGCCCGGTGAAAGCCTTTCATTCCGACCGCCTCGCGCTGGTGCTTCCGCCGGGCCACACCTTCCCGGCAAGCAAGTATCGAAAGCTGCGCGAGCTGGTGGAGTCGTGGCCCGAGATCGAGTTGCACGAGGCCGCCGCGGCGGACGACGCGACCTTGTCGCTGGCCCACGAGCCAGCCTATGTCAGCGCGGTCGTCGGCAACCGGCTCGACGTCGCCGAGCAACGGGCGATCGGCTTTCCGTGGAGCGAGTCGATGCTCGAGCGCTCGCGCCGATCCGTGGGCGCGACCATCGCCGCGGCACGCGCTGCGCTCGTCGACGGCATCGCCGCGAATCTTGCCGGCGGCACCCACCATGCCAGTGCGTCACGGGGCAGCGGCTACTGCGTCTTCAACGATGTCGCGGTTGCGAGCCGGCTGCTCCAGGCCGAGCGGGCGCAGCGGCCGCTGCGCATCGCCGTGATCGATCTCGACGTGCACCAGGGCGACGGCACGGCGTCGATCTTCGCCGACGACCCGACAGTGTTCACGCTGTCGCTGCACGGCGCCCGCAACTTCCCGTTTCGCAAAGCCCGCAGCGATCTCGACGTCGGCCTGGCCGACGGCTGCGGCGACGCCGACTATCTGGCCGCGTTGTCCGATGCGCTCGACGCACTCGAGCAGGAGCATCGGGCCGGGCCGTTCGGCCTGGCCTTCTATCTTGCCGGCGCCGATCCGCACGAGGACGACCGGCTCGGTCGCCTCAAGCTCAGCAGCGCCGGGCTGCTCGAGCGCGACCGCGCGGTGCTGGAGAGGCTTTCCGCGTGGCGCGTTCCGGTGGCCCTGGCGATGGCCGGCGGCTACGGCCGCAACCTCGACGTGACGGCGGCGATCCAGGCGGCCACGCTGCGTGCCGGCATCGACTTCTGGCGCCAATGGAACAATGCCGGCCCATGACGCGCACCCACGACCCCGCCTCCAACGAGGCCGCCGCCAGCGACCGGCCGCAGCCGGTGCCACGCGCCGCCTATCGCCGGTTCGTGCCGATGACGACACGCTGGCTCGACAACGACGCCTACGGCCACCTCAACAATGTCGTCTACTACAGCCTGTTCGACACGGCGGTCAACGGTGTCCTGATCGAGGCCGGTGCGCTCGACCTGCAGCACGGCGAGGTGGCAGGATTCGTGGTCGAGACCGGCTGCAACTACTTCACGCCGCTGGCGTTTCCGCAACCGATCGAGGTCGGCCTCCGGGTCGCCCTCATCGGCGCGTCGAGCGTCCGCTACGAACTCGGCGTCTTCGCCGTGGGTCAGGCCCAGACCGCGGCGCGCGGCCACTTCGTGCATGTCTACGTCGAGCGCGCAACGCGCAAGCCCGTGCCGTTGCCGGCGCTGCTTCGAGGGGCACTGGAACAGCTGCAATGACCATCGCGCCAGAGGGCACCAGGCCAGAGGTCATCAGGCCGCAGGTCACCTACCCGGAGACAACGCGGGCCGTCGATGCCGCGATCACTTCGCGCCGATCGATCCGCGCCTACCTCTCGACGCCGGTCGCGCGCACCACCATCGAGGCCGTTCTCGGCGTCGCATCGCGTGCGCCGTCGGGCACCAACACGCAGCCGTGGAACGTCTATGTGCTGACTGGCCAGGCCAAGCGAGATCTTTCGCGGCGCATCGTCTCTGCCTACGACGATCCGACCGAGCGCGCGGCGCATACCGAGGAATACGCCTACTACCCGACCGAGTGGAAGCCGCCCTTCATCGATCGCCGGCGCAAGGTCGGCTGGGACCTCTACGGCCTGCTCGGCATTGCCAAGACCGACAAGGCGCGCATGCACGCCCAGCACGCGCGCAACTACGACTTCTTCGGCGCGCCGGTCGGCCTCATGTTCACGATCGACCGGATCATGCGGCAGGGCAGCTGGCTCGATTTCGGCATGTTCCTGCAAAGTGTCATGGTCGCCGCCCGCGGCCACGGGCTCGATACCTGCCCGCAGGCCGCCTTCACGCAGTTCCACCGCATCATCATGC
This sequence comes from Pseudomonadota bacterium, assembly GCA_030946925.1. GTDB lineage: Bacteria > Pseudomonadota > Gammaproteobacteria > Burkholderiales > Burkholderiaceae_C > Schlegelella_A. The sequence continues at coordinate 16,033 of JALYXU010000119.1, forward strand.
CGGCGATCGGTGCCCCGGAAAACCAGCAGCTCGTCTGCGGCATGTCGCTCGGCTACGGCGACCCGGCAGCGATCGAGAACAGCCTCGTCACCGAGCGCGAGCCGGTCTCGGGCTTCGTCCGCTTCATCGAATAGCCAGCCATGCGACCTGCCGTTCTCGTCTGTCGACGCGTCTTCCCGGAAGTCCTGGCGCGTCTGCGCGAGCATTTCGACGTCGAGGCCAACGATGCCGACGAGGTCTGGAGCACCGAGGAGATGATCGCCCGGCTGCAGGGCAAGGCCGGCGTCTTCGTCACCGGTACCCAGCCGGTCGACACCGCGTTGCTTGCGGCCTGCCCGGAGCTGCGCGCTGTCTGCAGCATGGCCGTCGGCTACAACAACATCGACGTGCCGGCCTGCACCGCGCGCGGCGTGCTGGTCTCCAACGCACCCGACGTGCTCACCGAAACGACCGCGGACTTCGGCTTCGCGTTGATGATGGCAGCGGCCCGACGCATCACCGAGAGCGAGCGGTTCCTGCGCGGCGGCGAGTGGACCAAATGGAGCGTCGACCTGTTCGCCGGGGCCGACGTGCACGGCGCGACGCTCGGCATCCTCGGCATGGGCCGGATCGGCCGGGCCATCGCCAGGCGCGGCGCACACGGCTTCGGCATGGCCGTGATCTATCACAACCGGTCGCGCCTCGACGCGGCGGTCGAGAGCGAGCTCGGCGCCCGCTACGTCGCCAAGGACGCGTTGCTGGCCGAGGCCGACCACCTGGTGATCGTCGTCCCATACAGCGCCGAGTCGCATCACCTCGTCGGCGCCGCGGAGCTGGCGCGCATGAAGCACAGCGCGACGCTCACCAACATCGCCCGCGGCGGCATCGTCGACGACGCCGCGCTGGCGGCAGCGCTGCGCTCCGGCCGGCTCGCCGCCGCCGGGCTCGACGTCTTCGAAGGCGAGCCGGCCGTGCATCCCGATTTGCTGGTGCTCCGCAACGTCGTGCTGACCCCGCACATCGCCAGTGCCAGCCTGCCGACGCGCCTGGCCATGGCGCATCTCGCGGTCGACAATCTGATCGCTGCGTTGGCGCCTCGGCCGGGCGGTGGCCGGCCGCCCACCGCGCTGAACTTCGACGCGCTGCAACGCGCGATGTAGGAACGAGCCGACAGCGCTGGCCGCTCGCCGCCGACAGGGACGCCTTGCGGCCGTCGACACACTTCTCCGTCAACTTCATGTCATTCGAATTGAAACCCGAGGTGCTGGGATGAGAAGCCCTCTCGCTGCCTGGCGGAGCGGCATCCGCTGGCCGCTGCTGCTGATCGGCACCCTCGCGTTTTTCGTCGTGGCCGTGCTTCTCTGCGAAGCCGCGGGCTGGCCGTTCCTGGTCGGCCCCGCACAGCGCTGGCTCTCGAGCGCGCTTGAGCGCCGCGTCGAGTTCGGCGAAGCCAATGGTCGTGGCGTGCGGATCGGCTTGCTCGGCAGCGTTCGGGTCGAGGCGGCGTCGATCGAGATCGGTGCCCCGGCATGGAGCCAGGCGCCGCATATGGTGCTCGCTCATGACGCGCGGCTCAAGCTCGGCTACGCCGACCTCTGGCGTGCCTGGCATGGCGAGCCGCTGCACATCGCCGCGCTCGAGGCGGGCCAGCTCGACGGTACGCTGGAGCGGCTTTCGGATGGCCGCGCCTCGTGGCAGTTCGGGAACAAGAAAAGAGCGACCGAGGACAAGGACCAGCCGTCGCCGTTGCCCACCTTCGGAAGCCTGCGTGTCGGCGATGGCCACCTCGCGTACAGCGACGAGGTCGTGCCGGCCGGGATCGACGCTCGCTTCGCCCTCAGCGACGGCAGCGCGACAGGGACCGGCGGCGCGTCGGGGTCAGCCTCGGCTCCATCGGTCGGCTCGGCGGCTGCGGTCGCATCGGGGGCGCAGGCATTGCCAGGCGCCACACCTGGAAGCGGCAGCGCCCAGGGCATCGTCGTGCGCGCTGGCGGTGCCGCGTCGCCCGGTGCGTCGCAAGCCACTGCTGTCAGCCTGGCGCCGGGCGAAAGCGGGTTGCGCCTGAACGCGACAGGGCACTACCGCAAGCTGCCGGTGCTGATCGACCTGGGAACGACCGGCGTCCTCGGTCTGCTCGCCGAGGGCAAGGACGCGCGTGCCCAGCCGCTGCGGCTCAACGCGACGATCGGCCGCGCCAACCTGCGCTTCGAGGGCAGCAGCACCGACCCGCTTCATTTCGCGGGATTGCAAGGTCGCTTCACGGTCAGCGGCCCGTCGCTGGCAGCGGTCGGCGATCCGCTCGGGCTGACGTTGCCGACGACACCAGCCTTCAAGAGCCACGGTTCACTCACCAAGGACGGTCGCATCTGGAAGGCCGTTTTCGACGATGCGTCGATCGGCAGCAGCCGTCTCAACGGCGCCTTCACCTACGACCAGAATCAAAAGGTGCCGCTGCTGTCCGGCCGACTCGGCGGCTCGAACCTGGTACTCGCCGACCTGGGCCCCGCGGTCGGCGCGCAGACCGGGAGCGACGCGACCCAGGTCAACGCCAAGACCGCGATCGGCGAGCGCGTGATTCCCGACAAGCGTTTCGATCTGCCGTCGCTGCGCGCGATGGATGCCAACGTCATGGTCGACATCGGTTCGTTCGACGCCGGCACGACGATCATCGAACCCTTGCGCCCCGTGCGCGCCCACATCCTCCTGGCAGACGGCGTCCTCACCCTCGCCGATTTCCAGGGCAGCACCGCCCAGGGCAGGCTGCAGGGCTACCTCCAGCTCGACGGCCGCAGCGCCACGCAGGCGCTCTGGACCGTCGACATGCGTGCCCTCGGCATCGACCTCACGCGGTGGCTGCACCTGAAACGCGCGCAGGGAAAGCCGCCGTACCTCTCGGGAAAGCTCGACGCCCTCGTCAAGGTCAAAGGGGCAGGCCGCTCGAGCGCCGAAATTCTCGGCAGCCTCGACGGCGACATTCGCATCCATCTGCGCGACGCGGCCTTGTCGCACGTTGCCATCGAGGCGGCAGGCATCGACATCGCCCAGGCGCTCGGCGTGATGATCAAGGGCGACGACGCCCTGCCGATCTTTTGCAACGTCGCCGATCTCGACGTCGTGAACGGTGTCGCCAAGCCGAAGGTGTTCGTTCTGAACACGAAGGACTCGACCATCTGGATCGACGGCACGGTCTCGCTGAAGACTGAGGCACTCGACCTGCGGGCCGTCGTCTCGCCCAAGGACTTCAGCCCGTTGACCTTGCGCACGCCGATCCACGTCAAGGGCATGTTGGGCAAGCCGAGCGTGTCGCTCGAGATGGGCAAGCTCGCGGGCAAGGCCGGCGCGGCCGGGCTGCTGGCGCTCCTCAATCCGCTGGCCGCGATCATTCCGTTCGTCGATCCCGGCGACAAGGACGCGGCGAAACAAGCCGGCGCCCAGTGCGCGAATCTCGTCAAGACCAGTGGCGTCATTCCGGTGGCCACGCTGACGCCGAAACAACTTCACGTGCCACCCGCCGCGGCCAGCGCGGCACGCTGAAAGAAGGCGGAAGCGCAGCGGGTAGGTCGGCCGGAAGGCGCGCCCCTCCGCACGGGCGCCAGCGCCGGAGGTCAGGGCTTGCGCTGCTCCGTCCGCGGCGCGTCTTCGCCCTTGGAATGCGGCTTTCCGATCTCTTCGGCGTGCGTCATGGCTTCCGCTTGCTGCTGCGATTCCGGCGCGGCATCGTGCGCTGCCGGCTCGACTTTGCCCGACTCGGCAAACTCCTGCGCAGCCTTGTCGTAGCGGCGGTCCGCGTCGTAATCGCCTTCGCCTTGAACTCGATCCTGATCTGGGGTGGCGGCCATGAGGTCTCCTCCTGGAGCGCGGCGATGGACCGCCGCGCGGTCGATGCGGCGCTCAGGCCGCGAGTTGCTGGCTGTCCCGGATGACTTCTTCGGTGACGACGTCGAAGCGAAGCAGCGTGCTGGGGCCGAAGCACATGGTGATCGGCACGTCGCCGGCGTCGCGGCCGCGGGCCATCACGATGCGGCCGATCCGCCGCTTGTTGTGCCGGGCGTCGAAGGTGTACCAGCGGTCGCCCAGGAACGCTTCGAACCAGGCACTGAAGTCCATCGGCCCGGGGACCGGCGGCACGCCGATGTCGCCGAGGTACCCGGTCGTGTAGCGGGCCGGGATATTCATGCAGCGACAGAGCGTGATGGCCAAGTGGGTGAAGTCGCGGCAGACGCCCTGGCGCTCGCGATAGCCGTCCAGCGCCGTGCGGGTCGGCCGCGCCGTCTTGTAGTTGAAGGTCAGATGCTGGTGCACGAACTCGACGATGGCCTGCACCCGTGCCGGCCCCGGCGGCGTGTTGCCGAACTGGTTCCAGGCAAAGCTCAGCAGCTCGCTGTCGACTTCGCAGTAGCGGCTCGGCAGCAGGAACTGGAGCGTCGAAAACGGCAACTCGGTGGGATCGCGCTGTCGTGCGTCCATGTCGATCACGTCGAGCTGTCCCGAATCGCGGATCAAGGCGTCGTTGGTGATCCGTACGGTGTCCATGCCGCGCGGAACGTTGATGCGGCCGCAGTGGTTGCCGAAACTGTCGACGTATTCCTCGGGCGTCAGGCCGCCGCTGACCTGCACGTTCTCCGGCTTGATCAGATCGTCGCGCCTTGACGGATGCACGTGCAGCAGGTAGATCAGCGCCATCGGCGTGGCGACGGCGAGCTCGATGTCGTAGCCGATCCGGATGAGCATGGGGCAGCCTCCTAAGCTGGTGCGCGCGTGGCGGGAAACAGCGTCGCATGCAAGGCGTGGGCCTGCCATGCGACGGTCCCGACGACCACTGTAGGAAGAGAGCCCGCTGGCGGTGGCTGAGGGTAGGCAACGTCCGACGACCTGGAGCGCGATCAACCGGCCGACGCGGCCGCCAGCGCGCCATAGGCTTGCGCATGCCTCTGTCTGGCGACTCGTCATCGCACCGGCAAGCCCGGCTCAGACAGACCGCCATCGGTGTCGTCGCGATGGGAGCTGTGGTGCTGCTGGCCTTCTTCTGCGTTGTCGTTGCCCACGTCGTCGACCGGGCGGCGCAGCGCCGTGGCGAGCAGATCGGACGCATCGGCACTGTCCAGCAGCCGACCCTCGACCGCTTTTCCCCGTTGGCGCTGGGTCGGGCCGGCGGCGTTTGAGGCTGGCGCGGCGTCGCCGGAACGCGCAAGGGCGCGACGCTGCCGGCGCGCGCGGGACGGCGCCGTGATAATCGCGCCGTTCGCGTCTTCGGCCAGACGCGGCGTCATCAACGTGAGCCAGTCAAGCAGGACGATCAGATTGCGAAGCTCGAAGGGATGTCGGTGACCCGGCCAGGCGAGTTCCTGCTGGTATGCGAGCAGTGCGGCAAGGCGTACCGCTTGCTGCCGTTGCCGCGTCACTGCGTCGCGCGCTGTATCCGTTGCGAGGCGACGCTGGGTCGCAGTCATCGGCTGTCGCTCTCGACGCTGCTCGCCCTCACCGTCACCGCCGCCGCCGTCTTCCTGTTCGGCATCAGCACCGACGTTCTTTCGCTCGACATGCGGGGCACGGTGGAAGGCGCCAGCCTGCCGCAAGCGATCGTCGCGACCTGGAATGAGGGCCAGCAGCTCGTTGCCCTGGTCGCGGCAACCACGGCGCTCCTGGCTCCCGCGCTGTTCATCGCCTTGCGGCTCTATGTCCTGGTGCCGCTTTCAGTCGGGCGCGTGCCGCGCGGATTCGCTTTCTGCGTTCGGCTGCTGCACCAGACCGGGCGCTGGAACATGGTCGAAGTCTTCACGATCGGAACGCTGCTCTCGCTGGTCCGGCTCAGCAGCCTGGCCGATGCGTCGCCGGGACCGGGTCTGTTTGCGCTGGGGCTCGTGACCTTGCTTTTCGCAGCGATCGAGTCGGCCGGCCTCAAGCACCTGTGGTGGCAGGTATGAGGTGGTCATCGTGACAGCCGCGCAGACGCCGGCCGAGGCCGAGCCGCCGCTGCTCGGCTGCGAGAGCTGTGGCCTGGTTTCCGAGAATCGGCTGTCGGAAGTCGAGGAGGCGGTGCTGGTCCAGCACTGCCCGCGCTGCGGTCACCTCCTGCGCACTGTGCGGCCATTCAGCATCCAGCGGACGTGGGCCTGCGTGATCGCCGCAGCGATCCTCTACGTCCCGGCCAACGTGCTGCCCATCATGACCACGGTGCAGGCGCTGCAGCGCGAGCGGCACACCCTGCTCGGCGGCATTCACGAGCTGTGGGTCGACGGCTCCTGGGGTCTGTCGCTGGTCGTATTCATCGCCAGCATCGCCGTGCCGGTCCTGAAGATCGGCGTCCTCGGGTTGCTGGCCTGGACCGCCCAGCATGCGCCTCAGTGGCGGCGGCTCGAGCGGGCGAGGCTCTATCGATTGATCGAGACCGTCGGGCATTGGTCGATGCTCGATGTCTACGTCGTGGTGCTGCTCGCCGCGACGATCCGCTTCGGCGCGGTCGCCAACGTCGAAGCCGGTCCGGCGCTGCTGGCGTTCACCGGCGTCGTCGTGCTGACGATGCTCGCCACCTTTGCCTTCGACCCACGCCTCATCTGGCGCGACCGTCCACCGCAAGCCCGACCGTCCGACCGCGCCCATGGCCGAGCCGCCGCCTGAGCCTGCGCCACCGGCCGCGCCGGAGCGTCCCCGTCCACTCGGGCCGCCGCAGTCGCTCGGCGCTGATCTGCCGCAGCCGCGCATCGCCAAGGCCCGCCGCTGGAACGTGTCGCTGGTCTGGCTGGTGCCGGCGGTGGCGGTCGCCATCGGCGCGTCGTTGCTCATCCGGACCGTGTTTCTGGTCGGGCCGCGCCTGACGATCGAGTTCGCTTCGGCGGAAGGCGTGGAGGCCGGCAAGACCGAGGTCCGCTACAAGGAAGTCGTCATCGGCAAGGTGCACTCGGTGTTGCTGCGCGGCGATCGCAAGGCCGTCGTGGTCGGAGTGCAGCTCGATCGCACGGCCGCAAGCATCGCAGTCGCCGACACCACGTTCTGGGTGGTTCGCCCGCGCATCGGCCTTGCTGGCGTCAGTGGCCTCGGGACCCTTCTCTCGGGCGCCTACATCGGCACCGACGCGGGCGTTTCGACCGAGTCGCAAAGCGAGTTCAAGGGCCTCGAGCAGCCGCCTCTCGTGCTGCGCGGCGAGCCGGGGTCGATCTTCGTGCTGCGTTCCGACGACCTGGGCTCGCTCGATGTCGGCTCGGCCGTCTTTCACCTTCGGACCCGGGTCGGTCGGGTCGTCGCCTACACCCTCGATCCGAATCGCGACGAGCTCCTGATCAAGGTGTTCGTCGAAGCGCCGTATCAGAAGCTGGTCACGACCGCGACCCGTTTCTGGAATGCCAGCGGCATCGACCTGACCGTCAGCGCAAGCGGCCTCACGCTCAACACGCAGACGCTGGCGTCGGTGCTCGCAGGCGGCCTCGCGTTCGAGACGCCGGGGCCGCTGGGCAAGGCGCCTCGGGCGCCCGACAACAGTGTCTTCAGGCTCTACAACGACCGGCGCACCGCGCTCGCGCCCCCGGATGGCACGCCGGTGCGTGTCCGGATGATCTTCGACTCCACCGTGCGCGGCCTTGTCGAGGGCGCAGCCGTCGATTTCCTCGGCATCGAGATCGGTCGTGTCAGTTCGGTCTCGCTGCAGTACGACGCGGCGCGGAAGAAATTCCCGGTCGAGGTTCATGCCGACATCTATCCGTTGCGTCTGGGCCCGGTCCGAGCCGCAGTGCTGAAGACGGTTGCCACAAGCAACGGCGACGCGACCGATGCGCTGGTCTTGCAGCAATTGGTGGGCAGCGGTCTGCGGGCCCAGCTGCGCACCGGCAATCTGCTGACAGGCCAGCTCTACGTCGCCCTCGACTTCATCGGCAAGCCGTCGGCGCCGATCGCCGTCGCCATGTCCCCGGACGGTGCGATGACGCTGCCCACTGCGCCCGGAACGCTGGCCGAGATTCAGCCGCAGATTGCCGACATCGTCGCCAAGGTCAGCAAGATCCCGTTCGACGAGATCGGCAAGGATCTGCGCGCGACCCTGGCAGGCGCCAGCCAGGCGATCGGCCGTCTGACGCCCGAAGCGCAACGGGCGCTCGCCGACGTGCAGAAGACGTTGCAGAAGGCCCAGACCTCGCTCGACAGCCTCGATCGCAACATCACCGATGCCAACGCACCGGTGCAGCACAACCTCGAAGCGACGCTGCTCGAGCTGCAGCGTGCCTCACGCTCGCTGCGCGTGCTGGCCGACTATCTGCAGCAGCATCCCGAGTCGCTGCTGCGCGGCAAACCCGCCGATCCGGCCGTTCCCTCGCGATGAAAGCAACCCCCAGCATGTGCTCGATCGTGACGCGGACGCGCCGGCTGGCGGTGGCCTTGTCTGCTCTGCTTGCAGGCGTTGCCGGCTGCTCCTCGACTGGCCCGCAAGTCCATCTCTACTCGCTGATGCCGGCCGAGATTCCGGCGCGCGTGCAGCCGCCAGGCAGTGCGCTGATTCCGATCCAGCTCGAGCTGCGCTTGCCGGCACAGGTCGATCAGCCGCAGTGGCTGGTCCGGCTGGCCGACGGGTCGCTCATGTCGCTCGAGCAGGAGCGGTGGACGGGCTCCCTACACGACGAGATTCGCCAGGCGGTATTCGAAGAATTGCGCGCGAAGTGGGGCATCGTCGAGGCCCGAACCGCCGGCGGAACGCCGCCGCTTCGCGTCGGCCTCGACTTCCGTCGCTTCGATTCGGTCGTGGGCCAGGAGGCGAGGATCGAAGGCTGGTGGGGGCTGTCGGCAGGCGCCAACCAGGACGCGTACCGATGCGAATGGCTCTATCGCGAGCCGGTGGCTGGCGCCTTCCCGGCGCTGGCCGAAGCGCATCGCAAGGCGATCGTTCGACTTGCCGATTCGATCGGTGCCGGCGTCGTGGGCAGTCGCAGCCAGTCGGCCGGCTGCACCGCCTCTGATCTACGCTGAAACGCGGTCAGGGCCTGACCGCGATCTCGTTTTTCACCTGCTTGACGCCGCTGACCTTCCTGGCGATGCTTTCTGCGGTTCCCTTCTCGAGCGAGCTCTTGGCAAAGCCCGAGAGCATCACCGTCCCGTTCAGCGTCTCGACCTTGATCGCCCCGGCGTCGACGTTCTTGTCGGCAACCATCTCGGCCTTGATCTTGGTGGTGATCGTCGCGTCGTCGACGTAGGCGCCGACTGGTTCCTGGCCGCGGGTCACCGCGCAGCCCGCGGTGCTCACGACCGCCGCGGTGACGAGCAGGGTGGCGAGGCAATTCCGGCTCTGTCGCAGAGCGCGGCGAGCGGACGTCTTCATGAGCCCGAGCGGTTGGAGATCGACTTGGCGCCCAGCAATGCGAACAGCAAGACAGCCACGAACAAGACGAGGAAGACGACGAACAGAATCTTGGCAATGCCGGCCGCGCCTGCGGCGATACCGGTGAACCCGAAGAGTCCGGCGATCAGAGCGACGACAGCGAAAATGACAGCCCACTTGAGCATTTCGATCTCCTCTTCCGCGCCCGGCTTCCGGATGGAAAGCTCGATGGACCGCCGAATGCACGCAATGTAGGCAGCAGCCGCCGCGCAGCGCATCGGCGTGGCACCGGACCGGCTGTAGGAGAGCACCGGAATGGCGCGCGTCCGTGGATCGGCGTGGATCAGCGCGCCGGCGTCGAGACCTCGGGCAGGACTTCTTCGGTCGGCGCGGCGGCGTCCGGCACCACCATGAGATAGCAGGCATCGGCCGCCAGCGCCGACCAGCGGATGCGCTTGCCCGGATGCAGCGGAACTGCCGAGAAGGCGAGGGCGCGCGCCTCGGCGGCACTTTCGGCGCCGCGCGCGAACAGGACACGAAGCTTGCGGCCGTCGCGACTGAGCACGATCTCGGCGTCTTTCCAGGCCGTCGGCAGGCACGGCACGAACTCGATCTCGTCGCCGTGCTGGCGCATGCCGAACATCGACTCGATGGCAGCGCGATGCATCCAGCCGGCCGAGCCGGTGTACCAGCTCCAGCCGCCGCGGCCGACGTAGGGCGGCGCCGAGTAGACGTCCCCCGCCATGACGTACGGCTCGATCGCGTAGGCGCCGCCATGCGCGGGGTCATGCGAGCGATGGGCCGGGCTCAGGTAGGTGAAGTAGCGGTAGGCGGCATCGCCGTCGCCGCGCTCGGCCTGCGCCATCAGGGCCCAGACGCCGGCATGCGAATACTGGCCACCGTTTTCGCGGACCCCTGCCGGGTAGGCCTGGATGTACCCCGCGTTCGGCTCGTGATGACGCAGCGGCGGCTCGAGCAGCTTGACCAGCCCGGCTTCGCGATCGATGAGATGCGCCTCGATCGCGGCCATCGCCTTCGCGGCGAAGGGCTCCGGCGCGACCCGCGAGAGGACGGCCCAAGCCTGCGCGATGAGGTCGATGCGACATTCGTCGTCGGCAGCGGTCCCGAGCGCGGTGCCGTCGTCGAAGAAGGCCCGCCGATACCACTCGCCGTCCCAGGCGGTCGACTGCAGCGCCGCCTGCCAACCGCGCATCGCCTCGCGCCAGCGCGCGGCCCGAGCCGGCTCGCCTCGCTGCTCGGCGAGCGGCGCGAAGCGGGCGACGATGTCGCACAGGAACCAGGCCAGCCAGACCGATTCGCCGCGGCCCTCGCTGCCGACCCGGTTCATGCCGTCGTTCCAGTCGCCGCTGCCCATCAGGGGCAAGCCGTGCGCGCCGACCGGCAGACTCTTGTCGATGGTGCGCGCGCAGTGCTCGTAGACAGTCGCCGTCTCGGCCGTGACCGCCGGTGCGTAGTAGGCGTCTTCGGCGCCTGCCGGCACCGCGATGCCCTCGAGAAAGGCGACGTGCTCGTCGAGGAGCGTGGCGTCGGCGGTGCTCTGCGTGTAGTGCAGCGCGGCATAGGGCAGCCACAGGAGATCGTCCGAGAAATGCGTTCGCACGCCGGCACCGGTCGGCGCATGCCACCAGTGCTGCACGTCGCCCTCGACGAACTGCCGCGAGGCCGAGAGCAGGATCTGCTTGCGCAGCAGAGCGGGCGCGCTCCAGGCCAGCGCCAGCGAGTCCTGCAGCTGGTCGCGGTAACCGTAGGCGCCGCCGGCCTGGTAGAAGCCGGCCTTCGCCCAAAGACGACAAGCGATCGTCTGATACAGCAGCCAGCGATTGACCATGGCATCGAAGAGCGGGTCGGGCGTGCGCACGATCGTCGTCCCGAGCAGGTCGTCCCAGTGGCTGCGCGCCGCCTGCAGCCGGCGCAGCGCCGGCTGCAGCGCGGCCGATTCGGCGAGCGTCCGTGCGGCTTCCGGACTCGGGCCCCAGCCGAGCAGGAAGATGCGATCGAACGATTCGCCGGCGCGCAGCTGCAACGGGGTCGACAGCGCGGCGCACGGGTCGAGGCCGCAGCCGCTGCCGCGGCCGTACTGATCCGGGACGACGAAGCGGCCGCGGGCATCGAAGGACTCGCGTCGATCGCAGGTCCAGTCGGCGCCCTCGTCGGCGTCGCCGCTGAGGCCGAAGAAGGCGGTGCCGCCGCCGAAGCCGCCGGCGCGGTCGCGCTGCGTGCAGAAGAGCGTCGTCATGCGCAGCGGTGTCGGCGGCTCGGCATCGCCGTTCCGGCCCGAAGCGGCGTCGCCCGGCGCCGCGGCATGGCTGGCCATCTGCGTGTGCGTGCTGCCGCGATCGGACCGGTTCGCACCGAGGATCCATTCGACGACGCCGATGACGCGCAGCTGCAGACTGCGGTGACCGCGATTGATGAGGCGCAGCCGCACCTGCTTGACGGCGCTGTCCTTGTCGACGCACCAGGTGGCGCTGACGTCGAGCGCGCCATGGCGGTGGCTGACGATGCTGTAGCCCTGGCCGTGCGCGACCCGATACTCCGACTGGTTGTCGCCGCTGACCGACGGCGTGATGCTCCAGACCTGCATCGTCTTCATGTCCTGCAGCAGCAACGACTCGCCCGGTGGATCGCCGACCGGGTCGTTCGACCAGGGGGTCAGCATGTTCAGGCGGCTGTTGGTCGCCCAGCTGTAGCCGCCGCCGGCTTCGCTCAACTGGGTCCCGAAGTCGGGATTGGCGAGGATGTTGACCCACGGCCTTGCCGGCCGCGTCAACGCCGTGACGTCGAACCGGAATTCGCCGCTGGCCTGCGAGAACTCGCCGTGCGGCCGGCGCGGCACAGTGTCGGCCCCCATCTCCGCCGGCAGCGCCGCAGAGGACACCGCCTGCCGATCTTCGAGCGCCTTGTCGTGGGCTTCGGCAAGCTCCTGGATGTGGTGAGAAAGCGGCCGGCCGTCGGCGTTCAGACGAACCCGGGCGAGCGCGCGCAAGGTCGACATCTCGTCGCCCTGCAGGTCGGTCGCGGCGATCACGTAGAACCCGGTTTCGGCGGCTCCTGGCTGTGCGTTGAGGGCAGCGACGTGGCCATCCTTCAGCGCCATGATTTGCTGGCGCAGCGTCATCACGTAAGACGCGGGCTCGTGGTTGACGACGACCAGGTCGCAGGCGACCCCGCCCCACGACCAGCGCCGGAGCGCCTGCGCCAGCGAGCGCAGCAAACCATGGCCCTGGGGCACTCCGGCGGTGACCAGCAGGATCGGCCGATCGCCGGAGATGCCGAGCCGCCACAGCAGGCGCTTGTCGCAGACGGCGCCTGGGTCGCTCTCGCGGGCATGCACGCGAGTCAAGGTGAGAGCCAGCGGCGTGGTCAGGATCTGCATCGCCGCGAACGTCTCGGCGCCGAGCCCCATGTCGCGCATTCGAATCCCGGCGAGCGTGGCCGAGATCATCGAGGCGCGCTCGATGTTGCTCGGCTGGCGATACTTGTCGATGACCGCGCGAAGCGTCGTCCGGTTGTCGGCCGCGGCGGTGCAGAAGGTGACCCGGACCTGGCCGCGCGGCTGAATCTGCACCCGCACCGCGAGCGCCGCGACCGGATCGAGTCCGGTGTCGAGACTCGCACCTTCGCCTTCGTCCTTGCCGTCCGCGGCCGGGGGCTCGTCGAACGACGCCAGCGGTCGGCTGGCATCGCGGTTGCGGCCAAGCCAGCGCTGCCGATCGACCTGAATCCGGGCCCCTCCGACCGCTGGCTCCGACTCGGCGATGAAATGCGCGGCGAGGACGGGCTTGTCGTTGCCGAGGCGGGCCTTGCGCTCGAAGACCAGCGCCTGGTGCGGGCCCTGCCACTGGGCGGTGATGAAGAGATTCTGGAAGGCCGGGTGCGACTCGTCGGAGCGGGCATCGGCCAAGGTCACTTCGAACGACGACATGAGCTCCAGGTCGAGGACCCGATCACCGAGATTGCGCAGGACGACCCGGCGGAACTCGATGTCGTCTTCCGGGCTGACCCAGACCGTGGTCGAGGCCTCCACCTCCGACCAGGCAGCGTTGAACCAGACCCGGTCGGCGTGGAAGCTGCTTTGATAGTGCGCCGAGCGGTCGGGCGCCGGGTGCTGGGTCAGCGACACGGCGCGCGGTTGCCGGTCCCAACGCAGATGAAAGAAAGTGCCGTAGCTGTCGCGCAGGGCGTCGTCGCGCCAGCGGGAGATGCCATAGGCACCCCAGCGACTGGTGCCGGCGCCGTTGGCGCGCAGCGACACCGCATAGTGTCCGTTCGAAAGCAGATGCGTCGGCTCGATCGCGGCCATTCCCGGCAGGACGTCGCGAAGCACGCCGGGACCGCGCCGCGGCTGCAACTGCGGCACCGGGATCGACGGCGAGTCGCGCAGTGTCGGCACCTCGCGCGGCGCCCTCTCGTGCAGCAGCGATGCGACCGCCTCGATCCTCGCGTCGGCCATGCCCCAGCGTCTGGGTGCGCGCTGGAGCAAGACGTTCGCCAGAGCGACGATGGCCATCCCCTGGTGGTGCGCCATGTAGGTGTACACGCGCTTGACGCCTTCGTCGCCGGTCTGCCGCGCCGGGGTGTAGTCGAGCGCCTCGATGAAGCCGTAGCGACCGCGCGCCCCGGCTTGTTCGAAGCGGCGCAGGTTGGCGGCGGCGCGATGCGGCGCGACTTGGGCGGCGAGCATGGTGGCGTATGGCGCGACCACCAGCTCTTCGGCTGGACTGCGGCGCAACGCCAGCTTCGGCACGCCTTGCGGCGCGTACTGATACGCCAGGGTGTGGTCGCTGCCGGCGTATGCGGATTCTGAGATCCCCCACGGGACGTGGCGCTCCCGCGCAAACGCGATCTGTTCCTCGACTGCGGCCTGGCCGGCGTCGTGCAAGACGCTGCCATGAGGCTCGTCGAGGACCAGCGTCGGCATCAGGTACTCGAACATCGAACCCGACCACGAGCGCAGTCCGGCGAGCGCGCCGACGGCGAAAAACGGTCGGCCCAGCGCTGCCCAATGCGCCGCAGGCACGTCCCCCTTGGCGATCGCCCAGAGGCTGGTGGCACGCGCTTCGGATGCGAGCAGGTCGTAGAAGCCCGCATCCAGTTGGTGCTCCAGAATGCGAAAGCCGATGTGAAAGAGGCGTCGCTTTCGGCTGTACAGGAATTCGAAATCGGCCTCACCGGCCAGCTGGCGGCAGGCTGCAGCAGCCGCCCGCAAGCGGTTCGGCAGGTCGGCCTCGGCGTCGAGATCGCGGCGCACCGATCGCAGCATCGCGATGTGGTCCTGGATCGCCCAGGCGAGTCGGTGCGCGGGGGTCCCGGGAGCGTCGAATTCGAGCCGTGGCGGCGCCCATGCAGCCAACGCAAGAGTGGCGTCGTCGAGCATGCGGCCGAAGCGGGTCGGTTCGGCCCTGGCCTCGCCGAGAGGGTCGCGGCAGGCCAGCAAGGCCGCGAGCGGGCCCGGCTCGATGGCCTTGTCGCTGGCGGCACGGAGCACCGCGAGCCGGGCCACCGACCTGGCGATTGCGCGCTGCGGCGCCGGGTCGGAAGGGAGCGCCTCGGCGGCTTCGAGACAAGCCTGCGCCACAGCCAGCAGATGCACGCAGAGATTGCCGCTGTCGACCGTCGACACGTAGAGCGGCAGGAGCGGTTCCGTGCTCACCGTGTCGTACCAGTTGAGAAAGTGGCCGCGATGCCGCGCCAGCCGACCGAGCGTGGCGAGCGTGGCTTCGATGCGCTCGACCGCCTCCAGCTTGCCGATCCAGCCGAAGCCCCGGGCGCACGCGGTCGACAACAGATACAGGCCGACGTTGGTTGGCGAGGTCCGATGCGCAACCATGTCGTTCGGGGCGGTCTGCAGGTTGTCGGGCGGCAGGTCGTGTTCGTCGATGACGACGCAGCGCTCGAACAAGCGCCAGGTGTCCCGCGCGACGTCTTCGAACAGCGAGCGGTCGGTGTCCGAGATGGCATCGGCGCGAAGCGGCGGCCGGGGCCGGCTGACCCACCACGTCCAAAGCGGCGAGAGCGCCCAGACGACGCTGAGCATCACGACCATCGCCGGGTGCGGGGTCTGCAGGACGAGCAGCGCCGAGCCGAGAATGAGCGCCGCCAGTGGCACGCCCCAGTGCAGACGGATCAGCACGCGCAGATCTGTCGAAGCCGATGCCTGGGCCGCAGCGGCGGTGGTCCATTCGAGCAGATGCCGGCGACTGACGAGAGTGCGCCAGAGCGCCCGGACGATCGCGTCACAGGCCATCAGCGCCAGTTGCAGCAGTTGCGCCATCAGCCAGAGCCCGCTGAAAACGGTCCGGCCGAAATCGGCCAGGCTCTGCCGATAGAAGTGGGTGTGGGCGATGTCGTCCCGGCTCGGAGCCAGGGCGGCCACCGCGCCCATCGCCGGGCCGACCGTGCCGGCGAACGCCAGCAGCAACAGCACTGCCCAAGGCGCCGTGACGTCGCTGCCGAGGGCCAGCGCCAGCAGCGCCAGCGAGGCCGGCGGGACCAGCGAGCGGCGCATGTTGTCGATCATCTTCCAGCGGTTCACGGCGCCGATGCGGTAGCGGCGGAACCTGATGAGAATCGGCAGCAGCTGCCAGTCGCCCCTTGTCCAGCGGTGCACCCGCGAGGCCGCGACGTCGGCGTGAAACGGTGCGTCCTCCATCACCGTCACGTCGGTGACGGCGGCGCAGCGGGCCAGTGCGCCCTCGAGCAGGTCGTGGCTCAGCACCTGATTGCTCGGCAGGCGCTTGCCGAGGACGGCGTGCAAGGCGTGAACGTCGAGCAGGCCCTTGCCGGTGAAGGTGCCCTCGCCGAACAGGTCCTGATAAACCTCGGAGCTGGCGATGCTGTAGGGATCGATGCCGCTCTGCCCGGAAAACAGCCAGTGGTAGAGGGTGATGTCCTCGGGCGCCGGCAGGGGCGTTGCGACGTGCGGCTGCAGGATGCCGTAGCCATGCTCGACGTAGCGGCCATCGGCGGAGAGGCGCGGACGGTTGTGCGGGTGCGCGGCCACGCCGACCAGGTCGCGCAAGCGGCCGGGCGGCAGGCGCGTGTCGCTGTCGAGCGTCAGGACGTAGTGCACGCCGGAGCCGACGCGGGAGATCGCGCCCAGATCGAGGAACGAGCTCGGCGAGCCGGTCGCAAGCATCTCCACAAGCTGCTCGAGCTTGCCGCGCTTGCGCTCCCAGCCCATCCAGCGCTGCTCCGATTCCGAAAAGCGCCGTTGCCGATGCAGGACGATGAAACGCGCCGGCTCGCCCGCCTCCACGGGATAGAGGGCATTGAGGCGATCGATGCTTGCAATCGTCGCATCGAGCAGCGCCTGGTCGTCGTGACAGCGCTCGCTCGCGGCATCGGCCCAGTCGGTGAGGAGGGCGAACTGGACGCCCTTTTCCGGGTTCGCAAGATAGTGCAGCTGCAACCGGTGGGCGAGCTCGGCACCCGATCGAAGTGTCGTCAACATCGCCGGTATCACGACCAGCGGCCGATGCTCGGGCGGGATGCCGTTGGCAAAGGCGAGCCGCGGCAATCGGCGTGGGCTCGACGATTCGCTGATGAGCCGATTGATCACGGCAACCGCGGTTTCAGAGGCAGGGAAAAGCATCAGCACGGCAGCGACTATGCTGAGCCAGGGCAGGTCGGGACCGTAAGGCGAGACGCCGACGTGCCGCTGCAGGACCCAGGCAACGATGCCGAGCGTCGCGACGCAGATCGAGGCTAGGTAGGCGGGCAGGGCAACCCGCTGCCAGAGCCAGCGCCGGCGCCGCAGATGCCGATCAGGCAGTCCGAGGGCTCGGGCCAGCGCCGGCTCGCCTGGGCCGTCCAGCCAATAGCTCGCCACCCTTGCCGGGTCGTCGGCCGGTGTCTTCTCGGCAGTCCGCGCGGGCTGTGGACTGGCCGATCCCGCCGGCTCGTCGGGGTCCGGTGCAGGTCGCGCAACCTGCATCAAGGCGAGCAGCGTTTCTGCGACCTTGCCTTCGCTGAAGCTGCTCTGCTTGGCCAGCAATTCGATGGCGTGCAGGGTCTGGTCGCGGGTGTCGTCGCGCTCGGCGGCAAAGCCTGGTGAGCGCAGCATCACGCCGATCAGGACGCTGGTTTCGGCAACGATCTCCGGCCAGTCGGCGTCGCTGATCGAGCGCAGCGAGTTGATGGCGTTGCCGACGCTGAGATTGTCGGCGGCCTGCGCCGCAGGCAGTCTGGTCTGGATGTCGGCGAGGTGCGGCGCGACCCGACCCAGCCACTCGATCGCAGAAATCTCCTCGACCGATTGACGGTCCTGCAGCCGTTGTGCCATCTGGGCCAGGAAGGTTTCACCGACGCCGCGCCGATTCAGAAGCGACAGCAAGGCGTCGAGCCGGTCCGGCGAATAGGACTCGATCTGGTCGCAGCAAAGATTGGCGACGCCGCGCGCCGCCTTGTTCGCGGCGACCCGCTCGGCAAGACGCCGCAAGTTCTCGATCAGGACGACCCGCAATGTCGTCGGCAACGCCCACAGTTCGCCGAGCGTCAGCTCACGCGTTTCCTCGTAGGCCTTGAGGAAGTGCACAAGCAACTCCTCGTCGAAGGCGCTGTCGGTGTGTGCGACGAAGGCCCACGCGACTCCGTAGATGCGTGGCAGCCCGACGAGCGGCTCGTCGCGGAGGACCGGCAGATCGCGAAAATAGCGACGCGGCAAGCCTTCGCGGATCTCGCGAAGCTGCGATTCGACCAGGTGAAAGTTGTCGAGCAGCCACTCTGCCGCCGGGCTGACGTCGTACCCCGTGCTGGCCTGGCTGCCGATGTAGCGATGCGCCTCACGCAGGATCCGGACGTTGTCGCGCAGGCGCGGGAAAAAAGCGGTCGACCCCGCCGGCGCGAATCGTGCGGCGTGCGCTTCGCCCAGGCTGCGGCCGTGTTGTGCGAACCGCTCCGGGCCGAAGATCTCCGAGCGATTCGGATACTCGAGCGGGCCGCGCTGCGGATCGAGAATTTCGCTCAGTGCAGCCGGCGCATCCGGCACCAGCCGCGACAACTCGCGTGCTGGCATCACGCCATCAGGCAACGAGCGAGGCAACCCCAAAGACGATCAGGACGATCACCAGGATGGTCACGAAACGCGGCGCGATGAAGCCGGCGACGGAGTCGGCGGCGCATCGAAGCGCGAACCAGCGACCGCGCGAGCCATTGCAGTGACTCACGTGGTCACCAAGCGCCGACAAATCCCCCGGCGAAGTCTCTGCCGAGGGTGCACCTGCAGAGGTCTCCCAGAAGCCCGGACTGGTCGAGCCGACGACAGCATGACGAAAGGCGTGGGAGCTCATCGGACGGATTTGGGGCATGCCCCGATCATAGGCCAACCGGCTGCTGCCGCCGCCCGTTGGCGCGCCCTGCGACGATGTAGGACTTCCCCTTGCCAGTGGCAGCATCAGATAAAAAGAAACGCGCCTCAGCGCGTTTCAAGGCCCCACCGGGGAAACCGGGCCAAGTCCCGCGCGGGCGGATCGGCAAGGGGCCATGGGAGGTAATAGTCAGGGCATGGATGCCACGGCGGCGGCCGGATCGCGCGCACGGCTGCGCGAAGAGGCCGCAGCAGATGGATCGAATGCATCACGAGTACGTTCCGCAGCGGGGACGGATTTCGCAGTTGATCTGGTCGGCCGTGCCGCGGTGAGCGCGTTGAACATGCGGACCCAGGATTGCACCGGCATCTTCTTCAGCGCCCGCTTCGCGAGCTGCGGCGCGATACCCAGAAAGAGAGCCGGCCTGAGCAACCAGCGCCACGGACGCGAGAGGATCAGCAGAGCCCCGGCCGCAAGAGCGCCGAACAGCAGACCGTACGGGTTGCGCCGGGCGACCGGCAGCACGAACTCTCGCGAGGCTTCCTTCGCGACCATTGCCACCGTCCGGAGCGGATGCTCAGCCCACCAGCTCTCGACGGTGTCGACCAAAAACGCCGCAAGCGGAACGGATTTCAGCCGAGCCGCAATTGAGGGACCAGCACCGAAGAGACCCGTCAACTTCCCGAGGCCAAACGACTTCGATTCGCGCTTCGGCGGATGTGCGATGGCATCCAGCGCGCTCCGCAACCGCGCCCGCGAAGCCTCGAGCCGATCTGCCGGCGACAGCACCTTGGCCGTCACGATTTCGCGGTCGAGCGCCGCCTCTGCTGCACCGACCGGCGCTGCGGCATCGGCGCCCATAGGGACCGCACTCATGCGGCGCTCACTTCGCGAAGCATCGCCATGTCGGCGTTGATCTGCTTCTTGACGTTGTCGAACGCGCTTTCGATCGGCTTGCTCTGGGCAACGACCACACAAACGGCGGCGCCAGCCAGGACGATAAGCGGGACGACGATCAACACCCACGGCGCGCGCAGATCGTTCGAGGATGCCCAGAGCATGATCGCCACCCCGGCCAGGCCGAGGCCGACCGTTGCCAGGAGAAATGCACCGGCATAGAGACCGAGCCGCATGCCCCATGCGACGCCGGTTTTCTTCACCTCGTCGCCGACGAGCTCGGCATAAGCCTCGACGTGATCGCCGAGCACGTGCGGTTCGGAAGCGATGAGGCGGAGTAGTGGATGAATCATGATGCTGGGATGCCGGTGGTCCTTGCTAGTCGCGCGAGCGGGTCATCATCGCGATGAGCCCCATCAGAAGCGCGCCGGTCGCCGCTGCGATGAGCATCGCCTTGATCGGCTCGTCCTTGACATAGCCCACCGCGCTGTCGGAAGCCTGCATCGCCTTTTCGCGCAGCTGCTGGGACGTGTCGCGCACCGCATCGATGCCGCGACGGGCGGCGGCCTCGGCCTGGGTCGAAACCCTGTCGAGCAGAGGCGCTGCCTGATCCTTCACACTGTCGATCTTGTTCGACAAGCTGCCCAACGCGTTGTCGGCCGCCCGCTGAGTCGTGCGGACCGCGCCTTGAGCGGCATCGGCGCCCTTGTCGGCGGCTTCCTGGCCTTGTTGTGCGAGTGACTTGGTGGTGCTGCTGACGCTGTCCATGGTGATTCCTTGGTCGAAGAAAGGGTTCGCTCCGTAGTCTGCGTGACGTTCCGGGCCCCGAGGATAGGTTGCGTGCGCGGCGCCCTGTCGGGGGAGCTGTCTTGGGCCCGTAGGACGCCGCCGACAGTTTCACTCCAGGGGCGCGGATGCGCTCGCGGCCATGGTCAGACGAGGCTCGCCACGGGTGCTGTTCGAGGCTCGACGGCGGGGCTCGCCGAGCTGGGCAGGATCGCCTCGATCAGCGTCCCCTCGCCGGGGCCGGAATGGAGCCGCATCTCGCCCCGATCGGCCTCGACGCGATAGCGCATGCCGAGCAGGCCGTGTGTCGCGATCCGCGGCACCGACGTGTCGAAGCCGACGCCGTCGTCGCGTACGGCAACCCGCACCTGCGCGGTGCCGAGCGGGGCCAAAGTGACGTGCACCCGGGAAGCTTTCGCGTACTTGACGATGTTTGTCAGCGCTTCCTGAACCAGCCGGTAGACGGTCAACTGGGCAGCGGGGTCGAGATCGACCGACTCGAGCTCGCTCACGACTTCCAGCTCGCTGCTGGCGCCGAACTCGCGCAGCAGGATTTGCAGCGCCGCCACCAGGCCGAGATTGTTCAGCGAGGACGGGCGAAGATCTTCGATGATGCGGCGCTTCAAGGCGATTCCGCCGTTCAGCGTCTCGTTGAGGTGGGTGAGGCGCTCGGTCGCCTCGCGCGAGATCGCGCCGAGTCGCGACTTGAGCCGCGCGACATCGAGCTTGGCCGCCGTCAGCAGGGCCCCGAGCTCGTCGTGGAGCTCGCGTGCCAGCAGGCTTCGCTCGTCCTCGCGGATCGTCTGAAGGTGCTGTGCAAGCTCCTTCAGTTGCAAGGTACGGGCAGTGACCTCGGCCTCGAGCCGGTCGCGCTCGGTGGCGATGCGCCGGCTTTCGTCGGCAGTGGCACGGCCGAGCGCGACAGTCTGGCGCAGATACATGAAAAGAGCGAGCAGGCAGATCGCCGCCATCGCGGTGACACCGATCCGATTCAGCATGAGCGTCTGGTAGATGCCCTTGCGACCGGCTTCGACCTGCCTGTCTTCATTGGCGAGCAGCTGCTCGGTCAAGGTGCGGACCCGATCCATTTTCTCCTGGCCGATGTCGCTCATGAGGAGATCCCGCCAGGCCTGGCCGCTGCCCCTGTCGTGCATTTCGATGGTCGTCGCGAGCTCGCTCATCTTTTCTTCGCTGGCGGCCACCAACTGGCGCATCAGCGACGCGGTTGCGGGGTCTGAACCGTAGAAGCGTTTAAGCCATTGGATGGATTCGGAAAGACTTTCCGACGCCTCCCGGTAGGGGACGAGATAGCTCTCGCGGTCGGTCAACAGATAGCCGCGCTGTCCCGTCTCGGCATTCAGGAGGCTCTTGGCGACGATGTTCAGGCGGTTGCGAGCCCTGGCGCGATCACCCAGCGAATCGAGGGCGCCGGTCGCGTCCTGGTAGGAAAGCTCGCTGATGACGAACATCGCCAATGCCGCCAAAGCGGCGAGCGGGAACGCAACCACGCTGCGCCGGAAGTACGATAAGGGCTTCATTGCCAAAGGCCGACATCTTCGCGGCCGCTGCCGATGCGAACCGGAGCGCCGCATTCACCATGATCAGAATCGCCATCATCGACGACCACGCCATTGTCCGCGCAGGTCTTCGGCAATTTTTTTCGGAACACGTCGATCTGACGGTCGTGGCCGAGGCGTCGAACGGGCGAGAGGCGGTCGATATCGTCCGCAAAGGCGACGTCGATGTGATCCTGATGGACCTGTCGATGCCGGACCAGAGCGGAGTCGACGCCCTGGCCGCGATCAAGGCTCGCGCGCCGGACTTGCCGGTGCTGATCCTTTCGGGATTTCCGGAAGAACACTACGCAACCACGCTTCTTCGCCAGGGCGCGAGCGGCTACCTGAACAAGGACTGCGACCCCGAAGAGATCGTCAAGGCGATCCGTACCGTCTATCGCGGCCGCAAGTACATCACCGCCGGCGTTGCCGAGTTGCTGGCCGATGGTCTGGGCGGAGGCAGCGCCGACCGCCCGCCCCACGAGCAGCTTTCGGAGCGCGAGTTTCAGGTGTTTCTGCGGCTGGCGAAGGGCGAAACGATCGGCCACATGGCGAACAGCATGTCGCTCAGCGTCAAGACCGTCAGCACCTATCGCACGCGGGTGATGGAGAAGATGAAGCTGGAGTCGAACAGCGACCTGACGTACTACGCGCTGAAGAACGGCCTGATCCAGTAACCGTCGCGAAGCGTGGACTGCCTCAGGGGCCGTCGCTCAGCTCCGACATGGTCGAGCCGCCGTCCGCCAGCCGACAGCAATACAGGATGAGCGCATCGATCTCGTTCGACTTGTCGAACACCCGATCGGCACCGAGCTCCAGGCATTTGCGGCGCATGTCCGGCGTTGCATAGTTGCTGAGCACCACCAGCTTCAGCGGCCGCACGGGGGCCGAGGCAGCGCGCAGGACGCCGAGGCCGGAACCGCTCTTCAGGAAGATATCGACAACGACGAGGTCGCACTTGTTCTGGGTGTCAGCGAGCCACTTCACCGCCGTGGCCTCGTCTTCAGCGGTGCCGATGACATCGATCGGGGCCATCTCCTCAAGCGCCGCGACCAGGTTTTCCCGGATCACCGGGCTGTCTTCGACGATGAAGGCGCGAAGCTGAGTCATGGCCAGCCGCTCGCCCGCCGGTACGCGCGACTCATGTGGGGATAGGGACGGGGACTGGGGGGTATCGACAAGTGCAGGCAAAACGCAAACCGTGAACACGTCAAAGATCGAACGCCCGAGTCTCGACCAACGCTTTGCAGGCCGCAAACCGAGAAGCACTTGTTCACTGGTAAGAGCGATCCTACAAAACGCAGCGGCCGCGCTGGGCCTGGTTGGCGTCGCGACCACCGCAGCGCCAGCTCTCGCCGCGCCGCCTGGATCGGCCGCGGTCGTCGTCGCGTCGAAGCGCTTTACCGAGTCCTACATCCTTGGCGAGATCGTGGCTCAGACCTATCGCGCGGCCGGGCGCAGCGCCGAGCACCGACAAGGTCTCGGCAACACCGGCATCCTCGAGCAGGCGCTGGTCAGCGGATCGGTCGACATCTATCCGGAATACACAGGCACCATCGTTCGCGAGCTTTTGAAGCGCGACGGCAATCCGTCGCTCGACGAGCTGAACCGCTTGCTGGCGCCACGCGCCCTGGTCGCGGCGATCCCGCTCGGGTTCGGCAACAGCTACGCCTTGGCGATGCCCGAAGACAAGGCGCGCCGGCTCGGGATCGCCACGGTCTCCGACCTCGCATCGGCAAAAGGCCTGGCGCTCCGTCTCGGCCTGTCGCACGAATTCCTGGAGCGGGGCGATGGCTGGCCGTCGCTGCGCCGTGCCTATGCACTGGCGCAGACGCCGATCGGGCTCGATCACGGTCTGGCCTACGACGCCGTCGGCGCGGGGCGGGTCGATGTCATCGACGTCTATTCGACCGATGCCAGGCTCGGCCGGCTCGGCCTGCGCGTGCTCAAGGACGACCGCGCCTTCTTTCCGACCTACGACGCGGTGTTGCTGTCCCGTGCCGGTCTCGACACCGCGCCCCTGCAACGCCTGATCGGCGCGATCGATACCAAGGCGATGATCGCCATGAACGCCGAGGTCGAGCTCGACGGCAGCAGCTTCGCGACGGTGGCTGCCAGGTTTCTCGCGCGAAGCGGCGCGGCCTCGGGGAGCGTCGCGGCGACTCGTGGAGTGCCGACGACAGGCGAGCCGCTCGCGACGCCCGTCAAGCCGAGCTTTCTCGATCGCCTGTTCGCGCCGGATTTCGGCCGCCTCGCGGTCGAGCACATGGTGCTCGTCTTCGGATCGTTGCTGGTCGCCGTGGCGGTCGGTGTGCCGATCGGCATCGCGGCCTGGCGCTGGCCGCGGCTTGCCGGCGTGCTGCTCGGCAGCGTTGCCATTCTGCAGACGGTCCCGTCGCTGGCCCTGCTCGCGTTCCTCATCGCCCTGGTCGGCTCGATCGGCGTCCTGCCGGCCGTGATCGCACTGTTCCTCTACGCACTTCTGCCGATCGTCCGCAACACCCACGCCGGTCTGCAGGGCGTCTCCCGTGAAATGGCGCAGGCGGCGCTGTCGCTCGGTCTGACCGGCCGACAGGCGCTGCGACACGTGCAGTTGCCACTGGCCGCGCCGACCGCCCTCGCCGGCATCAAGACCGCCGCTGTCATCAACGTCGGCACGGCGACGATGGCGGCCTTCATCGGCGCCGGCGGTTTCGGCGAGCGCATCGTCGCCGGTCTCGCCGTCAACGACAGCAGCGTCATGCTGGCCGGTGCCCTGCCGGCCGCGGTGCTGGCGATCGTCGTCCAGGCGCTCTTCGACGTCGCCGAGCGCCGGGCAATGGGCGGCCGCCCGGCGGCCTGACGGCCAGGCGCGCTGCGACAATCGGCGATGGTTTTTGAATGGTTGACGCCGGGCTTGCTCGCGGTCCTGGTGGTCATCGTTTTGTGGATTGCGTTGCGACCGCCGCCGACCGACGCGAGTGCCGAGCGACACGGACGCGACCTGCGCGACGAGATCGCGCGGAGCGCTCAGGGCACCCGCCAGGAGCTGGTGACGACGCTCGGCGACTTCCAGCGCACGTTGCTGACGCAACAGGGCGACGTTGCGCGGACCCAGAACGACCAGATCGACGCCTTCAGCCGCCAGCTCGCGGCGACGCAACAGCAAGTCTCGGGCGCTTTGGGACAAGCGACCCTGGCGCAAGGCGAACAGGCGCGCCTGGCCCGAGAATCGCTCGACACCACGCTCGGCGCCCAGGGTGTTCGCCAGGCGGCCTCGCTGCGCGAGCTGGCAGAGTCGCTCAACCAGCAGCTGCAGGCGCTGGTCCGCGCCAACGATCAGCGAATGGGCGAGGTGCGTGCATCGGTCGAGACCAAGCTCGGGGCGATCCAGCTCGACAACGAGAAAAAGCTCGAGCAGATTCGCGCCACCGTCGACGAGAAGCTGCATGCCACGCTCGAGCAGCGTCTCGGCGAGAGTTTTCGCCAGGTCGCCGAGCGGCTCGAGCAGGTGCATCGCGGCATCGGCGAGATGCAGAAGCTGGCCAGCGACGTCGGCTCCCTCAACCGGGTCCTCACCAACGTCAAGACCCGCGGCATGTTCGGCGAAGTGCAACTCGCCGCGCTGCTCGAGCAGGCCCTGACGCTCGAGCAGTACGCGACCAACGTCGAGGTGGTGCCGGGGACGGGTGCGCGGGTCGAATTCGCGATCAAGCTGCCGGGCCGGCGCGACGATGGCGCCCCGCTCTGGCTGCCGATCGATTGCAAATTTCCGCGCGACGATTACGAGCGGCTGGTCGAGGCGCAGGAAGCGGCCGACCGGGCCGGAGTCGAAACCTATGCCCGCGCGATCGAGATGCGCCTGCGCAAGGAGGCGCTGGCGATCCGCGAGAAGTACGTGTCGCCGCCGCACACCACCGATTTCGGGATCATGTTCCTGCCGACCGAGGGCCTTTATGCGGAAGCGCTGCGGCGGCCGGGCCTGGTCGAAAGCCTGCAGCGCGACTACAAGGTGATGCTCACCGGGCCGACGACGCTGCTGGCAACGCTCAGCAGCTTGCAGATGGGCTTTCGCACGCTTGCCCTCGAGAAGCGCACCTCTGAAGTCTGGGAGACGCTCGGTGCCGTCAAGACCGAGTTCGGCAAGTTCGGCGCCTCTCTCGCGCAAACCCGCAAGAAATTGCAGGAGGCGGCGAACACGATCGACGAGGCCGAGAAGCGCTCGCGCGTGATGGCGCGCAGCCTGCGGGGCGTCGAGTCGCTCAGCGACGAGCGGGCCCAGGCACTCTTGCCGGGAGGCCTGTTCGACGAGCAGACGGATGCCTGAGGCGCTCGCCTCGACCCGGCCTCTGCTGGCCCTGATCGGCGGCCAGATCGCGCTGCACTCGTGCATGGCCGGCGTGCGTCTGGCGGCGCCGCTCGCCGCTCTTCGCGAAGGCCATGCCGCGTGGGCGGTGGGCGTCCTGCTCGGCCTGTTCGCGGCGGCGCCGATCGCGCTGGCGCTGACGGCCGGCCGGCTTGCCGATCGCCACGGCTACCACCTGCCGATCCGTCTTGCCGTGGCGCTCGAGATCGCCGGTGGCCTCTGCGCCGCACTCTCGACGGTGCTCGGCGAGAGCGGCTTCATCAGCCTCTGCGTCGCCGCCATGCTGACCGGGGCTGGCGCGAACTTCGGCTTGATCGCGATCCAGCGTGCCGCCGGCCGCATGGCGCACGACCCGACCGAGCTGAAGCGCATCTTCAGCTGGCTCGGTCTGGCGCCGGCCCTGTCCAACGTCATCGGTCCGGTGCTCGCCGGCAGCCTCATCGACAGCGCCGGATTCGGGGTTGCCTTCCTTGCCCTGACCGTGTTGCCGCTGGCGTGCTTCGGCTGGGCCAGGCTGGTGCCGGTCGAAGCACGCGACGCCGCCGCGGTGCCGCCGCCGAAGCGAAGCTCATGGCGGCTGCTGCAGGCGCCGGGCTTCGGGCGACTCCTGATCGTCAACTGGCTGCTGTCGTCGAGCTGGGACGTGCACGCGTTCCTGGTCCCCTTGCTCGGCCATGAGCGCGGCTTTTCCGCACTCTCGATCGGCCTCGTGCTCGGTGCCTTCGCGACCGCCGTGACACTGGTGCGCCTGGCCATTCCGATGCTTGCGCATCGTCTCCGCGAAGCGCCGGTGCTGGTCGCTTCGATGCTCGGCAGCGGCCTCGTCTTCGTCGCCTATCCGTTCGCGCAGACGGCCTGGCTGATGGGCCTTTGCGCGACGGTTCTCGGCACCTTCCTCGGTGCCGTGCAACCCATGATCATGACCACGCTGCACCAGATCACGCCGAACGAACGGCACGGCGAGGCCATCGCCTTGCGCTCGATGGCGATCAATCTCTCGAGTGCGGTGATGCCGCTCGGCTTCGGTCTGGCCGGCGCCACGTTGGGCGCGTCGGCCCTGTTCTGGATCATGGCGGCCGCCGTCGCGAGCGGCAGTCTGGCGGCGCGCCGAATCGGCGCCGTGCCGATGCCAGCCCGGATGTGACGCCAACCGGCCGGCCGACCGCGCGGCTTAGAACCTGATGCCGCCGGCCCCGGGCGGCTGCACGGTCGCCGCCGAGGTCGGCGCCGGAAGCTGCGGGCGG
>JALYXU010000161.1 GCA_030946925.1 Pseudomonadota bacterium
TTCCAAGGCCGCCGCTCGAACGGTCGGACGCCAACTCGCCTTGGCTGAACAGCAGGAACGCGCGCCTGACCAGTTCTGGCGACATCCCCCTGCCGTTGTCGGTCACGGCAAAAATCACGTTCGCTTCCCGTACTTCTAGGCGGAGCAGGATGCAGCCGCCCGGCTCGGTGTACTTGGCAGCGTTGTTGAGCAGGTTCGCCATGATCTGCACCATGCGCGCGTGGTCGGCCAGCAGGAGCACCGGCTCGTCCGGCAGCTGAACCTGAAGAACCTGGCGCTTCGATTCGATCAGCGGCGATACCTGCTCGACCGCGTCGGCCAAAACCTGCTCAGCCTGCACGGCCGCAACGTGCAACACCAGCCCCTGCGTCACTCGTGAAACATCGAGCAGATCGTCGACCATACCGGTCATCTGCCTGACCTGCCGGGCCAGCATCTCACTGGTCTTTTTCAGGACTCTTTCGTCCAGCTTCCCGGCCGACAGCAGATGCACGGCCGAGCTGATCGGAGCCAGTGGGTTTCGCAGCTCGTGGGCCAACGTGGCCAGGAACTGGTCTTTGCTCCGATCGGCTTCCTGCAGCCGCTCCGCATGCAGCTTGCCTTGTTCTACATCGCGGTCGAGTTGCGCATTCGACAAAGCCAACTGACCAGCCACATGAATGCTGCGACGATACGAAACGAAGATCTCGTGGAGGTACACGAGCATCATCACCGAGAAGGCCATCAAGGCGATCAGCCGCCCCACATACCAGCCCATCGCCAACCGGCTGCCGGCGAAGATCGTGACGGCGTTGTCGCACAAAAGGGCGACTGCGACGATGCCCAGCCAGACGTGGAGAACGTTGCGGAAAGAGCTCGCGCGCCACAAGTAAGCAAGTGCCGCGACAAGCGCAATCTCGACCCCGATCGCGATGACGGACAAGGCGGTGACGCCGCTGTAATTTCCGTTGACGTCGAGGATCGGCAGGCTGTCATGGAAAACCGTCACGAGCGCGGCGGTCGCCAGCAGCGCCGCAATCAGCGCCGCACCCGTAGCCAGCACGGCCCGCGTGCCGTTCGGCGTGAGCCGGTTCGGCCGGTTGTGTTCGCTCCAGGCGAAATAGAGAATGCTCGCTGCGGGCCCGATATGCCAAAACGCCCACAGCCAGCTGGTCGATCGCGGGCCTCCGAGGAGTCGCCCGGATTCCACGAGCACTCCCGGAAACGACAAAAACTGCAACGCCAGGATGCCGGCCGTGTAGGCGTACCCGGCACTCAGATGCAACAGAACAGTCGATCTCGTTGCCTCGTAGTGGCCGTACATCAGGGCGGCCGTGATGAGGCAAATACCGATCGCCGCGGTCTGAAATGTCGGCAGAAACGCCGGAGAGTGCGGCCAGGGCACGGTCGCGAACGGCAACAGCAGCGCCGTACCGGCCATCAGAACGACGCTCAACACCAGTGCGAACCGGCGTTGTCCCGCCGTGGAATTCCGAATTGCTGGGCCACTGACGGGAAGCAGGAAACTGCGCTCGTCGGGATTCGCGGCAACGGTCGCGGCGTCCGGCTTGCCTTGTCGCAAGACGGCAACGACTGGAGGTGAGGCCGCGCAAGCCAGTGTGGCGATAGGGGCGATGTACAACGCCCCTGAACTGTTCGTGCTCATAAAGTGATTCTCCGGTCGTGCAACGCCGTCTGACGGCCGAGAGCGCGGGTCGGTCAAGAGCGAGCGGCGGCTGACCGTGAGCAGGAACGATATACCCCATTCGGAGTAAGACAGCCAGGCTTTTCCGACGCGCGGCATCGCATCGAGGTCCGCGAGATGTCTGAAGAGGCTGTCGTCAGCAAAGCCGCCCGGGTAACCGGGGAAGTCGATATCGGCAAAACGGCGACCGAGCGCGAAGAAACGGTCCGCTAAGCCACGGACGCCTTCATCAGGTCCGGGCCGTTAGTGCCGTGACGCAAGGCCATGCTTGTCTCGGTTCCCGGTTGCCTTGGGATGCGCGTGAGACTTTTGACACCGATCCACCGTCGGATACGCCTGCAGATCGGACCGATGAAGAAGCGATACATGGAAGAGCAGATCATTGGGTTCTTGCGCGAGGCCGATGCCGGGCTTCCGGTCAAGGAGCTCTGTCGCAAGCATGGGTTCAGTGAACCGAGCTACTACGCCTGGAAGGCCAAGTTCGGCGGCATGAAGGTCTCGCCCGCAGCGCGCGGAATTCGCCAACGACCTGGACCAACTCGAATTCAGCTCTTGGCCGGACTGCGCCGTGCAGTGCCGCGGCGGTCATCTCTTCCGGAGAGCTCACGTCCTTGGACTTGGCTAGCCGCTCCTCTTCGGTCTGGCTGGTCTCCATGTCCTTCGCGATCGCGAGCAACATGGCTCGGCTGTGATCGCGAAGCTCCTGAGTCGACATGCTGCCAGCAGCCGGCAGAAGCGTGTGGGCGAAGCCCTCCCACTCATCAAGGATGGCCTGCACGTTGTCCTCGATGAAAGCGCTAAATTCCATTCTGGTCAGGTCAATCAGCGACGTACGCCGCTTTCGCTCCAGATTGGAGGTGGGCCCGGGGCGGGCCGCCGCCAGCATTCCGCTCAGCAGAAAGGGCGGCGTTCGCCGGGCACGGATCCATCTACCGTCTAGCTCAGCAGTGAGCCATGGCGGGTGGTTCCAGGGGACGACGCCGGCCAGTCTTCGGCCGAAACCGCGGACTCGACCAAGCGCAGCAAGGCGTCCGGGTTGACCGGCTTCACGACATGACGGTCGAACCCTGCTGCAAGCGCACGTTCAGATGCTTGCTGATCCCCGTACCCGGTGATCGCGATGAGAGCGGGCCTCGGTTCATGACGGCTGCTGCGCATGCGTTGCGCAACCTCGTACCCGTTGATTCCGGGAAGGCCGATGTCGCACAGTACGACGCGGGGCCGAGATTGCTCGAACCTCGCGATGCCGGCGAACCCATCCCGTGCCACTTCCACCTCATGACCCGATATCCGCAGCAGTTCCGCCAGGGCATCTCCAGCGTCGACGTTGTCCTCGACCACCAAGATGCGCGTGGCGGTCGGCGCCAAAGTGACCGCAGCCAGGGGAGTCGGCCTGACTGCGCTTCTCCGATCGACGCCAGGCAACGTCACCACGAATTCACTTCCCTGGTCACGGCCCTTGCTGAAGGCCTCGATGACGCCTCCGTGCAGATCGACCATACGCCGGACCACGGTCAAACCGATGCCGAGGCCTCCCTCGGAGCGGCTCAGCCCGCGCTGATCCTGGACGAACAGGTCGAACACATGTGGCAGGGTCTCCGGTGAGATGCCGATGCCGCTGTCCCGTACCCGAAGGACGATCTTGTCGCCTTGTCGACTGGCACCGATCTTGATTTCCCCACCGTCGCCGGTGTACTTGGCCGCGTTCTGAAGGAGGTTGGTGACGACCTGCACCAGTCGCGCCGGATCCCCGTTCATGGCAAGCGACTCGTCAGGTAGATCGATCGAAAGGCGCTGTCCTTTGGCGGCGATCAGATCGCGGCAGGTTTCGACGGCTTGTTGGATGAAGTCGGCGACATCGATCTGGCTGATCTGAAGCGTCACCTTGCCCTCGGTCACGCGCGCGGCATCCAGCAAGTCGTCGAGCAGGCGGACCATCTGTTGGACCTGGCGCCGGATCATGCCGAGGACGGCCTCCGGAACCGGCTTGGCGCCGAGCCTGGATAGCAGTCCGACCGCTGTGATGATCGGCCCCAAAGGATTTCGCAGCTCGTGCGCGAGCATCGCCAGGAATTCTTCCTGCCGTCGACGGGCCGCCTGCGCCGCGTCTCGCAGCTCTTGGGCGTTGAGGGTCGCCATGATGAGCTTCTCGTTGGCAGCACGAAGCTCGGCGTTGTGTGTCTCCAGCTCAGCGATCGCAATGTCGATCACGCGCTGGGCGTCTTTCCGAGCCCAGACGCTTTCTTCCCGCTGACGCAACCGCGCTTCCCCCTCGGCGAGGGCAAAGGCGCGCTCGTCGAGGGCCTTCGCGCGCAAACCCAGCGCCTCATCCATAAGAGCGGCGATGAGGTCCCTTTCCACCGCCGAAGCCTCGGCTTCTGCGGCCAAGCGCTTCTGCGTGTTGCCCCCAGGAAGATCGGTGCCCACGCTACCGTCGAAGCCCGGAGCTTGAAGATGGCACCGTCGCCGGGCGCGGGTGGCCGGTCAGCAACGCATCCATGTCCGACCGAGGCTCTTGAATGACGATGCCATCCGCAGTGATTTCATACAAGCGGAGTGCGTGGCTGTGCGGGCTGTTGCGCACCTTCACCACGGCCATCACGCGCTTCAAGTCGCCCTGTAGCTCGACATAGCGTTGCACGATGATTGCATCGGTGAGAAACGCCGCGCCATAGGGGCTGAAACGCAAATCGCTGTAGCGATCCTCGAGCTCCGAAACCATGAGCACAGTGGCCCCCATGGCTGTCAGGACGGCCACCATCCGATGCAGCGATTCGCGAAAGTCTTCCCGAAATGTCGGTGCGAGGGCCAGCTCGAAACCGGAGAGGGAGTCGATGACCACGCGCCTGGCGCCCAGGTTCTCGATCATCTCGGTGAGCGCATAGAGGGTCTCGTCGATCGACAGATCGAGGGCCCGGGTATCGATGACACCGACGTGGCCGTCCTCGACCAGCTCCTGCAGGCGCGGGTTGTGCGTCTGGCCGGGACTTTTCTCGAAGGCGGCCACGACTCCTTTCTCGCCGATACGCGCCCCCTCGGCCAGAAATGCAGTCGCCAACAGCGACTTGCCAGACCCGGACGGTCCCGCCACCAGCAGCGAATATCCGGCCGGCAAGCCGCCACCCATCATCTCGTCGAGGACGGGTGTACCCATGCCCAGCGCACGACGGCTTGTCGTAGCTTGTGCGCGGGCAGTTCGAAGCGGCAACGTCCGCGGGAACACCTGCACCCCATCGTCGTTGATCCGAAAGGTGTGCAGGCCGGCGATCGTGGCTTGACCCCGTGACTTACCGATCTGGATCTTTCGCACCATCGAGTTGCGGTGCAGGCTTTGCATCAGCAGAAAAATCCCGTCGGCGATGGTGAACACCGGGTTCGCCTCGCTGTCGATGGCCATGTACTCCCCGATCAGGAAAGTTGTCGCCTGCCAGCTCGTCAGGAACATGCCTAGGCGCTGCACGAAATGCCGGAGGACCGCACCCCCCTCTCCGGCATCTTTGGCCGCCTGGGCGGCAGAGCGAAAGGAGTCGACGAACACCAGGCCCGGCTCGAAGCGTTCGACCTCCTCGGCGATTCGGGCCAGCACCACGTTGAAGTCGCCCTTCATCACCTCGTCGCTGAGATTGATGAACCGAATGGAGCCGTCCAGCTTCGCGGTGTCGAAGAAGTTGTATTGCTGCTGGTAGCGCAGCATCTTCAAGGCGGGCTCGCCCAGCACGGTGAAGAAGATGGCGCGCCGCGTCGGGCTTGCCATCGCGAACATCATCTGGTGCGCAAGCGTCGTTTTTCCTGAACCCGGGGCCCCGGCAATGATGTTGAAAGAGAACTCCGCGAGGCCGCCCCCCAGGAGTGAGTCGAGCCCCAGCACCCCGGTCGGAATGCGTTGGATGACAACCTTGTCGTTCATGGCATCGAGTCCTTGGCGGGGCGCTGCAGGGACGGCACGCCCCAGGCCGTCCCCAGCATTCGATAGGTCAACGGTTCGCCAATGAGCGATACCAACAAATCCACGAAGGATCGAAGCAAGGCGCTGCTGGCCGCTTTGGCTTCATCGGGCTGACGAGCACCGAGGTCGCGCGACAAAGGAGTCAGCATGTCGGCGACCGTCTCGAACATTCCCGCAGGACGCTCGAAGGATGACTTGGCCAAGTGCAGCGCGCGCCCGTAGAGCGCCCGGGCCGCCGACTCGCCGACAAGTGGCTTGAGCTCGTTGATCAGCGCACTCACGGCTTGGATGGTCTTCGTCGAGACGGCAATCGAGTCCGCATCTTCATCAGTGCCCAGGCACAGCACGTACGAGATGAATTCTTGTCGAATCAAAGCATCGAACTCCTCGGTTGCGTCCAACACTGCGACCGGCAAAAGACGCCGAGGACGGGCTTCGCGCGGCCCTTCAATAAAAGTCTACTGCCGATCCCTGGGCGTCGGCAGCGAGCGCACGGGCCTCGTGCAAGAAGTTGGCCGCGGCTGCGACTTTTCGCATGCCAGCCTCTCTGTGTGAAGAGAGCCCCTTCCGGTGCCCCCGGCTCGAGGCAGCCAGGCTGCGAATCTGCCTTGCGAGTTCGTAGCCATCCATTCCGGGCAGCCGACGTCGGAGAGCGCAACCTTGACCAACGCCTCTTGCAAGCAGGCAGCGTCGTCGGCCCTACGGAGGTAAAGACCGGGACGTGACGCACGCATTCCAGCAGCATCTCGAGCATCTCGCAGCGTCGATGTTGTCATCGACCTTGGAGCACCGTTTGCTTTGGCCGAGCGCGTCGGAGTGCTTCGCGAGCCCGAGCGCCTCCACGATCGAAACCTTGCCTCGGACCGCGTAAGTCATGGCGTCGCGATCTATCTCCGGCCCCTACAGCAGCGCAAACAGAATTCCGGCGGATAGGGCAGCGAGGGCCATGGTCGTGATCGCCCGTGAAACCATGAACATCTGCACCCGTTCGGCGAGGCAGAGGGCCGCGAAAAGCGAACCCCTCGAGCGCCGACAGCGGTCGAGGTGCTCGCTCAGATCGAGCGACTCCAGCCGAGACGGGGCGGCCATGGAACCGAACGACGACGTGCTCCAAAGCTTTTCTTGGGTTGCTGCAACGCCGCGCAGCTGAGCTGCGTGGGTGAACGAAGCTAGAACGGGCGCGACAAGCATCGGCGAAACATAACGTCGGACAGCGGACGCGTCTGTGCGGTAGGACACACCGCCTGAGACGGTACCCCGGGGGCGCGCACCGACATAGCGCCGCGGAAGCCGTGCTTTGGGAAGCGGGTCGGCTGACCGTATTGCGCACCGATTTCGACGTGGTGCCCGTTGTCCAGGACGCGATTGCCTTCAATGAAGCTCTCGCAGATCGCAACGAGATCAGCCTTCTGAAAACCAGCTGGCCCCTAGGACGGTTCGGGGTGAGTGGGGATGCACACAGGTTGCGCCAGGTCCTCGTCAACTTGCTTAGCAACGCCTGCAAGTACAGCAAGCCGGGAAGCACGGTGCTCGTCCGAGTCATGCTCGACGACGGACACGTCGTCATCGAAGTGCATGACGACGGCCCCGGGATGACGGAGCAGCAAATGGCGCATCTGTTCGAGCCGTTCAATCGGCTCGGCAGAGAAAACCAAGGCGTCGAGGGCACCGGTATCGGGCTGACGCTCAGTCGACAGTTGGTGGACATGATGCATGGCAGGCTGGAGGTCAACAGCAGCTCCTCCGGAACGCTCGCACGTGTCGTTCTGAAGAACTCGGCTTTGCCACGGCGTGAGCACGACGAACCAGTCCTCGCTCCGCTCAAGCAGCCTGGAGAGACCGCAGTTGTGCTCCACATCGAAGACGAGGCAGTCAACCAGCTCATCGTCGAGCAGATGTTGCTGAAATGCGGGCCAGTCGAGCTGCTCGAGGCAGACACAGGCAAGGAAGGGCTCAGGCTCGCAGCGGCAGAGAAACCGGACCTCGTCCTGCTCGACATGAACCTGCCGGACATGACGGGGTTCGAGGTTCTTGCGGAACTCGATGCCAACCCGGAGACCGCGTCCCTACCGGTGGTCGCGGTATCCGCGAGTGCGATGCCGGAAGACATCCTCAAGGCCAAGGACCTGGGTGCGCTGGACTACTGGACAAAGCCCCTGGAGATGGAGTCGTTTGTCACAGGCGTTAAAGAACTTTTTGGAACGGATGCCGGCCCGACGCGCGTTGCCGGCAAGAGCGCCAGTGACAAAAAGGACGAGATCGCGGAACGCGCGCCCCAGGCGTAGGTGCCGATCGTCAGGCGAGCAATGACCTACGTGCCGGTGGACGTTCCTCAGAAGGGGCTCGCCGATTGCGAAGCGAGTAGAGATGCATCGCAAGGAGCTCCTCCTTGATGAGAGGCGGAAACCCCTTGCGGTCTGGTCGTGGGCTGAACTCCTTTTCCGCGAAGTAGTCCTCCAGGTCAGTACTCGCAGACCAGAGCCGCGAGAGGTCGTTGGTGATGCGAGGAAACTGACCCGGCAGGTGGACCGGGCGCACACCCTTTGGCAGTGCGTTGAGCCAGTTCCAAGTGTGCGCCAGCACGTGGTGGTCCTCCGGGACAGGCGCCCGCCTTTCCCAGGTGAAGCGGGCGGCTTCGGCCACCACGAAGGATTCGGCGTTTCCAGTCATCGGCTTGCTTTCTTTCTCTGGTCTGCCCCAGCGGAGGCTCAGTCTTTCACGCCGCTTACGCGGCGTCTGCGCGCTGCCGCACATTAGCTCGTGCGTGCGCCAGCGAACCGACGCGACGCGGAGGGAAAGCTACAACCGCGCATGGCCTCGACGACCACTGCAGCGGTAGACCATTCCTTATCGTGGGTGGGCCTCGCCCTCTGGCGCCTCTCGGCAGGGATCCTTTACGCCTTGGCGTTGCTTCTGGTTCCGAGTCAATTGCCCGCCGCGGTTCTCCTGCTTTTGGCTACCCTCCTGTGCCTTCCCGGCAACCGTGCTGCGTGTCGCCGAAATACGGGCTTGCGGCTTGGAGCTGGATTGAGCGCAACCGGAGTCGCGGCGCTCTTGCTCGGCGCCGTCTTGAGCGCGGGATGGCAAACAAAGCTGCCGATTTCCCTCGAAGCCACGACAGTCGGCCTGGTCGTTGCCGCGACGCCGGCCGCGAAACCTTGACACGACGAAGATCCCGGTAGGGCGCAACCGACGGCTCTCTGCGTTGGCCATCCGGTGCACGGAGGGCGGATATACCTTGATCCGATTCACGGATGCTTGGACTCCGGCCGTCGGAGATGAGGTCGAGGGCGACCTGACCCGCCTGGGTAGCGTCGAGCTCCGGGTTGGCGGCAACGAAGTGCAACACGTGGAGGTCGACAGCTTCCTGCAGCGTCAGCTTCGCGCACGAACGCCTGACACGTTGATGTGCGTCGGCGACGTGGTCGTTGTCGTTCGCCGGACATCGCGCCGATGCACCCGCCCAACTCAGTCGCTCTCCGAACACGGATTGAGCCTTCGGTGACGAAGGATCAAGCCTCGGCTGGCGAATATGTCGGGGGATCGGTGCGGTAGCGCACCCATGAACAGGAAGTGTTCCGGTCGCAAAGTTAAAAGCGCGAGTACGACCGACTTCTTCCTCTGACCTTGACGAAGTGACGTGCTATGTGCGCTGGCAGACAGTCGGCAGCAGGCCGATAGCGCAGACTCATATCCTAGGTTCCCCGCGATAGATCGATAGCTCGGGCTCGACCCCAACTCGCGCGGCTAGGTACATTTTGTCCACCCAAAACCATCTCATTGAAATACTGCCCCGGGGCGATCGTCGGCGTCTCCTCGAGCTCTGCGAACCCATCGCTCTGGTACTTGGAAAGGTCATCTGCGACCCGGCGACCCCCACAAGGCACGTGTACTTCCCGATCGACGGGTTCATCTCGCTGGTGGCCGTCGTCCCCGGCAAACCCGGCGTCGAAGTCGGCATGGTCGGGCGTGAAGGCATGCTCGGATCACAACTTGCGCTGGGCGTTAGCCAAAGCCCACTGCATGCCGTGGTGCAGGGCGCAGGAAGTGCACTGCGGATCGGCAAGGTCGCCTTTCGTGCGGAACTCGTACAGAACCCGCCACTGCAACGCGCGATAGACAAGTACATCGCCGTAGTCATGGCGCAGTTGGCGACTTCGGCAGTGTGTTTGCGCTTTCACGAGATCGGTCCGCGACTGGCGCGCTGGCTCTTGATGAGCCAGGACCGGGCTCACAGCGACACTTTCGAGATGACGCACGAGTTCCTCTCCTATATGCTCGGCGTGCGCCGGGTGGGCATCACTGTGGCTGCTGGCGGACTCCAGCGCAGCGGCCTGATCGAATACCGACGGGGCGTATTGACTGTGCTGGACCGCCCAGGGCTCCGGAAAGCCGCATGCGGCTGCTACGCCTTGGATCAACTAGCCTACGCCCAACAGTTTCATTGACTTGCTGCAAAAAGAGGCTGTGCACCATCCGGCGACGCTGATGCATGGTCTGCAAGCGTTGTACAGCAGCTGTTCGGCTCTGCTGCGTCGAACCCTGCCTTTGTTGCTGGCCCTGGCATTTGCGCCACAAGCTGTGTTGGCCGACCCCGAAGCGACTGCAGCCTTCAAGGAGGTCGATTCCATGGAGGCGCGGATTCAAGGCTGCGTCACGTGCCACGGGCAGAACGGCCAAGGCACCAAAAATGGCTACTACCCGCGAATCGCGGGCAAGCCGGGCGGCTACATCTATAACCAACTGGCTGCGTTTCGCGATGGAACTCGCAAGTACGCGCCGATGAACTACCTGGTCGCCTACCTGCCTGATCCTTATCTTCGCGAGGTTGCCGACTATTTCGCAAAGCAGCGCCCGCCCTTTTCAGTCAAGGAGCCAGTTCGTGCCGACGCTGCCGCGCTGGCACGAGGTCAGGCTCTCGTCGCCAGCGGTGACCCGGCCAAGGGGGTTCCCGCCTGCAGCGCGTGCCACGGCACTGGTTTGACCGGCATGGAGCCGGGCATCCCTGGGCTGGTCGGCCTGCGGCCGAGCTACATCGTCGCCCAACTCACGCGATGGCGAGTGGGCGACCGCCATGCCGCGGAGCCCGATTGCATGAAGCGCATCGCCACGCGGCTGTCGGAGACCGACGTTGCCGCGGTTTCGGCGTGGCTTGCATCGCAAGACCCACCCAAAGATCCGGCCCCTGAGAAGTCGAACCTCATGCGCATGCCCCTGGCCTGCGGCAGCCAGCGATGAACCGACGGCGTCTAGGCAGGCGCTTCCTGCTCGGCTTAGTGATCTTGGCTGCCCTTGCCGCAATGGCCGCCATAGCGCTCAGTCTCCTACGCCCGCGGCTGTTGCCGCACCAGGAGGGCGAGGTCCTGAGTGCGACCACACAAACGATCAACCGCGGGGAGTACCTGGCCCGAGCCGGAGATTGCGTGGCCTGCCACACCGAAGTCAACGGCAAGCAGTTTGCCGGCGGCCGGGCGATGCCGACGCCCTTCGGCAGTCTCTTCGTCCCCAACATCACGCCTGATGACGAGACGGGCATCGGTAAATGGACGGACGACGATTTCTACAGAATGATGCACACAGGGGTGTCCCGTGACGGCACGCTGCTGTACCCGGCGATGCCTTTCGCCTCCTACACAAAAGTGACGCGCGCGGATTCCGACGCGATTTACGCGTACCTGATGGCGGAGCCGCCTATCAGGCAGGCGAACCGCCCGCACGAGCTGAAGTTCCCATTCAACAACCGCGACCTGCTGCTCGGCTGGCGAACGCTTTACTTCAAGCAAGGGGAGTACGTCGCAGACTCCAAGCAAAGCGCGGCGTGGAACCGCGGCGCCTATCTGGTCCAGGGTCTCGGACACTGCGCCATGTGCCACACGGCGATCAATGCCCTTGGCGGATCGAGCGAGTCCAAAGCCTTCGAAGGCGGAATGATCCCGAATCAGAACTGGTACGCGCCATCGCTCACCTCAAACCGTGAAGCGGGACTGGGCGACTGGAGTCTTGCGGACATCGGCGACCTGCTGCAGGCCGGGGCTTCGCACCGCGGAACGGTGTACGGACCGATGGCCGAAGTCGTATACAACAGTTTGCAGTACATGAACGACGAGGACATCGCAGCGATGGCTGTCTATCTGAAGGCGTTGCCGCAGCGCGATTCAGAACCACCTCCGACCAGCCAGGCCCGGCTTGTGGACCCGACGGTCTTGGAGCTTGGGCGCAAGGTCTACGCAGCCCAGTGCGCCGTTTGCCATGGCGACGAAGGCAAGGGCCACGCGCCTGCCTACCCACCCCTGGCCGGCAACCAATCCATCACGATGTCCTCGCCAGTGAATTCGATTCGGATGGTGCTCAACGGCGGTTTTGCGCCCGGAACGAAGAAGAATCCGCGGCCACACGGCATGCCGCCGTTCTCCCACATCCTGAACGACGAAGAGGTCGCCGCTGTGCTGACCTACGTCCGAGTTGCCTGGGAGAACAGTGGTACGCCGGTGACGCCCACACAGGCTAACGATTTGCGCAAGCTGCTTCCGGAGTGAATGCGATGCCCGAGTCGATCGACCTCAAGGAAGAGCACGCCCTCGACGAAGCGGTCGATCGTATCGTCGCCGAAGGCCCGTCCGGCGCTTTCGCGGTCGCCGGCATCGCGACAGCTCTGGTGTTAGCCATCTATCTGGCCTTCTACGTCTTTGCCTATCTACCTCGGGGCGTCGTCCAGTGAGCGCTCTTGGGCCTGCCCCCGGACTGCCTGGGCATCTGAGCGGGGCAGTCGTTGTCGCCGCCGAACGGCGGTGGGCGATTGTCGTCTCTTCGATCATTGCCCTGCTCATCGGCATCATGGTCGTGACCGGTCTGCACTGGGCATCGATGCCGCCGTCGCGCGTCGAGACCGTCGACGTCAAGACGATTCATGTCAAGGGCGAGTTCGTCGAGACCAATCTCGGGACGACGATGGCCCCCGACGGCAAGGTCACGGTGCGGCTGGTCGCCCAGCAGTATTCGTTCGTGCCTCAGTGCATCGTCGTTCCGGCCGAGATGCCGGTGACGTTCCGGGCAACGGCGAGCGACACCATCCACGGCTTCCTGATTGGTCGCACAAACGCCAACACGATGCTCGTGCCGGGCTTCGTCTCCACCTTCACGACCACTTTCAAGACCACCGGCGAGATGCTCATGCCTTGCCACGAATACTGCGGCACTGGCCATGAAGCCATGTGGGCGCGCGTCCAGGTGCTACCGCCTGAGGAGTTTCTTGCCAAGGCCCGTGGTGGGGAGAGGATGAGCTGTGTTCCTGGCTAAGAAGCTCGTCCTGGCCCACTTCTGGGTCGCCTTGGTCGCCTTTCTCGGCGCGATCGTGCTTGGCGAATGGCAGATGTTCGTGCGCAGCCCGCTCTCTGCCTGGGTCGCCAACCCGGAGCACTACTACCGCTCGGTGACTGCCCACGGCACCGTGATGGCCTATGTGTTCCCCACCCTCTTGGCAATGGGCTTCGGCTACGCCATCACGGAGTTGGCCCTGAAGAAGCCCCTGATTGGCTTGAGGTGGGCGTGGGCCGGCTTCTGGCTTGTCGTGCTCGGCACCGCTTTGGCGGCCGTCACGATGGCCATCGGCAAAGCGTCCGTGCTCTACACGTTCTACCCGCCGATGATCGCCAGTCCTTTTTACTACATCGGCGTCGTCCTGGTGGTCGTCGGCTCGTGGATCTGGGTCGCGCTGATGTCGATCAACCTGCGCGCCTGGAAACGGGACAACCCGGGCGTCTCGATTCCATTGATCATGTTCGGCAATGTCGCCGGCGCTTACCTCTGGGCCTGGACGTCGGTGGGTGCGGCTGTGGAGGTGTTGGTGCTCATCCTCCCAGCCTCACTCGGACTGACCGACACCATCAACGCCGGTCTGGCTCGGGTGCTGTTCTCCTGGACGCTGCACGCCATCGTCTACTTCTGGCTGATGCCGGCCTACATTGCCTTCTACACGCTGGTGCCGCGGGCAATCGGCGGGCGGCTCTACAGCGACACGATGGGTCGGGTGGCGTTCGTGCTGTTTCTGGTGTTCTCGATGCCGATCGGCATCCACCACCTGTTCGCAGACCCGCAGATCGGTGCCGGCTTCAAGTTCGTGCACGCCGCCATGACGGCAATGGTCTCAGTGCCGACGCTGCTGACCGTGTTCACCATCGTCGCATCTGCAGAAATCGCGGGCCGCCTGCGCGGCGGCAAGGGCCTGTTCGGCTGGGTGAGGACGCTGCCGTGGGGCAACCCGATGATGCTGGCCGTCACCTTCTCGTTCGTCATGCTTGGCTTCGGCGGAGCCGGCGGAATCATCAACATGAGCTACCAGCTCAACGAGACGATTCACAACACGCAGTGGATCACTGGTCACTTTCACCTCATCTTCGCCGGCGCCATCGTCATCATGTATTTCATGATCGCCTACGAGCTTTGGCCGCAGCTCACCCACTGCGGTCCCCTGCCACAAGGGCTCATGAAGGCGCAGCTCTGGCTCTGGTTCGTGGGGATGATGGTGCTGACGATGCCGTGGCACCTTGTAGGGCTGCTGGGCATGCCCCGGCGCATGGCCTACTACGACTACACCCATCCGGACATCCAGTCGCAAGCCTGGACCGTGGTTGCATCCACAGTCGGCGGCCTGCTGCTGGTGCTGTCGGCATTCATCCTGGTCTATATCCTTGCTCGGGCGCACCGCCTCACGAAGGTGTCGCCGCAGGCGTTCACCTTCAGTCGCGCTGCGCACGTGGGGGCCGCGACGCCGGTTGCGTTGAACGGATTCGGCCTCTGGGTGGCGATGATGGTCGGTCTGACTGTCGTCAACTACGGCTTTCCGATCGCCCAGTTGGCCATGCTGAAGGACGCGTCGGTACCTGTCATCCCGATCGGTAGTAGGTGATGAAGGTGCACGGTATGTACTCGTGGGGCAATCCCTGGTTCCGCTGGAGCCTGGTGTCTCTTGTCGCCTTCACTGTCCTCGCCATACTGGTCGGCTTTCTATGGCTGCCTTCGTCGCATCCCGATTTCACGGCGCAGGGACTCTGGGCGAGCATTTGCCGAGCAGCAGGCGTTCCGGCGTCCTGGTCAACGGAACCCAGCCAAGGCATGGCAAAGCCGCAGTCGACGGATGTCGTCCTCGAACGCGCCATGGCACGCGTCAGTGCGCAGGACGCTGTCGGCCGAGGTGCGACGCTCGCGCTCAACTGCACGATGTGCCACGGCGCCCAGGGGCAAAGCATTTCCAATGCGCCGAACCTCGCGGGTCAGTATCCGGAGGTTGTCATGAAACAGCTCCACGACTACAAGAGCGGCAAGCGAGCGAGCTCCGTCATGGAGGCGTTGACGCCGGGCCTGTCCGAACGCGACATCGAGGACCTCGCCGGCTACTACGCTTACCTGCCTAAGGCGCGAACGACGCCCACGACGTACGACGAAACGCTCCCCGCGCTTGTGCGTGTCGGTGCCCCGATGCGCAATATTGCACCTTGCATATCGTGTCATGGCGGGGTGGACCAGAAGCTCGGTGCGCCATGGATCGAGGGCATGCCATACGAATACCTGGTGGCACAGCTCACGGCGTTTCGTTCAGGTGCTCGGCATAACGATTCCGAAGCGCAGATGCGCAACATGGCCCGAGCGATGACGGCCGCCGAAATAAATGAGGTCTCCGCCTTTTACGCGCGCAAGGCCGCCAGCGGAGAGAGCCGCTGAAAACCCCTTGTCGCTGCCCGTCCGCGTCGTCGCGCTGGACCCACGAGTAAACGACAACTCTGGCGGGAGTTGAGCCAGGCAGCGCTCGACTGCCGCCTTGCGGTCGAAAGGCCTTCCGAATGGACGCTGGCTCAGGTCGCTTGGAGATCGGGCAACAGGCGGTCGTATTCCTTCTTCACGACCGCGTAGCACTCGCAAGAGCGCTTCTCCAGGCCCTTGCGGTCCAGTACCGTGATGCGGCCGCGCGCGTACTTGATCAAGCCCGCTTTCTGCAGCTTGAGCGCGCCTTCGGTCACGCCCTCGCGGCGCACGCCGAGCATGTTGGCGATCAGCTCCTGTGTCATCACGAGCTCGTTGCCGTGCAGGCGATCCAGGCT
Organism: Pseudomonadota bacterium; assembly: GCA_030946925.1. Lineage (GTDB taxonomy): Bacteria > Pseudomonadota > Gammaproteobacteria > Burkholderiales > Burkholderiaceae_C > Schlegelella_A. The sequence continues at coordinate 15,725 of JALYXU010000161.1, forward strand.
CAGGAGCAGCCAGCGGCAGAGCTGCTGATCGAGGGAGTGGTGCCGATTGCAGACCGCCGTCTGCGCCATCTGCGTGATCAGCGCCTGCGTGTAGCGAAGCAGCACGTGCATCACCGGTCCGGAGCCGTTGAACTCTTCCTTGATCGCGCTGCCCTTGAGGCGAAAGCCCTGACCGGCGCTCTGCACGACGGCGCGGCTTGGCGTCGTCTCTCCGCCCATGAAGAGAGAAATGCCGACCGCGCCTTCGTTGCCCACGACGGCGATCTCGGCAGAGGCGCCGTTCTCCATGACGTAGAGCAGGGAGACGATCGCCGTCGTCGGAAAGTAGATGTGCGTCTGCCCCTTGCCCGACTCATGGAGAACTTCGCCGAGAGGCAGCTTGACCGACTCGAGCTGCGGCAGCCAACGCACCCATTCCGCCTCCGGCAGTGCCGCAAGCACATGATTCGACTTGGGGTTATGGGCGGTCGGCATCGGACTCTCCAGTGAACTTCGCCCGCAGAAAGCATGGTACTTCTCGAGCTCGGCGGCCAGTTTACGCGTCCGAGGGTTGTTCTGAGTGCGGCAGCGCACCGACAGCGGCGTTTCGAAGCGGATATCTTGGTAGGGATGCGCGGCGCGGCGTTTCGGCGCGTACTGCACGAGCGCGTCTAGAAGCTCGCATGGCGCTCGAGCATCTCTTTCGCACCCTTGTCGGACTACCTCGCGCGCGCCGACCTCTTCATCACCGAAGCTTCCGTCGGCGGCTTCTTGAGCGGTTCGCGCCAGGGAAGCACGGGCGCCTCGTCATGCAGATCGGCCGCCCGGTGCTGATCGTTCCCTCGGTCGGCGCTGCGCCGAGGTTCGAACGCTTCGTCATCGGGTGGAACGGTGGAACGACTCACGCGAAACACGACGGGCGATGGTCGACGCTCTGCCGCTCCTCAAAAAGGCGGTTCATGTCGCAGTCGTCGAAATTGCGACGGACGAAGACCTGGTCCGCGCCCGCGCCAATGCGTCAGATGTCGTCGTCTGGCTCATTCACCACAAGGTGGCCGCGCAAGC